>CAYQXZ010000069.1:8046-9294 GCA_964421645.1 uncultured bacterium
GGAGGTCTGATATGCTGGGAAATACTTTTGGAAGGATATTCCGCGTTACCACCTGCGGAGAATCGTACGGCATAGGAAAAGGTTCCGGCCTTGCGGTAATCGTTGACGGGGTCCCGCCCGGGCTGAAGCTGACGAGAGAAGTGATACAGGGGGAGCTGGACAAGAGGAAACCGGGTCACGGTAAGCTCAACAGCCCCAGGAAGGAGACCGACCGGTGCGATATCTTTGCCGGCATCGGACAGGACGGGGTGACAACCGGCGCGCCGGTGGGGATAATCATCTACAACGTGGATACCCAGAAGGTTCACATTGACCAGTACAGGGCGTACAGGGACATATTCAGACCCGGGCATGCAACCTATTCCTTCTTTTTGAAGTATGGCGAGGCGCAGGACTGGTGCGGCGCGGGAAGAGCATCAGGAAGGGAGACAGTCGGCAGGGTCGCGGGCGGAGCCGTTGCGAAGTTTATCCTGGAGAGGGAGAAAATAGAGATCCGTGCCTACACAAAGGAGTGCATGGGGATAAGGGCGAAGGACATGGCCTGGGAGGAAATAAGGAAAAATTACAGGAAGAACGAGATTAACTGTCCCGACATTGAAGCGGCAGAGAGGATGGAGAAGCGTGTCCTTGAGATCAAGGATGAGGGAGACACCGCCGGAGGCATCATTGAGCTGGTTGTCCACAACGTGCCTCCGGGGCTGGGAGAGCCGGTTTTTGACAAGCTGAATGCCACTATCGCGCACGCCGTCTGCAGTATCGGTGCGGTCAAGGGGATAGAGTTCGGAGCAGGTTTCAGGGTGGGAAACATGAAGGGATCGGGAAACAACGACCAGCCGTACATGACGAAAGACGGAAAGGTAAGGTTCAGAACCAACAATGCCGGCGGTTTCCTCGGCGGCATAACAAGCGGCGAGGACATTGTCCTGCGAATCGCGGTAAAACCGACGCCCACGATTTCCAAAGAGCAGACCTCCATCAACATGAGGAAAATGAAGGAGGAGAAACTCAATCCGATCACCAGAAGGGACCCGACCCTGGTGGCGAGGATCTACGCCGTGGCTGAAGCGATGACGGCCATTGCGGTTCTGGATGCGCTCTACATGGCAAGGGCGTACGATTCTCTCGCCAGATTGGACGATAAGTGGATGGGGCTCAAGACCCGTTGATTTTGGAGGGCAGCTCCTTGCGAAGAGGAGGTTTTTTCAATTCTGGCAGGTAATTCTTTTCTCCGACTGGTAATACACTTCT
>CAYQXZ010000070.1:0-9127 GCA_964421645.1 uncultured bacterium
TCCTGAAGATACGGACGTACGAAAGAGGGGTTGAGGGAGAAACGCTTTCCTGCGGCACCGGCAGCGTTGCGGCAGGCATCGTTGGTTTCCTGCTGGGAAGGATGGATCCCCCGGTTACGGTAATGGCGCGCTCCGGCGAAAAACTCTCCGTTTATTTTGATCGCGACCTCCGGGTAGTCTCCCTGGAGGGAAAGATTGTTTTCACGTTCAGGGGAGAATGGTTAGATAAATAATGGGGCATAGAAACGGCCTTCTCTTCTGCATGGCAGGACTGGTTGCCGGCATCACCCTTCTCTACAACAACCTCCATCCCGCAGTGCCTGCCCTGGTCATTCTTTCTTCTTTATTGATTGGACTGAAAAACAGGAAAGTTCTTCTTTTTGCTCTTTTTTTTCTCGCCGGTACCGTCACCTCTTCCCTGCACCTGCGCATCCCTTCTAACGATATTCAAAGAATAGCTTTCCCGGAAACTTCCCTTGCCCCTCACCTTTTATCCTCTCCCCCGAGGGGAGAGGGAAGGAGTGAGGGGGTAACCTTCACGGAAGCGGAAGGGACGATACTCTCGGTAAGACCGGACACGTTCGCAACCTCCTACGTTGTCAGAATAGAGAGTGTGCAGAGGCCTGACGGGAAAAAGCTGAAGACCTCCGGGAGGATCCTGCTCAAGACAATGGACAGGCCGTATTCTGCTTTCATCCCGGGAACATGCCTTGCAATGAAATCTCTGACGCTTGGAAAAATCCCTCCTCCCAGGAACCCATATACTTTTGACTACCGCAGTTTCATGGAAAGGCGGGGCATATACCTTGAAGGAAAAGCTGAAGAATTGCTGGCAGCATCCCGTAACCGTTATTCCCTGTCCCTTCTCCTGTATGAAACCAAGAATCTGCTGAAGAAGAAGATTGAGAAGTATTTTGCGTATTTTCCCGAAGAAAAGGAGCTGATTGAAACCATAACGCTGGGCAAGGAGAAAATCCCTGACTTCCTGCGGGAAGCAGGAACAAGAAGCGGGACGTATCACCTCCTTGTAATCTCGGGACTGCATATTGCATTTATCCTTCTCTTTCTAAAAATTATCTTCATCCCGTTTGCGCGGATAAACAACATCCATCCCAAATTCTTCCCTTTCTTTTCGCTCCTGTTCATGTGGTTTTACGCGGGGCTTACAGGCTTCAAGACGCCTGTTGTCAGGGCGGTGCTTATGCTCTCGTTCTTCAATGCCGGGGAGATCCTGGAGAGGGATATAGACGGACCCGGCTCCATCATGAGCGCCGCAATACTGATGCTTCTGCTGAATCCGTACAGTCTCTTTGATGCATCCTTCCAGCTTTCGTTCATTGCAACCGCTGGGATAATTCTCTTCAACAGGAGGTTCAACCTGCTGAACAAGGGCTTTCTGCGGGGCCTGGCTTTGACAAGTTTCGCTGCACAGCTTGCCGTGTTTCCCATACTCCTGCATCACTTCGGCGTCTTCTACCCGGCAGGGCTGTTGACAAACCTCGTCTTCCTCCCATTTACGGGATTGCTGGTTATCGTTTCGCTTCTCTCTTTCCTGCTCCCCTTTCTATTTGAACCCTTGAGATACCTGCTGACCCTGTTCCTGGGGGGCATTATGGCTTCTTCCCGGCTTTCAGTCGTCGCATTGAGACTTCCCGTTCCCTTGTTCCTTGTTATCGCTTTCTATGCCGCGATATTTCTCATTTTTTCTTCTGCAGGGAAAAAAGCAAAAGGCGCTCTCGCGGTAACCGCCTCTTTTTTCTTCCTCTTGTACGCCGTGCCGCCTCACTTCAGACAACCGCTTCCGGACAGGATCTATTTCCTTTCCTTCAGCAAGCCGTCCGTTCTTTACATGGGAGAAAATGATAGGGCAGTGGCCTTCCTTGCCGACCACTACAAGAGGCCGGAGATAGAGGAAGTACTGTCTCCCCTGCTTAAGGCGGAACGGATAACAGGGACGGATTTATTTTATACAACCTCGTCTTACGACCACGCGGGAACACTCAAGAACCTGCGCAAGACAGCGAAGGTACGGCTGGTATATGAGTGCGCACAAGCCATGGATTCATTCAGCTTTCCCTATGACAACATATACTTTTACAGGAGCTATCCGGCGCTGTTCAACTTCCTTTCCGGAGGGGAAAAGGTTGCCGTCAACGGGCTGACGGTGGAGGTGCTCGGAGCGGAAAAAGAGACGGCTTCCTACGTCTTGAAGAAAGGCGGCACAAGCATACTTCTTGCCCCGTATCTCGGGGAAGAAATTTCGGAGAAAATTACCGGCAGGAGATTTGCCGTGGCATACATAAACGACGTCCGCAAGAACGCTAAGACGAAAAAGAACCTTGAGACGGTGAGATTTGACTGCCTGATTCTCCCGAAGGATTTAAAGAAATTTGCAGACCTGCCGGCTCCCGCCGTACAGACCCTTTACCTGAACGAAGGAGCCTTAAGAATGGACTTCTCCCCGCCCCCCTTCCGCCTCTCCCGCGTGCCCCGTTAGGGGAACTCTTCCGTAATACGCTCTCGAAGTGAGGGGCTTTTCCCGTTTTTGCTAATACAAGGGAATTTGACATATAGGCTGATTACATTCATAATCTGTTATTGCATAATTTGCGGGAGATAAAAATGAATACGAACAAAAAGACTGACTGGTTCAGACAGGCGCGGTACGGAATGTTTATTCACTACGGGCTTTATTCCCTGCTGGGCAGGCACGAGTGCGCGATGTGTTACGAGAGGATACCTTTTGCGGAATACCGTAAACTGGCAGAAAAGTTTAATCCCGAAACCTTGCATATGGACGACTGGGCAAAACTTGTCCGGGATTCAGGCATGCGTTACATGTGCCTCACCACCCGGCATCAGGAAGGGTTCGCCCTTTTTGACAGCAGGGCATCGGACTTCAACTCGGCAAGGGCATGCGGCAGGGACCTGATAAAAGAATACGTGGAGGCATGCAGGCGCCACAACCTGCGTATCGGATTATACTATTCGGTTGCAGACGGGGGGGATGAAGGCTTTCTCGCAGGGCCTAAGAAGGACCCCGCAGGTTGGAAAAAGTTTGTTTCTGTTGCACAAGAACAACTGGTTGAGTTAATGACAAACTACGGGAAGGTAGATTACTTGTTTTACGACGGCTGTCCGCCGCCGGAAACCTGGGGATGCAGGGAAATAAACAAGGAAATAAGGCGGCTTCAGCCGGAGATACTCATAAGCGACCGCTGCGGGCTGGAAGAAGACGTTAAATCGGCTGAACAGCATACCATCGGAGACCCAGGAAAGTTATGGGAAAGCTGTATGACGCTGAACCAAAGTTGGGGATATAATTACGGAGACTCCGACTGGAAAAGTGTTCGTAAGGTGCTCAGAGACCTTCTGTCCTGTGCGCATAACGGCGGCAATTTTCTTCTCAACGTTGGACCTCGGGCCGACGGCACTATACAGAAGGAAGCCCTGGGAATACTGCGGGAGGTGGGCGCATGGCTGGAGAAAAACGGAGAAGCGCTATATGGAACCGAACCGCATCCGTTTGACTACGCCGACCAAAAACTCTCCACTGCAAAGGGAAACGTCGCGTATATCCCCCTGCATTTCTACCACGGGTCTGAAACGACGGTTGCAGGCATAGGCAACCGCGTTAAATCAGTCAGCATCCTGTGTACCGGACAAAAGATCGAGCACAGGCAGGACGGCAATCGTGTCTTTATGACCGGTCTTCCGAAAAAACCGCCCGACCCGCTGTTCACCGTACTGAAACTTGAACTGGACGGTAAGCCTAAGGGTATACCCCACCCGCTGATGGGAACGGCAAAATATTAGAAACTGTTGAAGATGTCGTGGTAAGGACGCAGGGAGCCGTCCTTCTCAATGAAGGCCATGTATCCGGCGCCGGTTATGGGCCCGTATTCCGGCCTGTGGCAATCGGCGACAAGGGAGTGATGAAGAACGTGTGCCGTAAATCCTATTTTGCGCTGTGCAAGCGCCGAGAGTTCTGCGGAGAGCGTCTCCGACCGTTTCTTGTCGTCCAGCGCGCCCCAGCCGGTCTCTGTCGCCAGCAGGGGCTTGTTCATGAAGTTTGAGTATCCGCGGGCTTCGTCCATCAAATGCTCAAGCTGTTCCTTTATGGTTATCCATGCGTTCCATGCGAAATACGGATGGAAGGTGATTACGTCTGAAACCGGCTCAAGCGTCCTCACGATTTCCATGTTGGGCACAGAACCGACGGTCAGCGGCGCTTTTGCTCCCAGTTCCTTGCACCCGGAATAGACTTTTTTGAGCCAGTTGAGCAGGGTTGATTTTCCCCGGCTATCCCATGCGCTGTTGAATGGCTCGTTGCACAGGTCCCAGAGCAGAACTCTCTTATCGCCGGCGTGCGGTTTGACTATCTTTTCCAAGTAAGGGGAAAACACCTTCCTGAAACGTTCTCCCGTATTCCAGTACTCAATCATTTCCAGGGAAATACCGCCGAAGTCCGGTATGCTGTGCCAGCCGTTGAACAGGGTCGGTATGAATTGTACGCCGAACTCGTCTCCCAGTTCAATCATGCGGTGGAACCTGTCAGGCATCTCTCCGGGATACCGGACGTATGCGTCAAAGGAAAGCCACAGGCGAAGGGTGTTCATTCCGGGAAAGTATTTCTTCCCGAGCCCTATCTCCCGGCGGCATGTTTCCAGGTCAAAAGCACTGCCCCATATCTCTATTCCGTGGCTCGCCCAGCTTGGCTGGTAATTGAAACCTCTGATCTTTGAGTAGTCCATAGGTTCAAGTATACGGCATTTCAATGCTTCTTACAATAACAAGAAAAGATTCCTGTAATAATGTCCCTTTTGGTCTTGACATCCTGAAATTTGTATATTATAATCATATACAACACGGAAAAATGAAACCGACAGGATTTGAGTGGGACGAGGGCAACAGCGGGAAGAACGCAAAAAAACACAGGGTTTCCGACAGGGAATGCGAAGAAGTCTTTTTCGATGTCCGTTTCAAGGTCTTTTATGACAGGGGGCATTCCGTGGCAGAAAACAGGTATTACGGACTGGGCAGTACGTTTGCAAAGAGAAATCTTTTTGTGGTCTTTACCGTCAGGGGCGATAAGATGAGAGTGATTTCCACCCGGCCGATGAACAGAAAAGAGAGGCTGGAATATGAAAAAGAAGATGAAGAAAATACCGAGGTTTAAAAACGAGGACGCGGAGAGGGTATTCTGGGCAAGCCGCAGTTCAACGGACTACATAGACTGGTCAAAAGCCAGGCGTGTCCGTCTTTCAGAACTGAAACCGTCAGAAAAAGCGATCTCGTTACGCATGCCTGAATTCCTGATTGAAGACCTGAAGTTCCTCGCCAACCAGCAGGGCGTGCCCTACCAGTCCTTGCTCAAGACGCTGCTTTCCGAAAAGGTGAGGGAAAAACTGGCTGCATATAAACATTAATGGTATAATTTAATGCATAATTGACGTTGACTCCCATTGAGGGTATAATATCCAGCTTCATGAAGTTACGGGGCGGTAGTTCAGCGGTCCAGAATGCCAGACTGTCGATCTGGAAGTCGCGGGTTCGAATCCCGTCCGCCCCGCCAGTAAATACAGTGAAAAGCAGAGAGAGACCAGTTGCAAGTGAAAGACAGAGCATGGAATGAGCAGGGAGTCGAATCATTGCAAAAGTATGCGTATGGGTAAAGAGGCTATCACGACAAAAATCGCTATTTTCAGAAAGCGCGAAATCCGTAAGACTATTCACAAGAACGAATGGTGGTTTGTAGTTGAAGATGTTGTTTTAGCTCTGACCGATTCCAGCGACCCCAAACAATACATTCAACGGATGAAACAACGCGATGAGGAACTTAGCAAAGGGTGGGTACAAATTGTACATACCCTTCCAATTCAGACCGAGGGCGGCAAACAGGGGATGATTTGCGCCAACACAGAAGGCATCTTTCGCATTATTCAGTCCATCCCGTCTCCTAAAGCAGAACCTTTTAAACGTTGGCTGGCGAAGGTTGGCTACGAACGAATTCAGGAAATTGAAGACCCTGAACTGGCGACGAAGAGAACACGGGCTTTATACAAGGCAAAAGGTTACAGCGACGACTGGATAGAGAAAAGGATGCGTGGTATCGCAATCCGTGATGAATTGACTAATCAATGGCAAAAACGCGGCATCAGAGAAAAAAAAGAATACGAAATATTAACTGCTGAAATATCAAAGGCAACGTTTGACATGACTCCGTCCGCCTATAAGAAACACAAAGGTTTAAAGCGGGAAAATCTAAGAGACCATATGACTGACTTGGAGTTGATTTTCTCAATGCTTGGCGAAGCGTCAACAAAAGAGATATCCGTAAATAAGGACGCTCAAGGATTTAAAGAAAACAAGCAGGCTGCTTTTGAAGGCGGCACTGTCGCCGGCAATGCCAGAAAAGAACTTGAAAGCAAAAGCGGCAGGAAAGTAATCAGCAGAGAAAATTATAAAAAATTACCGCAGAATAAGAAGTTATTGGAGAGGGGCAGCTGAAGAATGGACAGGAACGAAGAGATACGATACTGGCACACGTCATCGCATATTCTCGCCAATGCAGTCAAAAGACTATTCCCTGACGTAAAGCTGGGCACAGGGCCCGCCATTGAGAAGGGTTTCTATTACGATTTCTGCAGGCAGGAGCCTTTCACCCCGGAAGACCTCAAGCTGATTGAACAGGAGATGGAGAAGATTATCCGGTCTAATGTTCCGGTTGAAATGCTCAAGAAATCCAGGGACGAGGCCCGTGAACTGCTTAAAGACGAGCCGTTCAAACTCGAAATCCTTGATGCGCTGAAGGACGGGGAGATAACCTTTTACAGGCAGGGAGATTTCACCGACCTGTGCGAGGGGCCGCATCTTGACTCCACCGGACAGGTTAAACATTACAAGCTCTTGAGTACCGCTGCTTCATACTGGAGGGGGGACGAAGACAGGGAGAGCATGCAAAGGATTTACGGCATCTCCTTCCCGGAAAAAAAAGAGCTGGCTGAATACCTCAAGTTCCTGGAAGAGGCGAAGGAGCGCGACCACAGGACCCTGGGCGTGAAACTTGACCTGTTCAGCATACACCCGGAATTCGGCTCCGGACTGATCTACTGGCATCCCAGGGGCGCAATAATAAGAAAAATTGTCGAGGACTTCTGGAAAGAGATCCATCTGAAGAACGGGTACGAACTGGTTTACACTCCCCACATAGCCGACATTGCCCTCTGGCATAAGTCCGGCCACACCGGTTTCTACAAAGAGAATATGTTCGCGCCCATAGAGATGGAGAACAAGACGTTCCAGTTGAAGCCGATGAACTGCCCGTTTCACATTATGATATACAACAACCGCCTGCACAGTTACAGGGAACTGCCCATCAGGTGGGCGGAACTGGGCACGGTCTACAGGTATGAAAAACAGGGAGTACTGCACGGGCTTCTGCGGGTACGCGGCTTCACGCAGGACGACGCGCACATCTTCTGCACAGAAGAGCAGGCGGAGGAGGAAGTGGGCAAGGTTCTGGACCTTACCCGTTTTTTCCTCGGAAGTTTCGGATTCACCGACTACAAGGTCTGCCTGTCCACCCGCCCCGCGAAATACGTGGGCACTCCGGAGAACTGGGAAAAAGCGACGACCGCCCTTACCAACGCATTGAAGAACAAGCAGGTAGCGTATGAGGTTGACCCGGGGGAAGGCGTATTCTACGGGCCAAAGATAGACATCAAGGTGAAAGACTGCCTGAACAGGGAATGGCAGTGCTCAACCATACAGGTGGATTTCAACATCCCGGAACGGTTTGACGTGAAGTACACCGGACCTGAAGGGGGCTTCAAGGTTCCCATACTCATACACAGGGCAATCTTCGGTTCCATTGAAAGATTTATAGGCGTGCTGATTGAACACTACAAGGGGAACTTCCCTTTCTGGCTCGCGCCGGAACAACTGCGAATTCTGCCGATAAGCGACAGGCATGCCGATTATGCCGGACAGGTCAGAAAAACTCTGGAGGCGGACTTCAGGGTTCAGGTAGATTACCGCAACGAGAAGATAAACAGGAAGATACGGGACGCCGAGGAAGAGAAGGTACCCTGCATGCTGATAGTCGGGGACAGGGAGATGGAAAAGCAGGAAGTTTCCCTGCGAAGGCACAAGGAAGGGATGACGGGCAGTTTAAAGATTGAAGAACTTGTAAAGATGCTGAAAGACATTGGACAGAAATAACTTTTTATAGTATAATGTAGCGAACCTTTGCACAAAAAGCAGGCAGGGTAAAGGAGAGGATATATTTTTTATCAACGAAGCAGGTATCCGGACAACAGAAGCAGATACAGGTTTAACTTCCAGATAAGGGCTCCCCAGGTACGGCTGATAGGAGACGAAGGACAGCAGTACGGAGTCGTAGACAAGAAAGACGCACTGCAGAAGGCCAGGGAACAGGACCTTGACCTGGTGGAGATAGTGCCCAACGCATCTCCGCCGGTATGCCGCATAATGGACCTGAAGAGGTTCCTGTACGAGCAGAAGAAGAAGGAGAGAGAGGTAAAGAAAAAACAGAAGGTTACCCAGATAAAAGAGATACGTTTCACCCCGGAAACCAGCGAGCACGACTACAAGTTCAAGAAGCAGCACGTGGAAGATTTCCTGAAAGAGGGCCACAGGGTAAAAGTGACAATATTCTACAAGGGACGCGAGATACTGCACAAGGAGAGAGGTTATCAGTTCCTTGAAAGAATTACGAAGGAACTGGCGGCCATAGGAAAGATTGAAAGGCCTCCCAGGATGGAGGGGCCGAGATTAAGCGTGACTTTTATACCGATATAGAAAGGATCTGACAATGCCCAAACTAAAAACGAAGAAATCAGTGGCCAAGAGATTCAAGATTACGGCAACCGGCAAGGTGATGCATTACGGAGCAGGCGGAGGACACCTGCTCTCAGGGAAAAACTCCAAGAGAAAAAGACGGATTAAGAAAGCCGCTGTCTTGAAAAGCAAGGGAGACAGCAGGAGAATAAAAAGACTGCTGCCGTATAAATGAAAAGTGAGGTATAGATATGCCGAGAACACAGAATGCGCCTGCGCGAAAACAGAGACATAAAAAGGTTCTTAAGAGAGCTAAAGGATACCG
>CAYQXZ010000071.1:0-8923 GCA_964421645.1 uncultured bacterium
TGTGCGAGTTCCTGAAGGAAAAATGCGGGGCCTACGAAAAGCCGATCGTGTGCAATCTCGCATCCTCCGAAGTCCGCCTCTGATACTCCGGGTAAAAGACGTTCTGTGTATGATGAGAAGGGCCGCGGAACCGGCCATATGCATTTCTTTCTATGCTTTTCGTTGTTATAATTTGTTCAGAGAGGGATCATCAAACCAGACGTTGCCCGAACCGTCAGTGCTGGTTCTCATACCAAGAATCAGATTGACGGCTTCTTTCGGGACTGTAGCGATGACGGAAATTTCCTGCCAGTCGGATGCATTTCGGAGAGTTTGCGAGGCCCCTTGCAGGATCTTGCCTTGACTGTTGACAAACCGAATCTCCGCACCGGCGCCGACATCGCCTTCCGTTCTTGCCCATATGGAAAACTGCCATTTCTGTCCCGCTTCCACCCGGGGTAATCTTGTACCCGTTGGTGAATTGCGGTATGTCGTCGCTTGTACATAATTCGGCGAACCGGTATCGAAAAGAGGCATAGTCATTTTGTAAGAGTATAGGCCATTTCGTTTTACCGTGTAGTCTTTACTGATTTTTGAAAAAGTTGATATGAGTTCTGTCCAGTATCCCAGTTTCTCCTTGGAATCAAGACCAGTCCTTGTTTTCTCCTCAGTAGCCATATCCCCGGGATGCGTTAATATTAAATTGGTTCCTCTTCTGGCAGATTTCAGGAATTCCGCCTTAATCTTGTTGGCTCCGGCTATATATATAACCTGAACGCCTCGCGCAGGCACCGATGCTCTAATCTGATCATGCCCATTCATGATATTACCTGTCTCCCAGTCAACGGCAAGCATGCCCATGGGAAGGCTGACATTGACAAGAGTCAGTTCCCTTACCGCGGGACTCGTATTAAAGATGAATATGAGTCGTTCGCCATTATACGTCATAACCGCCGCGTCGCTCATCGGTTTTCCATCTGTTCCCGTAACGAGTTTATCCTCACGTTTTATATTCATGAAAAATTCTTCAAAATCGGCAGCAACCGCTGCAGCACGTGATACTCCATAGAGGAACCTGCCGTCAATAATCCAGTCAAGATAGACCATAAAACTCCCGGCATCAGTCAGTCTCTGGAATATTATATTCTGAAAATTGTCAAGGTTATACCACCCGCCCCACACAAGTTCACCCGCGTTCCAATACCTGCCGCCAATCTCATCGTACACAAGGCCGGGGTTCCCCCTTCCATATCCGCACATTGCCAGGTCAACGTGTTTGCTCATATATTTCCAGTCAACGCCGTATGTCTCCGCCGAAGCAGGAGGGTAGCCACTGTACATGCTGTAAAGCGTATTGGGATTTGCATCCTTGACATATTGACGGTATAGAACGGCAAACTCCGCATTCTGTTTACACCGGAAGTCCACCCATTCAGATCTATACTTGTTAAGAATCTCCTTTATCTCCAGAATCCTGCCTGTTTCTATGCCGGAACGCTGCTGAAAGAGTTTTATATTTCGTTCCGAAAAACCCGGCGAGGCGGATTGCGTAACACCGAATTCATAGTCCCAGTTGACATGATGAGGGAAGGCAGATACCCATCTTGTAATGATTTCTTTCATTTCTTTCAAGTACATGCTCTTATCTTCAAGTAAATGTGCAAAACAGATGGAGTTTATTTCTTTCCCGTTAGCGTTTCTGTCCCGGTATTCAGGATGTTTTTCAAGGTATTGCTTTGCTGAAGGAAACTCCCATGGCAGGGTTATTGTGGGCAGTAAAGCGAAGGGATACATCCCGCGTTCCTCGGAAAAACTGTCAAGTGCTTCCCCCTTTGATGTAATGGTGTTGAAAACGGAACTCCATTGATAGACAAGCATTTTCTGAACCGCCATACTATGTTTTTTAATGCTGTCCGTGGAAGGTCCCCAGATAATGAGTGGAAGTTTCTTGGGTTTCCTGCCGTACATCGGGGGCAGAATCTTGAGTGACAACTGTTGAACCGGTTCCTTTTCTTTTTCATCCATCCACGCTCTGAAGTGAATAGCGTAATGCCTGCCGTAGTCTGCTGGTTCTTTGACTGCCTGAAAGATGAGCGGAACAGGCAGAATCTCATGCATGTATCCCTTGTAATCAGATATCGCATCACGGTTGAACCGAAGGACGTAACGTCTGAAGGGGATGCCATCTTCGTCAAAGGTCTCCTCTTTCCAGTCAAGAGGGCTTATGTAATCACTGTATGCGAAGTCCTCGACGACCAGTTTCACAAAAGCAGGTATTTCTATCTCAAAAAAAACTTCCTTAATCGTATCGGGAACAGGGCTTTTCAGCAAAAGGTTGACTCTCTCTATGGTACCGGCAACGATATATAGTTCCGTTAGGTTATATGTTTCGACGACCTGGCCGGTCGACATATGCACAAGATAGCTGTTTATACTGCCGATTTTTTTCTCGATTGCGTGGGAGAAAACGGGGCTTTGATAAACAATCTTGTCTCCTGAAACAACCTGTGCGGTATACTTGAAAATGCGGATTCCTGCTCCATAACTGTCAGCCGCACGACTGTTCATAACAGTAGGCCATCCTGCAAATTCACTGCCTGGCGGAAAAGTTGAGTTCGGAACAAGATTTTTGTTTGAGCCTTCTTCAATCAACTTGATGTCGTCAACAAGAAAGACACCTTTACCATGGCCCTTCCATCCGACCAGCCAGAGTCTAACGTCTGCCTGTGTGCCGGGAGACTTCCATGTTCCCCTGACATTCTGCCATTCTCTTTCGGTAGTATCCACAACGCCCACACGCTCATAATTTATATCCTTGCCCTGTATGCTGAAGAGTTGGTAAGCAGCAGGAAAAGTGCTTTCTTCCACTTTTACCATGGCTGAAAAGTGGTAATTTGTGTCAGGTTTGATACTCATCTCACTTGTGTGTGCTGAAACAGTTCCCGCATTGGTGGGCTCAAACCGAAGACAACGGTTCTCCGTGTCTACAGGATAATCCAATTTCAATACGGATTCGCTTTGCGCGGGGATATTATCTGTTTCTGTGTATACTATCTGTTCGTTTTCATACACGGCTATAAGACGAAGCGCCGCTTCTACTGATTCATTACTGCTGTATTTCATCCGGGCAGAAACGGAATTGTCTCCCTGTTTGACAAGTCCGAAATCCATGTCTCTTAAAGAGGGTATCGGGCTTCCTGTGAATGACAGGTACCCGAAACTTGCCGGTGAATGAAATCCCTCCACTCCCACAGGGCTCCAGGATGTATAAAGTTCTTTTTCGTCCGGCCGCCGGGTTCGGCAGAGATTCATGCGCCAGAGGGTTTCTTCTTTCGGAGAGGAAGTTAATCCCATGGAAGTGAAAGGTATTGCCATTTCTACACTCCATTCACTATCGGTGCGTCCGCCTGCCGTCTTTGTGGCAGGCGACCAGGTTTTATCCGAACCGTGCGCGGTGTATGTCGTGCCAAGACTGTTTGCCGCTATGTGATAATAATCCATTGCGCCTTCGCTGGTCGTAAGAAATATCTCTACGCTGTCATCGGCCCAGACATTGTCATCAGGCTTTGTTATAACCGCTTTGAACGCATGGAGCATATTCAATACAGGGTCCAGTAATGGTTCCTCGCACCTGAATCCAAAATAGAGGTTGGTATTGTCATACAGAACATATACTTTGGTCTGGGCAGTCGCCGGCTGGTGATTCTCCGTCCTTGTGAAATTGCCTGCTTCAACCGAGTTCTGCCAGCATTTGTCATCCAGTTTACCGTCGATAACAGGTTTGCTGTCAGTCTTCACCGCTGTCATATACGCCGCAGGCATAATCCTGACTTTTGCGGGAGTATAGCGGGCAATGCGCGATATCCTTATCTGTTCAATTAGACCGTCATAGGCATATGGAGCGCCAGTGCCACCGTACATTCCTATAAAAAGAGGAGATGCGTTTTCTTCTATGGACACTCCCTTCTTTGCAATGGTAGCCTCTTTCATTTTTCCGTCAACGAACAGACGGAGATATCCGCCGTCGTAGGTGCCGGCAACGTGCTGCCATCGTTCGAATTCTATTGCTCTTGGAGCTTTTATTCTTCCGATTTCCTTCAGGTCCAATATCATGTCCCCATCAGCCGTAATGTAAAGTCCATATGATGGTGGTATTCCCGTATGCCCTTTCGTCAATATCCATCCTTCCCTCTGCGGTTTATGCGGGTATATCCACGCTTCAAGAGTGATCTGCTCAAACTTGTTCAGGGAAGGAGAGCTGGGAATCTGCAGGAATTTTATTGCTCCGTCTTTTCCAAAATCAAGGGCATGACCATTCCGTTCAAACCGCCCTGTCGTCCATTCCGGGACCACGGTTTTCCATGGGTGTTTCGCATGATTTCCGTTTTCGCTGCTGTCCTGCGGCTCCCCCTGCCCTTCATTCATCTTCAGCAGCAATACGGTACCGGCGTCGTTGATAAAATCTGTCTTCTCATCAGCACACCCGCGATAATGTCCGACAACCAGTATGCCAAACAGCAATGCCAGCAGAAAATGTGAATATCTCATTGCTCCATTCCTCCTATCTTACGGAATGCCCCCGGGATCGTGTGAGAATTAGATAATATAGACAGCGCCATATATTCCGCACAGATTACTTGTCCGGTTTGAGCCATTGATCAACTTCTGTAGTGTTGTGTTTGCTGGTATCAAAAGCTGATTTTGGCTTCCACTCTACATGCCAGTCAAAAAAGAGAAAGTTGGCCCCTTTGTTGTGCCAGTAGAAATCGTTGCTTCCGTTTATGATCCAGAAAGTCCCGAAAAAGAGATCGTTCTTTGTATCCGCCACTATTATTTTACCGGAGGGATTCTTGATGCGGTTCAGCTTGGTTCGTCCATAAAGACTGTACCAACCCATTTGCGTTGGGACGCCGGCGGAATTATACGTTCCGAGATACACGTTATACTGATAGCAGAAAGTCCAGTATTTCGGGATATTGCGCGGGTAGCTCGGACAGCCCTCTTTCAGAATCTTGTCTGAATTACGCGATGGGAAATACCTGAAGCCATAACTGTAGAGTTTGTACCAAGGAACTGAATAACCGCCAGGGAAAGGTTCATAAGCGGCAGGGAGCCAGCCCTCATAGTCATCAACGTAGAAATTTAGCGCAAGTCCAATCTGCCTCAAACTGCTCATGCAACTTACTGCTCTTGCACGTTCCCTCGCCTGTGACAGTGCAGGGAGAAGCATCGCGGCAAGTATAGCAATGATCGCCACCACCACCAGTAACTCTATCAAAGTGAAGCCCGCTCTAATTCTTCCTTCTTCCATTTTTCACTCCTTTCCTGTTCTCAATACAGGATTTTCTTATAATCAATTCAATCGGCAGTATCTTTGATTGTCCGGAATTGCCGTTGTTTTCTATAGCGTTGAGCAGGATGGAGGCTGCTTCTTTGCCCATCTCATACAAAGGTTGTCTGATAACCGTAAGTGGAGGATGTAAATGGGAAGCCGCCGGGAAATCGTCAAAGCCGACAACTGACAAATCTTCAGGTATTTTTTTCTTATGCTTGTTCATTATCTCCAGCAGTATCAAAGAAATGCTGAAACCTCCAGTAATGAGCGCCGTGGGGGATTTTCTTGTTTTTTTCCACGCAACAAGAATATCTTCTACTCCATCTTTCCATTCCTTTTTTGGAGGAAGCATGTAAGCGTACTCATCTGAAGTGCTGGTTGCCTTGCACTGGGCCTTGAAACTTTCAAATCGTTCATAACTATCATAACTGGTGGGAGAAACACCGATGTAAGCTATGTCCCTGTGTCCCAGTGAAAACAGATAATCAAAGGCTGATTTTATTCCATTGAAATTATCCACCGCAACGCAGTTTATATCTTCCCATCCAACGTTGGAACCTACCACGACAAAAGGTATTTCAGAGAGTGCAAGCTTGTGGAGTAGAGTCACGTTTTCTCTTCTTTTTGTTTTCACAAGTATCAGCCCTTTGCTGTTGAAGCTGCCGTCGTCAACGGACCTGCTTAATGTGTCTGCATCAAAATGTCTCATAGACAGAAAGTACCCTCTATCTTGAAGTCCATCGTAAATTCCCTTCAAAAGTAAATTTTCATAGAAAGATTGCTGCTCAAGACCCCATGGCGAAAAAATTACAACTTCTTTTCTCTGCTTGTTTTTGGGAACGATGAATGTTCCTTTTCCGGGTACGCGGGTAAGCAATCCTTCATTTGTCAGGTCATACATGGCTCTTCTGACCGTTCCCCTGCTCACGTTGAAGTCACCGCTGATTTTTTCTTCGGGAGGCAGAATATCAATATTTTTCAGAGAGTATTCATGCATGAGGTTTTCAACGTAATCTCTCACTTTCCGGTGAAGTGCCGAATTACCTTTAATGTCGGGCATTATTTCCTCAAGTGTTCAAACATTAATACTAATGTTTATACATTATACCTCGCAAATAGTTTTTTGTCAAATCGTTCTTAAGGGTTCTTTTCGCGTTAGTATATAACAGCTTTTTGGGTTGTCCCTGCAGATGGTCTCTACCGCTCAAAAATATCCATGTATCTCAGGGCTTCATCGCGGGTTTCGGCTCTTATGCCAAGCACCATCCGTCCCGAACCTCTGTATTTTTTCCATAGTTCCAATGCCATCTTGGGACAAGAGGCACTGAGCCATAATCCCTTTTTTAAAGCGTCGATATTTCCATAGAGATCATCCCATTTTTTTTCATGATTGCCGGCACCTGCCACCCACTGTATTACACCAATCTTTGCTATGGAGCAAATGGACTCCAGGTGCCTGATGTTTGCCGGGCCGTCCAGGTGATATACGGCGGCATCCAGGCGTTCCACTTCTTCCTTGAGATAAGGCAGTGCAAATTCGTCGAAATGTTCCCGTCCTATATTGAACCCGAAATCGCACTGCGGTACTCCTATGACTCCGTCTGAATAGAATCCGTGCCTGGTTGTTCCTCCGTACCGCTCGAACTCAAAAAGCTTTATGTATTCATCAATTATTTCATTGTATATACCAAGGATCTGCCGGAGAGCCTTGTGAACACCGGCAGGATTATCATAGAGATCCAGCATTAGTTCCGCGGTGCCCCTTATTGCGCCGAGTGAGTCAAGGTTGCCTGCAAGCGTGGCTTCGCCGAATACCATGCGGTCAGCACACCTGCGCTTGATGCATTCACACAGGCTGAGCCATTTCTCCCACCATACAGAATCGCGGCAAAACTTCAGGTTCACGTCATTCAAGTTTTTGATAAAGGGTACTGCGGCGGTATCCGTTCCCCATGATTCGTGAATCTCTTTTATTTCCGCTCCCAGGAATGCCGGGAAAAGTCCCGCTATCAAGGAGGGTGTGAAGAACGGAACCGAGTCACAGAGGAATTCAACACTTTCCGCCCAACGCAGGGCTTGCTCTACAACCTTCTCATGGTCACAAGTAAAAGCCGCCCCCCATGGAGGAGGGCTGACTGTCTCGCGTCCCCGTTTCGGGACGATTGCCCGTATAATCGGGCGGTTAAGTTTTCCCTCCCAGAACATTCCCCAGTTCTTCCGCACCTGCTCAAAATCTCTTCGGAACTCAAGTTCCATATTAATCACCTTTTATCAGGCTCTTCATGACGCAGACTATTCCCTCGTAATGCTTTTTCTGGTATTGCCTTACCAGTCCTCGTGTCGTCAGGTCGGTCAAAGAAGGTTTCGCGTCCTTCGTTCCGTCGTGCTCAAGGTCAAAACCTTGTATGCCCCTTTTCAGATATAGCCATGTTGACAGACTTCCTGCCGAAGAAGACGGGGAGAGCTTTACGTCTTTCGTTTCGCCGACATACATGCCTCTGGTATATGCTCCGACCAATATCGCGGCCTTTTTCCTGAAACTGACGTTGTTTGCTGCATATTTTGAAAACAGGAAACAGGCGCTGCAGATGGAAGCGAGAGCATGGAAAGAAAAGACGACAGTCGGTTTTGTCTCGTCCACAAAATTCACAACTGCTTTTGTTTCAGGTTCCGATTCGGGTGAACTGCCCCTGTAGGTTCCGGAATCAGGATCGGAGCTCACCATTCCGTATCCGTATTCAACCGAATTCCATTTTGCGTCAAAGTTGCGGTTGATGTCAACTCCATTGGAATTGCAGCGGAGATACCATGGACATCCGTGGACAAGTTTTTCTCTTTCATCGATGTTGACCGATGGCAGTATTGCAACGCCCGTCTTTCTCAGAAGACTGCGGTCATTCTGGAGGATCTTTTTTAGCGCGGGAAGAAGTAATTCCGGCCCTGACTCGCCTGCATGTATTGTACCTGTAAAGGCGATCATGTTTTTGCGATTGCCTGCCAGAATGCCGTTTATATCTTTGCCTCCTGCCGTTGTACCGAATTTTTTCTTCTGTACCCATCCTGTATGTTTTCTCACAAGAGCATCCATGCATCTCTCAATTTTTTCGTGTGTCCACCATACTTCCGGATCGCGCACACGCACCGGTACCGGTCCGGTTGGATTGCATGGATGTTGTAGCGAGATCCAGTAAGAATATGTCCGGCAAACGGATACATTTTTATCTGTAAACTCGAATTTCCGCAGGTTGTGCTCTTTCAGACGTCCCTCAAAAATTTTTACCGCATCCCGGTAATCAGACCCGTCAAAAAACTCCGCGTAATCCCTTCCGAATTCAAAATCGGGCTCGGGTTTTCTGTATATCCGGACGACGGATTGCGATTTTCTTTCTCTGGATTCGAGAAAGAAAGGCGTGCTTTTGTAGAAAGTGAGATGAACCTTCTTGTTCTCAACATACGCTTTAAGGTCAGATAATGGTTTTCTCGCCACGTTTCTCCTTTCTTCAATCCGGAATTCCGGATTGGTTCACTATCAGACTGCGGGCATTTGTGTGGAAGATTTTCTCCGCAGAGTCCTTCTTCAATCCCGATGTTTTCAGTGCACTTATGAAG
>CAYQXZ010000072.1:0-8884 GCA_964421645.1 uncultured bacterium
GTGGTGCAGTTTGAAAATACCGTGGTTTCCGAGAGCGGCATTTCCAATGTCCGTTTGTATGGAGGAGACGTCGGTTTCTTGCAATACTGCGGACTGGGCAGCAGCAAAGATATGGTTGCAGATATAGAGCTTCACGGCGGGGGACTGCGTGTAATCGGTGCATGGAGCGAGACCTATGCGCCTTTCATCCGTGCCGATTATCAATTTCACATGTATCCCGGCATGCCGCGTGTGATAATAGGAGTGGTTCACGGCAGTCCATACGGCGGAGATGCTTCCATCATATATGATTTTCCCACCACGTTGAACCTGATAGGCTGCGGGTTCCGCGGAGACGTGGTAGCAGGACCGAAATCCGGACCAATTATCGCCCAGGGAGTAACCTTTGGCAATCCGATAGCGGGGTTCCGGGGAGAAGGAATAACAAAATACGGGCGGTTAGTGCAGATAGGCGCTCCCATGCTGGAGAGCGACAACCCTATCTACAACATCGTCATGGGAATTACCCCCCGTGAAACCGGGCGGATTGCTGCGGAAGGCACCAGTCCTTTTTGGCAGGACCCGTATATTAGCGACCGACGCAACCGCCCCGGAACTACGCCTCCCACCGGGGGGGTCTGGCAGAAAGGCGACTGCATAAGAAATACGGACCCTGACCCGAATGTGCCTGCAAAGGCATGGGCGGGCTGGATATGTATAGAGGCCGGAGAGCCGGGTAAATGGCTTCCTTTCGGAGCATTGGGCAAGTAAACTTAAAGGTCCTCATAAAAAAGATTACGAGGAAAGTATGGATAAAACAGGAAACGTATCTTCAGAGAGTAAACGCATTATAAACGACAGGACATGTATTGAAATTAACCGGTATGGTGCGGTGACAGGAATTTCTGATACTAAATCCGGACACGTATATTTTGACGCAGCCGAATCCAGCCAGAATCTCTTCGTGGTTTTGCTTTCTGCTCCGACATGGGCGAGCAGGATGATTGTTCCATCCTGTTGCCCTCCCCCTGAAATATCCGGTAACGCGGAAGGATATATTTTGGTTTATAATAATATGCAGACGGGGGAAGTTTTGACAGGCATCAAGGTTGAAATAAGGATTGGACTGCCGCCGGAAAGCGGTGAGATTTTGATAAGTCTGCGGTTATCAAACAACGGTAATGAAACGGTTGCCGGGGTAATTTTCCCATGGATACACGGGTGGAAAAGTTATGGCAATCCGGCTCTTGATTCCATAATGCTCGGCCCCTGCGGCAAGGTTGATACGGCTTCACTGCCCAGATGGACGCCTGCCTGGGGCAACGGCACATATGCACAAAACTCCATAAGCAGCAGTTATCCTGAGGCTCTTATGGTTCCCTGGATTGATTTTTCAGGGGAGAGAGGAGGGGTTTCATGCATCAATTACCAGCAAGAGCCAAGGAATTATTATGCGGCGGTTATAAGGGACATAACAGTTCAGGATACTGACCGGCCCCTCGGATTACTGTCTGGGTTTTACGCATATGCACCGCCCGGGAATAACTGGGAAAGCCCTGCTACCGGGATTTCGGTTCATGACGGGGATTGGCATCAGACTGCCGACAGGTACAGGAAATGGATGAATAACAGAATTATACCCGCGGAAGCGCAGAATAAATTTCGGGAGTCGATAGGTTCCCAGCATGTATTTTTCAGCTATTTTGACGGAACTCCTGTCCGCCCTTACACAGCCCTGCCGGAGATTGCCGCCACTGGCAGGGAATACGGGGTAAATGAGTTATGCGTCTGGGACAGGTTATCTCTGGGCACATATGTACGCCTTGCACCTGAGGAGGATTTATTGCAGTATAACCCCGATGACCGGAAGGTTCTGTCCCGTGCTATTCATAAAGCCGTAAAATCTGGAAGCGATGTCAGCGCCCTGGTTAATTTCCGACTGATGAATAAATCTCTCAGAGCGGCTGAAGACTATAAAGATGAAATGCAGACCGCGCTGGATGGCAGTACAAAAATGGCAATTTACTCCGGCTCTCTTATCCCCGGAAATTTTAATTCATATCATTTGGGGCCGTATTGCGATTTTTTCAGCCCGTTCTCTGCGAGATACCGGCAGCGCGTGCTCGGGAAGATAGACGAGTATATGGAAATGGGGTATACCTCGCTGTTTTATGACCAGCCGTTTGAATATCTTCCTGATTACAGCCATAAAGAGAGGGGAGGGGTTCCTGAAATGACCTATCAGGCGACCCTTGAATTGATCAGGGATGTCCGGAAGCGGTTGAGAGAAAAGAATCCCGGTGCGGTTATTATGGGAGAACAGTTTGAGGTTTTCGGGTCGGAAATTATTGACCAGTGGATGTGCTGGGTGTGGTCGGATAAAGATATCCAATCGGCAATCCGGCTGCATTACTCATGCCCGCATACGGTTATCAACTGTGTTATTGACGCAGACTCCGGACTGGCAAGCCACGCCTTCGCGGCCGGATTGCATCTGATGCTGATGGTCAAAGGCGGGTTTGGATACCTGGCTGACGTCCCCGGATTTGCCAGGCATGTCAGGAAACTGGCTGATTTGCGAAAACGCTGCGCAGTAAGAACCGTGCATGCAAGATTCTGCGAATTACGGGGTTTTTCAATTGAGGACAATGATAATATTGCTGCATACAGCTACGACAGTGCTCAGGGCCCTGCCGTCATCCTTGCCGCACCCGAAAAACATGGAAATATTACATTACGCATTGATAGGATGTTTTTTTCAAATCAGGGAAACCCCGGTAGAGGAAGAATTTTCCGGCTGGACGGAAGTGAATCGGAAACCTCTGGAGATGTGCAGAAATTTGAACTTAATAAACACGACGTTACTGTCTGGTTTGCCTGATGTCATAACGGAAGAAATGTCTGAATAGATGCTTGCTCAGCACAAGTTAAATTCAAGAATCTCAGGATAATTTAATACAGGGGTTTCCCAAAACCCTGAAATTTCAGGGGTTGATTTCACAATCGAAAAATGAATAAAAAGGAAATAAAATGGTTATATAACGAGGCACAAAGAATTGTAGAAAAGGCAAAAGTCATTGCCCGAGATGGAACGATTTTCTATGGGCCAGGAATTTATCAGGGAATCTGGATGCGGGATTTCGACTTTTTATTAAATAATGCCCCTGAACTTGTACAACCCCTGGAAATTAAAAAAACATACTATGCTTTTTTGAAACATCAGAGATGCGACGGATCCGTTCCAAAATCTTTGAACCCCAATGGATATCCCAGTTATGTATGCTGGGGAAGGGGGGAATCTACCGAAGCTGACTCGGCGCAATATATGGTGAAAATGGTGTATGATTATTATCAATACACCGGTGATATAGAACTGTTTGCTTCTACCTCCAGCAATCTAAAAAGAGCTATGGATTCTATGCCGAGAAGTTCATTGGGACTGATATGGATTGACCCGGATTTTCCGCATACCGGTTTTGGATTTACGGATTGCATTGTTAAGACGGGCAATGAGTTCTTCTGTTCGCTTCTATACTGGGAAGCGAGTATTCTGATGAGTGCAATGTTGAAAAAAATCGGCAACATGAATCTGGCACTTGAGTTTTCAGAAAGGGCAAAAAAGGTAGAAAAAAATATAGGTGTTTTATGGGATGAAAAACAAGGCGCCTATCTTGCTGCTACGGTTGACGGCAGAAAGGTTGACATATGGGGCAATGCTTACATGTTGTATATAGGCTTTCCTTCAAAAAACAAAAAAGATGTCGGCAAATTCCTGACGGAAAATTATGATAGAATAATCTATAATGGACAGGTCAGGCATCTTCTGCAAGGCGAAGTCTGGGAGAAAATGCGCCACCCTAATACGGGAGATATTCCCGAAGGCGAGTACCAGAATGGTGGTTACTGGGGATTGGCATCGGGCTGGGCAGCCTATTCCATAGCACAGCACAACAGGTCTCTGGCTGAAAAACTCTTCGCCGATTTAATAGAATTCTACAGACAGGAAGGAATATATGAATGCGTAAACGACAGAGGATACAGAAAATACGAAGATTATGTTGCAAGTGCTGTTAATCCTCTGGGGGCGATTGAAAAACTACAGGATGATTTTTAAATTAAGGGGTTAGAGCCTGTTATTTCCCTGAATTCAAGGAGGGATGATGTTTTTTAAAAAGAATGAATTTTGGCGGTCGGCCTTAAGCATCTGTTTATTACTAACCTCCTTTGCCTTTGCATCAGAACAAGGGCTTCTTTTCCACCTTTCTTTTGAAGAGACTCTTGACGCGGAATTTGCGCAGGGCAATAAGGAAGGTTCCCAGAACAAGCCGGAAGATACCGTTAAATATATTGAAGGAGTGAAAGGCAATGCTGTTTTGCTCGATAACGGCAGTATCTACTATGATGCACGGGAAAACTTGAAAACATCCCGGGGCACAGTAACTTTCTGGGCAAAGCCGGTTAACTGGGACCCTGCAAAACCCTCGGCAAACTGGATTTACTTTTTTGCCTTGCAGCAGAGAACAACCCCCGGTGTTCAGGACAGGATGCAGTTGTGGCGCTACCCCGAGACAATGCTTGGCGGCAAGTATAACTATTATAGCGCCCAGGGACCCAATGATGATACTTTTATTCTCCCCGACATGGGTACGTGGGAAAAGGGAGAGTGGAGATTTTTTGCCCTCACATGGGATAACAGCAAGGATATAAAAGAGTTTTTCGCCGACGGCAGGCGAATCTCCCGCAGCCAGCGCAAGAAAGACGCCCTGCCCGTTGATATCAACCACATCCAGATAGCCGCCAGCGGCACGGCATACGATGAATTCAAGATATTCGACCGGGTACTTTCGGAGGAAGAGATAGCGGCCCTTTTTGCCGAACATTCCCCCGGGGATACGAAACCGTCTGCGGGTACTTCCGCACTTGATTTCCCGGAACTCCCGCCCACGGCATCCGCCGTTCCCGCGGAAGGGGCGATAGTGATTGACGGACTGCTTGACGAACCTGCGTGGAACAAGACCGTTGAATTCCGGGACATGGCCCTTTCCACCGGCAGCCAGTCGCCCATAAACAGGACATCATGGCGCGTCGCTTACAACAAAAAAAGCCTCTTTGTCGGCGCCACGGTATACCAGCAGGGAGAGCCGAAGGCAACCGTGCGCGAACACGGCGGAGCCGTATATACAGATGACTCCGTGGAACTTTTCATAGCTCCCGAAGCGGGGGGAAAAGAATACTACCAGTTTGTAGTTAACTCCGTGGGCGCAAGATATGAAGGCAAAGGCATGGACGGCACATGGAACGGGCAGTGGCATGCGTCTGCACGCAGGGACAGGGGCAGGTGGTATGCCGAGATAGAAATACCCTTTTCCACGATAGGCGTCGTTCCTGAAGCCGGTAAGATGCTCGGATTCAACGCAACCCGCAACGACCGCTCCGCGGAGCAGAGCCAGACATGGGTGGACCTGGGAGGCGCGGCTTTCCACCGTCCGGACCGCTTCGGCAGGCTTGTTCTCGCCGGAACTCCCGTTGGAGTTAGCGGCGCATCAATGGTTTTCCGGAAGGACGGCAATATCGGCATCAACGCCCGCATGGTCAACCCCGCATCTATGCCCCTGGAATTAAAATGGTTCGTGGCCGGCAATGCGGGGGGCAGGTCCTTTCGCTTCGAGGAAATTTTCACCCTTCAGGGAAAAGAAGAAAAGGTTGTCGAAAAAACCGGCTATCTTTCAGGACTACAGGGAAACGCCGGGTGGCGAAGCGCGCTGTGGGCGGGAGATGAACTGCTCTATCTTTCTCCCGGACGCACCGCGGAGTACCTTGACCTGCCTGCCTTCGTGGCGGCACGGGAACCGGTTACCCTTGCAAACGGGAAAATTTCACTGGGTTTTGACGCACACAGCGGCGCGCTCCTGTCCATGAAAAACCTTGATACGGGCCTTGAGCTTATTCCACGGGGAGAAGCACAGCCGCTTTTCTCCCTTGACACGGTTTCTTACGAAAAGTGTCCCCTCTTCTTTGAAGAGAAAGATGTTATACCCATGGAATCCACCAACGATTCTTCCCGGGGCTGCAGGACCGAGACACGTGCTGATGGCACGCAGGTATTTATCGCCACCCACTCGTTTCCTCAGGGAGTGGAGGCAGAGGTGACGGTTGAACTACCTACGGGAACGGAGATAAGCCGCTGGTCCATAAAGGTTGAAAACAGCCTACCTCTGCGCCCGCGCGATGCGGTTATCGTCCACCGCGTCGTCTTTCCCCATCTGGGCGGACTGCGCGCGGCAAAAGAAGATAAACTTCAGAGACTTGCATGGCCTCTCGACATGGGAATGCTCATAAGCGAGCCGGCAAAGAAACTCCCCGCCTATTCTCCCGAAGGCAGGACCGTCGCCCAGAGCTTCGCGTTCAGTCCGAGAATAGAATACCCGGGCAGGGCGATAATGTCATGGGTTGATTTGAGCGGCCCGGAGGGAGGGTTATACCTTGCAGGCCATGACGCAGAGCCGGTAATCTCGACAACCTACGAGGCAACTGGAGACAGGGCGAATTCCGAAGTCTCCCTCGCCGTCCGCAGGTGGTCTCTGCTCTGGCCCGGCAAGAGATGGCAGCCGCAGCCCATATCGGTAGGAATTCATAACAGCGACTGGCACTGGAGTGCGGACAGGTACAAGGAATGGTTCTATGCAACGGTGCCCGTGAGAAAAACCCCGCAGTGGGTTTACGACGAGGTTGCGTGGGCCATGGACGGAGGAGGCGCCAACCGCGCCACATTTGCCGACATAAACAACATGATTATAACCGCCCAGAATATGGGAATCAACTACCTGCAGAGCTGGCAGCACCATATGCGAAGCTATGAGACGGGCGAATCCCTTGTCGCCATGCAGATGCCGAACGTTTACGGGGGAAGGGAAGAGGAATTTATCGCGGCTATCGAGAACGTGCATAAACGCGGCGGCCGCATCGGCTTCTATTTCAACGCAAGCGACGTTGATATGCGCATAGGCGGAATGATGCGCCAGCCCAAATACTTCCAGAAACTTCCTGAAGATATAAAAAAAATGCTCCCTGCCGCCGACCCGATTGAAGACGGATGGCTTGACATGGTCCATATGCTGCCCGACGGCAGCCAGAAGCGCGGCTGGCCCGACGGGATAGATATCAGGCACGCATGCCACGGTTCGAAAGGTTGGAGCGACTGGGTATACTTCTGGGTAATGCGATACGTCAAAAAGTACAAAGCGGATACATGGTACCAGGATATTTCCCCGTGGAGCGCTATGAATGTATGTTTCCACCCGGACCACGGGCATGAGGGCCCTATCCACCATGCGCAGGCGCATATAGACCTGGGCAACCGTATCGCGCGGGACGCAGGCCCCGATTTCGGGATAATAGGCGAATCCATGTGCGACAGGATGATGAGTTACCAGACACATTCGCTATGGGTTCACGGGGCTCCCCAGGAAGATGCCGAGCCCGGCCTTTTCATATATACACATCCGAAATTCCCTCTTTTCGGGGGCGGGTATATCGGCTACTGGTTCAGCAATATAAAGGAAATAAAAAGATACGGCATTAAGCTGACCGCGGAGGAAGGCAAATTCCTTTCCATAGCCGACCTCATGCGGGTGATACTTTTGTACGGACAGCGTTTTGATTCATTCGGGGCTTCCATCCTTCCGGGCATAGAGAACATGAGCGCAGCAGACAGGGAACGGTGGGAGATACTTGAACTGCGCAGGGCTGTCAATGCCGACCTTAACCGCAGTTCGTTCAGGGACAGGCTGGGCCTTTCTGCCGCTCCGGAAGGAGTTGAGACAAGGCTCTTTGTAATGGATAGCGGAAACGGGGCGCTTGTTACAGCGCTGGACCAGCGTCAGGAAAAAGTAGAGTTCAACCTTGCACTGGATACAACTCTCCATAATATAAAACTGCCCGTCAAGGCTGAACTCGTTCTCCCCGGAGGCAGGATTCAAAAGCTGGATGAGCCGGAAGTCAAAGGCAGAATTATATCAATAAAATTGCCTGGAAAAGGCGAAAAGATATCGGTAATCAGGATTACATCAGCGCGTTGAGAGGAGAGAGACAATGTCAGAAAATCTTAAACTCTTTAAAAAACTTCCTCCGGTAATCAGCATCCTTATAACGGGCTTATTCTTTCTTTACTGTAACGCCTACGGGCAGTCCTTTCACGAGCGCGTAAGCGAAAAGGACGGCGCGGTACAGGTATGGGTGCCGCCGGGAAGCTTTGTCATGGGAATTGACGACCCGGAAATGCCATACGAGCGCGCCGAACGGCCGCCGCATCCGGTAACCATAACAAATGGCTTCTGGATGGATAAGTTCGAGGTGACAAACGAGCAGTACGCGCTATTCCTGAACAGGTACATGGAAAAGGAGAAGGTGACTGGATACTCTGATATGTTCAAGCGGGCTTTCGGAAGGGTTGACCTCAACCACCGGCTCTGCGGGATAATGCTTGACGAAGCGGGAAAGGAATTCTCCGCAAAGCCCGGCTGGGAAAATATACCGGTGATGCCTGTAAACTGGACCGGAGCGAGAGAATACGCCGAAACCATGGGCAAAAGACTGCCCACCGAGGCGCAGTGGGAGTATGCCGCACGGGGTCCGGAGAACTTCATGTATCCGTGGGGAAACCAATGGGACCCTGACCGCGCTAACGTCAATACGCAAAAGCCGGTTCCCGCAGGGTCAAAGCATAAAGATATTAGCCCTTTCGGGGTAATGGATATGGCAGGCAACGTCCGCGAATGGGTATATGACAGGTGGCAACCGGATTTTTATTCCAGGTCCCCGGAGAAAGACCCCGTAAACCCCGCCGGGGCATGGGAATGGATTCCGAGGGCGATACGCGGAGGCGGCTTTGCCTTCACCGAGTGGG
>CAYQXZ010000073.1:0-8884 GCA_964421645.1 uncultured bacterium
GCATAATAATGTATTCCCGGCAGTAGCGGAATCAGGTTGAGGGTAAACCCCCATGTGGGTATTGCACAACCGACCAGCATCATCCCGAAAATGACTACCAGCTCGGCAGAGGAAAGGGCAAAGTTCCTGTTCATCCTGGCGATGAATCCGTTGACCGCTATAATCAGGAAAATGTAGAAGAAGGCGGCTCCCGTGCTGTAATCGGAGGTCAGGGAGGCACCTTTGGAAATCAGAACCCGCATGGGATCAATAATTACAATCAGAAGTGTAAACAATCCTCCGATAAGAACCGCTCTGCCGAATCTCAAGCCGTTTTGCGTTTCCATAACAACGTAACTCCCGGAACGAAACCGGGATTATTCGCCTGTCAGAAAAACGTTCTTCACCAGTATTTCACCTTCATTTCTCTTCCTTGTATCGGAAGCCAAAAACAGGTTTACGTTTCTGTGAGTGCCGAAAAGGGGCAGTTTGTCATATTTGTCCTGGTGGAGTATCTTCCCGTTAAGGAAGAGCTGAATTCCTTCATCTCCTCCCCATACAAGGAGAAGTCTCTGCCACTCGCTCTCCCTGAATATCCCTTGCAGTGGAATTCTTACTTCTTTGCTCTCCTCTCTGTCATATCTCAGTAATATTGTCTGGTAAGGTACAGAAGATGTGCCTTTTTTCCCTCCGTATTGCTCTGAAGGTACGCCTCCGTATATTTCTATGAAAACGTCCCCTATGTTCTTTCCCCCTGCGTTTCTCGATGCCAGCACGATGTGGGATGAACTTGCTCCCTTCGGAACTAAGAATTCCATCCCGAAACGCCCCTTCTCAAGCATCTTTCCCTCAATTTCATAGGGCACGATTCCATAGAGCTGTTCGGCCTCCTCCCCCCGAAAATCAACCTTTACCTGCTTCTCAACGGGATAATATGTAAAAGACTCAAATGGTTTGCCTACAGCGTTACAGGTATATTTCTTACCCTTAATCTCAAGGCGCAGGAAATCCGGTATGTCCGCAATCTCTTTTTCTCTCGCGTATGCGTCAAACTGCAGTTTCAGTGAAGGTAATCCCGATATGGCAAGCCTGTCTCCTTTATGCCACTTTTCAATTGCCATGGCGTTCTTTTCTTTGATGTCAAAATAGAAAGACGTTTCCAGAAAATTATTGACCACCTTGATCAACATTTGGTTCCAGCCTTTCTTGAGTACGGCTGTTGCCATGTATTCGGCAGGTATGGATGGATTCTTATGCACGAACAGTTCATGCACCGGTTGGCCGTTCAACCATATCTTGCCGGCATCGTCAAAGCCGGAAGCAACTATGACTTCTCTTGTTTTTTCGGAATAAATCCTTGTGTAAAAGTAACAGACATAGTTTTGCCTGTCCATGGGCTCCTTTATCTCAAACAGTTCAAGCCGGTCAATCAGTATGACTTTGCCGTAAGAATCCTCGGTCTGGACAAATTTTTCCCACTTGACGGTTTTTCCGTAGCCTGCGTACGATTTCTGGAAATCAATCTCTTTTTCCGGGGGATAAACTGCATCATATCCTCCTCTCGGCGGAGGATTATTTGGGAATGGCCCTACTATCGCCCATATGCGTCCTTTCTCCTCAACGTCTTGCCTGCTTGCCGCACTCCACAGTCCTTCTCTTCTTCTCTCAATGACAGTTTTCTGCGGCGTTTGCAGAGATATCCCGAAAATTAGCGGAACTATTTTTTCATCTCTGGATACAATCTCAATCGCTTCTATAAGAGAGTCAGGACTCGGGTTTCTCCATTTGTACAGGTATACCGAAATTCCTTCTTCTTTGTATCTCGTCAACTGTTCCGTATCAATGAATGTCCCGGGGTCTTCGCTAATGAATTCAAATATCTCATTCGCATATCTTACCGGTATGTGGACCTGTCTTTTCTGACCGTTCTCTTTCATTGTCAGTATGTATTCAATAACCTCTTTCCCCTTATCATAGTCTATGTATCCGAAAGCGGATGTATGCATGAAACAGAGATTCTCTGCTCTGGAGTTCACGGGTATTTTGACAGACCTCGGGTAAGAGATGAAGTTCTTATCTGTTCCCAGAACAAGGCATTTGTTATCCAAGGTAAGAATACGGCCATCCTGTGTCTTTTCCGTCAGCGAAATATCCCTGTCCAGGCCGTCTATTTTTTCTTTTTCCATCCGTGCATTGTAGGGTAAGACAAGATTTTTATGCTCAACGCCCCGGCTTTTCTTCCCGTCGGAAAGTGAAACTTTAAGGTTGTATGCCAGTGTTGCAAGTGCCCTCGCAGCTTTTCCTTCAACGTTCAGGCTCTCGTCCCATTTCAGCTGGTCAACTATTACCGTCGCACCCCCTGTTTGGTATATTCCGAGAGCGGCGGGAGAAGTCAGAATTTCCATTTCATCGCTGTCAAAGGAAAAATCAGCGGTTTGGCAGGTTATTCTTATCTTAGGGCCGCCTCTCTCAAACGTTCCCTTTTTCCAGAAAAATTCATTGTTGCTTATTCCGTCAAGGAGCGGATGTTTCTTTGTTTTTACCAATTCCCCGCCGTGGACAATGTCCTGCTTGGCCGGCAAGAGTCTGAAGTCCGGAGGCAATAGGTCTTTGTAGAGTTTCAGATTATCGGGCGTAAGACGGTTCAGAACCAGTATTTTGCCTTTCTTCTTAGCGAAATCAGCGACCATATCCGCATCCGCGCCGGCAATCCCCGCATCAATCCACAGGATATCGTATCCCTCAATCTTCGGCTTTTCCATGGAAGCAAGGTCGTCAAGCAAAAAGCCTCTGTTCCTCAATGTTAAATATGCATTGTCGGAGAGTATTGTTCCTGTTTTTTTGACGGTTCTGTCCCTCAATGTTTTTGCGTATTCGCATATGTTTCTCAAGAGATAGCCGGCAACAGGATTGCTTCTATAGTTATCACCCAGCGGAAGAGAACAAAGGATTATGCTGCCATTTTCCCGGGGCATTTCCAGAAGATTGGATAATCTTAGTCCCTGTCTGTCTCCTCCTTCCACAATTATCTTTGCATAACCGCTGTCGGGCTTAAGGTAGAATCTCTCGCCCACCCAGTTGTTTTCTCCCCACAGGGAAAAGTCTTCCTGACGGTCTATATCCTTCAGAACAGGATGGAAGTGCGCTACTATGTGTGAGTGGGTATCTGAATGTAGTGTGAGCCCGGGAAAACCCTCTATTTCCTTTTTCTGTCCCGTAACCATGATTAATCCGCCTCTGGCCAGAATATTGCCCGTAAGCGCGGCATCTTCAAGGAGAGAACCGCTGGTAAAGACGACATCTGCCTTCTCAACTTTACTTGCGGGGTGAACGTTGAAGAATTGGAGCATTTTCTCAATCTGCTCATCTTGAGGATAGACTGCCGCCCTTGTGCCTATTTTCACCTGCGGGAAGATACTGTAGATGCATTTCCATTGTCCCCACCTTTTTGCAACAGGCCTTTTGTCTTCTCCAAGCAGACCGATACTGAACTCAATGTCCTCCCTTCTTGTGACGGAAGGCAGGTCTATCTGAATTGGGATGACTTTCTTTTCTCCTGGAGACAGGTTCAACGGCACTTCCCCTTTTGAATATCTGCCAAATTTCCAGTTGAGTATCAGGTTGTTGCGGGAAAAGGTGTCATTGAAGACAACAACTTCTCTATTCAGTTTTCTGCCGCCGTAGAAATGATGGTCATAGTTTTTTACGTATACATCAACGGGATAGAAGTTCAGGACATATAAGAAAGCCTCAAAAGGTTCGTATCCCACTATGTCCTGGTCCCTGTAGGCGCGCTGTCTCATCATGAATAATTTTTCCCAGGTATCAAAAAGTCCTGCTGGCGTAAAGACCCTTTCGCCTCCGAGAGGGCTTAACCAGTCCGGAGAAATATTGCCTCCGCTGAAGGCCTCGCCGAGGAAAACGGGTTTTTCTCCGTCATAGGGAGGGTGTGGGAACCAGTCCATTAACTCGACACCCTTTTTGAAAAAGTATGCATTGTTGGGCAGGCCGTACGCCATGCCGTATTCATGGGGATAATGAGCGTTCCAGATCTGGCTTGCGCCGAAAAGGTCAAGGTCTCCGTCTGCACTCACTGACCTTGTCGGGTCAATTGAGGACAGGGTTTTTGCAAGATCCATATACCTTTCCTTGAAATCAGAATGCCTGAAATATCCGGATCCGCCGATTTCATTGCCTACAGCCCAGCTCCAGCATGCGGGGTTATTGTACAGATACTCCATAGTTCCAATCTCGTACTGTATATATTTCTGCCAGTACCGTTCTTTTGCCTCCGGGCTGTTGTATTCCTTCGGAGGATAAATATGCTCAAAAAGGCCCCTGAACAGAAATCCTGTTTCATCATGGACGGCGGGATCGTTATAACTGATCCATGGCGCTCTCTTGGCGTTGGCACCCTGCCATTTTTTTGCGAGATAGAGTTTTTCTGTTTCGAGCATTGTCAGGTCAAGTATCCTGAAAGGGAATCCGTTCAGAAGTATCCTGTTTTTCTCTGTCCGGAACTCCCTGAAACCGAATCTTTCCTCATAAACGTCTCTTTGGTCTCCGGCTTTCAACTCCAATCTCAATGTCAGGAGTTCAGGGCGGTCGGGCGTCCATAAAACAGGATTCCGCCATTCTTTGCTGATTTCCACAGTTTCTTCTGCCTTCTGCCCGACAACTATTCTCCCTTTATGAAAATCCAGCAGTTCCCTGCAGTCTTTACCATTCACCTGCCCATGGATTTCAAATCGTCCTTCCTTTTCGCTAAGGTTGTTTATGAATACCCTCAAGTTTAGCTTCTTGTCTTTTACGGACGGGTCAATGAGCACTTTGGAGATATAAAAATCAGGCAGGTTTTCAAGGTAGATATTGCCGAAAACCCCGATTGAAGGTCCGTAGTAGTACCACACAGGTTCTGTGTAATCTTTTCCGTCCTTAAGGTAAAAATCGGGATTCCTGAACCGCAGCACCAGTTCATTCCGGTCCTTCCGGATATCTTTCAGGATGAACCTGTAATTGTTATATTTGAGAATGTTCTTCGTGGCAACTTCCTTTCCGTTAAGGAAAATCGTCAGCAATCCTCCTCCGCCCCCATTCAGGAAGACCGTACAGTTTTGCTCATCAAACCAGTCGGGGATCTCCAGTTCTTTCCTGTACCATGTCTGCGCTTTTTTCTCTCTCCATAAAGGGGAACGATACCCGTAGGAACCGGAAGGTTTGACGGGACTATCTTTCTCCCATGCCGCATCCGCCGCGGGCAGTTTCAGGGTTGTATCGTCGCTCTTTGTAACATCCCATCCTTCGTTAATCAAGATTGCCTGTCTGCCTGTTTTTATCTCGGATATAAACCATCTCTTTGAAACATATTGATCCACCGCCCCAGCTTCAGTTAAAGATGTTACGTGAATCCTGTAGTAGGGTGACCCGTTAAGATTGAAATCAATCTTGTGCACCGCGGAGTCTCCGGATGCAATCTCCAGATTTTCTTCTCCCTCGCGTATTTTCCCGCCGAGAAAATCATAAATTACAAAAGCAAACTGTGCCTTTCCTTTTCTTGCGGATTTGTTGCTTACCAGAATTTCCGCTTCTGCGCGGTCTCCAGTCTGTTGTATCTCCCTCAATTCAACGTGGCATGGTACGGAATCCGTAAGCTCAAGGTCGTCAACAAACATCTTGAAGTATTTTGGGGGGCTTGAAACCGATACGATGAACGACGCCTGTTTCCCGATGAATCCGCTTAAATCAAGGAAGAACCTCTTTCTCCCCGGCTCAAGGCCCCTGATTGTATTCTGATTAAGATTTACGTCGCAGACGCCGTCGCCGTCAATGTCCACACCGACGGTGTTTTTCACTCCGTCCAGCTGACCGTCCATCGTGAAGGAAAGGAACGGTTTGTCTATTAAGAAAGGAATTGATTTCAACAGTCTCTTTTCCGGAGCAATATTCTTGCCGGTATAGAACTCAATAATATCCCTGCCACGGGGAGAGCTTACCGCAGAATAATATCCGAATCTCTCTTCTCCCTGAATCTTTTCTGTCGGGAAATAGACCGGTGAAGTCAGCGACCAGCCCTCATGCAGGATCCAGCCGTCAAAATTCCCTTTTTCAAAATTGCTGTTTTCAAATGCCGGCTTTGAGAGCAATAGCTGAAACGGCAGAATTGCCAGAAAAAAACACACAAGTTTTGCTTTCATAAAGGTCTCCTTATATTTTTTTATGCCCTATTATCTGCATGCTTTCAAAAATGACTTTATATATCCAGAGAAAAGTTCAAGCGTCCTTCTTCGGAGAATGGCTCTGTTCTTTCAGACGCAAGTCCGCCTCCAGTCTTTCGCAAGCGTGCCACCATGAGGAAGCTGCCCTGTAGCCTTCTGTCATGTCATCCATCGGCCATCCGCCGGTTTCAAATGTCACCGGTCCGGAAAAGTTTATCTCATCAAGGGCTTTTATTACACCCGGCCAGTCTATTGTGCCGAATCCTACCGGCAAGTGCTCATCCCTTCCATCCCCCCGGTTATCATGAAAATGCGTTTCAAGAAGTCTATCACCGCAAAAACGTACCCATTCAGAGACGGACTCACCGCAGGTATGCGCATGTCCTGAATCCAGGCAATAACCGACGTTTTCTTCTCCTATTTTTTCAAGCAAGAGGCCGATTTTTTCTTTGCTGCGGAGAGGAAAAGGCGGAAAGATATTCTCAATCGCCAGTTTGATGGCATGCTTTTTGGCATTTTGCGCCATCTCTTTGAGGTTGGCGGCTATTGTTTCTATTACGGCATTCTCACCATGCATGCTTACCTGGTTTTCATAATCTGATGTAATTCGTTCATTAGTGGATGCTCCCCATATCCATCCTGCGTGTATTACAAAAATACTGGGTTCCCATTTGCTGAACGCGGCAATGTTTTCAAGCATGTTCTTTCTCACACTATCCTGTTCTTTTTCCAGAGGTGCAAAAGTAGGGCCTGCAAAATGGAGAGAACTCACTTTTAAATCCATTTCGGTGAGCCGCTTCCGGAAATCTGAAATTACTGAATAAATGTCGCACGAAGATTTTTCCAGAAGATTGATACCGTCAATACCGACAAAACCCATACCGGCATTCTTTATCGCTTTCATTTTTGCAATAACCGGTTTTTCATCAAAAGACATGGTATGGTCAGACCATTGGACGACCTGCATATAGTAAGATAAATTCCATGTGGCCATTTATCCCTCCCAATAATTGAAATTAGGAAAATTCATTTTGTCTATTCAATCTCTATCATCTCAATACCTGGAATGCCTGATGCAAAAATCCCTTTAACTTCTCCTGACTTCTTGTCTATTCTGTATATTTTTCCGACTTGTTGATGACAATTTGTAACAAGTATTTCTTCATTTAGCACCAGAATTGCATGGAACCCCCAGTTGACTCCCGTCATTGTATCTATTGAATTTGTCAAAACATACTTATCCCCGGTTTCAGATGAAAAAACCGTTAACTTTCCCGGCGGGTTTGTACAAACGGAGACAAAATCAGAATCATTATAAATTACAATCCCCCTGTTGTTTCCTGCAATGCCTGACAATGTTTTAATTCTCTTCCCTAAGTTTTTCTCCGTTTCTCCTCTTAAATCTTCTTCAGAGAAAAGACCCGTTAATTCCTCAAGGTTTTTTGATGCAGTAACGATGGAATAACAGCTCATTCCTCCTGAATGAGATGGATAACCGCTTATCCATAACCGGTCATGGTAACAGAGGGCGTCATGTATCATCGCTTTTTTGTCATCAAGAACCTCTGCTTTGCCGGAAGGATCTTTCAGAACGAAAGAGCGTATGGGAGAACACTTATTTGAAAAGAAAGCCAGCTTCAGGACTTTATTTTCTCCATCTTCATCCGTGCATAGCACCAGGATTTCGCTGCCGTTTTTCAATATCTTCTGAACTGAATTTGCGCTGACCTCCGTGGTGATCTCTGAAAATTTTTCCGTATCCTTGTAAATCCTGAAAAAAATCTTTCGTTCCTTCACATTTGCGGTAATCAATCCCATATCCCTGTTCCACAGCATCGGGTTTGAATTCGGAAATTCGCAGAGTTGCTTACCGTTTCGGTCAAGAACATAAAATCTCTTATTGTCCCTGACTACCACGTTTCCTTTCTGAAACTCATAGGGATACACCGCCATACAGGTCATCAGAAAGAAAAAAACTATAAAGTTTCTTATCATCAGGAACCTCCTTTTTTTATGCCAGATCCTTTTGCGCGGATTCAAGAATTGCATCGTCTGTAATTTCCATCCAACCAAGCATTTCTTCTTTCATCTTTTTGTTTTCGTCCAGTGCCTCTTCACCAAGGTTGCTTTTTTCCCACGGATCATTTTTCATGTCATATATCTCCCACGAACCGAAAGGAGAATAGATAAACTTAAAGTTACTGTCTCTGACTCCTCTGATTGTGTAAAAAGACCTGCCGTCGCTCGTCCACTCAAAAAAGATGCTTTTTCTCCATTCGCATGAGTTCTTTTCAATAAGGGGGATGACAGAATGGCCGTCAAGATACGAGGGAGGTTTTATCCCGCACACCTCAAGTATGGTGGGCAATATATCAACAGTGCTTGTGAATTCACCTACGGTTTGACCGCCACAGAATTTTTCAGGATAACAGAGAAAAAAGGGAACGCTGATGTTGTCTTCGCATAGTTGTGGACCGCCGTGATAGGCAATGCCGAAATTACCTGTCATGGCTCCGTGGTCGGATGTAAATATTATCATGGTATTTGAGTAGAGATTCAGATTTTCAAGTCTGTCCAAAACCCAGCCGACTATCTCGTCAATCATCTCCAGAAAGCCTTGGTAATACGCAACAAGTATTCTAACATCATTCTCATTCAGGTCGCCCTCCACGTTCGTTCTTCTCTTAAAG
>CAYQXZ010000074.1:0-8875 GCA_964421645.1 uncultured bacterium
AACTCAAGCCTCCGCCCGGGAAGTCTGCCTGTATTTCGGCGTCAATCCCGTATTTGAGTTTTTCTTTCAGTTGCAGAACACAAGCGGCACCGCGCGCATAGTCGGACCAGTGCCCTGCTTTCCGGGAAGTATCCGCAAAAGAGAATTCTATGGATTCGTCGTAGTCCAGGCTGTGTAACCGGACCAGCCCTGCGCTGTTTGGTTCAAAAATGAAACGGATTCCTCTGTTTATGGTGGTTCCGATAACTATACCCAGCTGGTGGTCTATGTGCGCTCCGAGAGGGCATATCCTGTACGGCGAGTATATTTCCATTATATACCGTATTAGAGGGTGTCTATGTCGGGGACCTTGCTATCCTTCAGTCTGTACAGGACTTCGCCTGCCTTCTCAACCACAAGCGTGTCCTTTCTTTTCTTGTAGTTCTCAATGTCTATCTGGCGGTAGTCCATGTAGCCGAGGTTTATCTTCCTACATATCTCTTCGGGGATTGAAGTGGCCAGTACCACGTTTATCCTGGGTTTCTCAACGCCGTTTTCGTATGTCCCGATGCCTCTCACGTGCGTGGAGTGCGCCATTATACACCCTGAAACGTCCCGGAATCTTTCCGGTTGCTTTAGAAAATAGTCTCTCGTATGGTACGCCACCCTCTCAATCTCTTTGCCGTGCGTATGCGAGACTTCCTTCACGTGAGGGGCATATATTATCAGCGTTCCGCCGTCTGCTACGACGGGTTCCAGCTTGTACATGCACTTGCCGGCTGTCCATATGTCCTCGTACATCTTCGGCGCTATTGAAAGCACCGTTACGTATGGACGGTTAACGTACTTTATGTTGAGCCTGGCGGAGAGATCGGCGGCTTCCGACCATGCCTCTTCGCCGCCCGCATAAAATCCGTAGATTTCCCCATTTTGGACGACGTAACATAAAAGAGTGAGCGGAACCCTCAGGAACGATGCCGCAAGGTTAAGGGCTCTCCTGACCGGAGTATCCTTGGTCCCGTTTATTTTCGGGTTGGTTATGAGGGCGCCCAGCCAGTGGAACCGGTGCAGGAAGTCCGGACCTGAAATGCCGGGGAAAAGGTACTTGTACCCGCCGGAGAAACCCACCACCTCGTGCGGGAATACCGGGCCTGCAAGGATTATTTCATCGTACTCAAAAACCTTCTTGTTGACGGTAACGGGTATTTCTTCGGAAAGGAGGCCCCCGGATATCTCCCTGATTTTTTCCGCGGGGATTGTTCCTATGTGTGCCAGTCCTCCGGGATTATCCCACTCATGCTGGAATATGGAGGTATTTTTGTATTTTGTCTGCCTGTCGGTATCGGTGATTTTAAGAAACCTGTTGACCCGTTCTTCGCACATGGGAGGGTGTGTTCCCAGGGCGATGAGGAAATCCACTTTGGCGGCTTTGCCATCACCCCCTGCTGTTTCCTCCCCCCTCGAGGGGGAGGATGAAGGTGGGGGGGAAAGGATTTCATGGATATATCTGAAGATAAGGGCGGTCGGGCCTGAACGCGTGGTATCAGGTATGACAACCAGAACCTTTTTCCCCGCAAAGGTTCTTTTTACAGAAAGGTTTTCTCGCAATACGTTTTTCAGTTTATCAGCGGTATATGCTTTCATCTTTTGTCCTTACATGACAAGCAAGGGAGTTTCTGGAGTCAACTCGTCATGCAGTTTCTTGCGTATCTCCTGTTTTTCCCTGTATGAGGCCTTATGGTCGTACCCGTCCTTTTCCCACGGCGGAATCGTGAGAAGAACCATGGAGAAATCTTCAAGAAGCTTCTTCTCGGTTCCCCCCGCGTATTGCCCGGCGGCGAACCTTTCAAAATATTCCGGGAATTTCTGCCATGCCTGGTTTTCATATCCGGCGGGAACAGGATAGAAAAGGCCGTTATTCTGCTTGACTGCCTTGAGGTCTCCGTCGGCATCTCCGAGCATCAGGATATGGGAATCCTCGTACCCGCAGGCCTTTTTCACCGTCTCTATGTGGTGTCCCTTTTTGCCCATCTCCTGCCCTGCTATTGCGCTGATGTACCCGGTAAGGTTATTCTCCTGCCAGAAGTTCACCAGGTCCTCGTAGGGCGTCTGGGAGACTATCATGACATCCGCCTTTCCGGACATGAGCTGCAGGGATTCACGCACGTTGTTGAACGGCGGGATTTTTACGAAGGGAAACATCCTGTTGACGGCCTCGCTCCAGCCCAGCAGCTTGAAGAGGTAAAGACTGGTGGGGTTTGCATTCAGATACTTTACAAGGCTCGGGTTGCCAAGGCCGAGTTTATTTTTCTCGCAATAGTAAATGTATCCTTGCAGCGGATCTATTTCAGGCAGTTCAATCTTCTTCTTTTTCAAAACGGACTGGATGTCTTTTCTCCTGTGCAGCGCCTGGAGGGTATACAGGGCTGCGAGGAACCTGTTGCATCCCCTCTGCACGGAAAAAAGATTATAGTATTCCGCCACTTCCCTGAAGTATGATTCTATCCCCCACAGCTGGTAGAATTCCATGTACTGGGGGTGGAATATGAGCATCTGCTTGCCGTTCATGTTGTCGGTAACACAGCCGTCGGTATCAATCGCCACAAGAAAGTCCTTTGTTCTCATGAACGTTTTCAGCTGTTGTTCCGGGTCATGTTTTATCTGCTCGTCCGTCAGTTTTACAAAATCCATTCTTCTCTCTCCTTTACTATTCACCCCCTCCGCTATCCTCCCCCCTTGAGGGAGAGGAAAAAGGTGGGGGGGTTACCTATATGCCACGGGAGTGTACTCCGGGCATTTCTTCTCTGCAAATATTTCCTTGAATCTCGCAAACCCGGGCAGCGGGCCGCCTATCAAGGGCATTGCCCACTCAATGAATTCATCCGTGACATCCACCCTGTTTGCCGCTATCCACCGTTCCGGGAACTTCCTGTCCGCGTTTGCGACCGTTCCCAGCTCTATCCTGTCGTAGGTGATCTCATAGTTTTTCCCGGGCTGCCTGATGATCGTGGACATGTATCCGCCCTCCCCTTTAAGGGCTATTGCCGCGGCATACTTGCCGACTTCGTATGCTTCCTTCAGGTCCACGGGAGAAGTCGTTGCAAGCTCTCTCCGCTGCTTTGTCCCGGGTTTCTCGCACCTTGCGATCCCCTTGCACGCCAGGCGGCTTTCGGAACGTCCCCTGCTGTCCTTTCTGTCCAGTCCGTTCAGGTAGTTTATCAGCGCCTGTTCAACCGACTTTCCGGATGCGCCGAACTGGGCATGCCCGAAGTTGTCGCACAGTATGTCAAGATCTCCTATCTCAAGACCCTCGCTGATCGCGATTATGCACCTTCCGAACTCCTTTATTTTCTCGTTCACCCGGGCAGTTATGAACTCAAGGTTTTCTTCCTGCTTGTTCTTGTTGAGGGCCTCGGGCAGAAGAATCAAGAGGGGCATCTTCCTTTCAGGGTCTGCGAGCCTTGCCGATGCCGTTATGAAACCGATTTTCCGTCCCATCGCACTTATCACGAGTACCGGGTCGCTGGTATAGCTCGCCTTGTTCTCCTCGTTGGCTTCAAGGATGTTGGTTGCAGTGTACCTTGACACGCTTCCGTATCCCGGATTGTGATCGCAAATGGCAAAGGTGCCGTTATCCTGAAGGCCGCCGCCCACGTCGTTATCTATCGTTTTCACTATGCCGGTGGAAATGAGGTCAAGACCTTTTTCCCTTGCCAGGATGCTCACCTTGTTCGCGGTATCCATGGAGTCGTTCCCGCCGCAGTAGAAGAAATACCCGACGTCGTGCTTCTTGAACACTTCAACAACCCTCTCCATGTCTTCGTCGCTCTTGATCTTGTACCTGCAGCTGCCTATGACTCCGGCGGACGGGGTTGCCGCCAGCAGTTTAATCTCTTCGGGCTTCTGCGCCGAAATGTCATAGAGTTCCTCCTTCAGCACCCCTATGATACCCATTTTCGCGCCGTATATTCTGCCGGCCTTTCCGGATTTCCCCATGGCGTCTATGACACCGCGTATGCTGTTGTTTATGACCGATGTTGGTCCCCCGCTCTGCGCAATCACCACATTCCTTCCCATTTCGTGCTCCTTGTCACCCCCTCCGCTATCCTCCCCCCTCGAGGGGGAGGAGTAAGGTGGGGGGTTATTTGGTTATTTCCTTCTCGGGCCTTCCCTTCTCCATCCAGTCAATGTGGAATTCCCGCATCTTGCCTTCGGAATTCCTGATTATCTCCGGGTGCTTTTCCCCGCCGATCTTGAAATATCCGTGTGCTCCGAAATAATCCCTCTGGAATGCCGAGACCTGCGCGGAAAACATCACGGGCGAGGCGATCTGCAGTATGTAATCGCAGGAAGACGCCATGCCGAGAGCCGGAACGCCTGCCTTGTGAGCAATCTCTATGAACCTTGCCAGCTTCCACAGGTTTGTATTCACAAACGCCGAGAATTTCGGGGATGCCATGAGGTTGGGCAGGTCCGGATTCTCTTCGTATGCCTTGGTTATCTCGTCAAGGAACTGTGCCCTTATGATGCATCCGCCCCGCCATATCCTTGCTATCTCGCCGAGTTTCAGGTCAAACTTGTATTCCTTTGATGCCGCCTGCAGCAATGCCAGCCCCTGTGCATAGGAAGAGATCTTGGCTATGTAAAGGGCGTCATGGGCGATGTCAATTATTTCCTGCCTGTTTCCTGTGAGTTTTTCACCCGTCGGCACCTTCAGCATCTTTGACATCTGAAGACGGAGATCCTTGTCCTGCGACATTTCCCTGGAGAAAACCGCGGAAACGATGGTGGGTATCGGAACCAGCAGCTCCAGAGCACTCTGCACCGTCCACGTGCCCGTGCCTTTCATGCGGGTAATGTCCGCAACGATATCAACGGTATATCCTTCCCCTGACTTGACCTTTTCTCTCATGCTGTCTGCGGTTATCTCTATCAGGTAGGAACGCAGTATGTCGCTCTTGCCGTTCCACCGCTCCATGATATCCGCAATTTCTTTTGCATCCATCCCCGATTTCTTCAATACCCAGGCGCATTCCCCTATCAGCTGCATGTCCCCGTATTCAATGCCGTTGTGGGTTGTCTTGACGAAATGTCCCGCTCCGTTGGGCCCCATGTAAGCGACGCACGGTTTTCCATCCGCCGCCCTGGCGGAAATGTCCATGAGAATCTTTTCAACAAGCTTGTATGCTTCGGGTTGACCGCCGGGCATGATGGCGGGACCTTTCAACGCTCCCTCTTCTCCCCCGGATACGCCGGTACCTATGAAGAGAATGCCTTTCTCCGTGAGCTCCGCGTTCCTTCTTATCGTATCCTTGAAGAACGAGTTGCCGCCGTCAATGATAAGGTCGCCCCTGTCAAGGAGGGGAAGAAGCTTTTCAATGAACCCGTCAACGGGCGCGCCCTCTTTTACCATCAGCATTATCTTCCTGGGCGACTTCAGAGATGTTACGAAGTTCTGAAGTTCATAAGAAGGAATGAACTTTTTATCCTTTGCCGGGCCTGCGACAAAGTCACGCGTTTTTGATTCGGTCCTGTTGAAAACCGCTACCGTGTATCCCCTGCTCTCCATGTTGAGTGCAAGGTTTTTTCCCATTACTTCCATGCCGATTACGCCAATGTCCGCCTTATCCATTTCCGTTTCTCCTTTACCCCGAACTCTCACATTCTAATCTTTCTTGTGAGGGGTTGGTGATTTTTTTTATACTCCTGAAAAAGCGCTGAATCCCCCGTCAACCGGGATGACGGTCCCGGTGACAAACAGTGATGCGTCGGAAGCCAGGTAGATGCATATCCCGGCCAGGTCCGCCTGTTCCCCGAACCTTCCCATGGGGGTGTGATTTATTATCGTGGTACCCCTGGGCGTCAGCTGTTCCTTCCCGTCCAGGAGAAGGTACCTGTTCTGCATCGTAAGGAAGAATCCCGGCGCAATTGCGTTAACGCGGATTTTCCTGTTATATTCCTGGGCAAGGTGAACGGCCAGCCACTGGGTGAAGTTGCTTACCGCTGCCTTTGCGGCGGAATAGCCGGGAATCCTGGTTAGCGGTCTGAACGCGTTCATGGACGAGATGTTTATGATTGAACCGCCTTCGGGATTTTTCACCATCTCTTTGCCGAGTACCTGCGAGGGCAGGATCGCTCCTCCGAAAAGGTTCAGCGCGATGACCTTCTCCATCGCGTTGAGCGGCAGGTCAAAGAAAGGCAGCTCCGCCGATGTAGTCGCCTCTTTCATGTTTCCCCCGGCCGCATTTACAAGTATGTCCACCTTTCCGGATTCCTTCCTTATCCTGTCCGACGTCTCCACTATGACTTCCTTCTTGAGAACGTCTATGAACATGCCCTTTGCTTCTATCCCCTCTTTTGAGAGTGCGGCCGCAGTTTCTTCGGCATTCTTGAGGTCGCAGATGACTATCGCGGCTCCGGCCCTGCCCATTGCACGGGCTATCTCCGACCCGAGTATGCCACCTCCCCCCGTGATTACCGCCGTCTTTCCTTTCAAGGAAAACAACCTGTCTATATAGTCCATTGCTTTTGCTCCTTTTTTACGGTTTCCCATTAAACCTGTAATCGGGATGCGTGAAAGGGATCACTTTCTTGCTTTCTCCCGCCATTGCCCACAGGTAGTACATCCTGTGCCTGGGCGCAACAGATACCGGATGGTACCCGTCAGGGATTGTCACGACCTCGTCGTTTTCTATCAGGAACATGCTGTCCTCGTGGTCGTTGAAGACTCTCATTGTTCCGAATCCGGTGCGCGGCGTTATCTTGAAAAAATAGAGCTCCTCCAGGGCGGTCTCGTCCGGCAGGTTGTCGGTATCGTGCTTGTGAGGCGGGTAGCTTGCCCAGTTGCCCGGGTCGGTAATGGTCTCTCCCAGTATCAGCCTTTCGGAGGGAAAGTTTTCAGGCAGTATCTGTGCCATGTTCCTCATGTAGGGATCGTCCCCTACCCTTTCAAGGCGGATATCCTTGGTCTCCACGAGCCGCGGCTTCCCTGTTCCCCTTGCCGCACAGCCCAGAACGCAAAACTCGCTTTTCCTGACGAATTCAATCGCATAGCTTGAATAGGGCGGCAGGTAGACGGCCGAAGGCGGTTCGTCAAAAACGTTCTTTCTTTGCATTTCGCCCAGCAGGTTTCCCTCAAGAAAAAATTTCACGCTGCCCTCAATTATGACAAAGGCGCATTCTTCGCCATTGGTGGTTCCCTCAAACCTTTCGTTCGCGGCATTTTTTATGAACGCAAGGTTGATTTTCTTCAGGTCGGAGTTTTCAGGCGTTACTATCTTCTGGTATCCCTGAAAACCGTTTATCTTGTATCTCTTCGCCATCGGTGGTTACCTCCGAAATTAATTCCCAAGATTATACAATTTTAGCCTCTGTCCGTCAAAACCCAAGCATAATCAGATTATCTTGTAGGCGTTATGCTCAAGCGAGGAGTTTTCATGCAGGGAAACCCTTCTCTTCTTCAGCATGTCATGCAGGGACCTTTCGTTCATAATGAGCTTGTGAAGTGACGTAGACACCTCAACGGCGGTTCTCTTGCCCGGATTCTTCAGGAGGTGGGCTGACAGGTCGTTCCTGAATTTGAGCGCGGCGAAATGCGTATTCTTGACGTAACCGCTTCCCCTACATTTTTCACACCTGTCCATCAGGATCTCGGAAAGCTTGAAATCGGTTTTTTCCCTGCTCATCTCTACGATTCCAAGTCTGGATATGGAAAGTATCTTGGTCTGCGCCTTGTCTATTTCAAGGTTGTCGTTAAGCGTCTTGAATACCTTCCGCCTTTCCCTCTGATGTTTCATGTCTATGAAATCCACGACTATGAGCCCGGAAAGGTTCCTCACCCTTATCTGGCGCGGTATCTCTTCGGCCGCCTCAAGGTTTGTATTAAATACGGTTGCCTTCAGGTTTGTCTTGGAACTGCTGCCGCTGTTTACGTCAATGGCGTTGAGGGTTTCACCCTCTTCAATTATGAGGTAACCTCCGGAAGGGAGAAACACCCTGTCGGAAAGAAAGTTCTCTATCTCCTTTTCTATCCCGTGTTTCACGAAGAGCGGGCGCTGGCTTTCCCTGTGCAGGGCTACCTTCCCGTGCATCTCCGGCAGGAAGAACTTCACATATTTAAATACCTCCTTGAAGGTTCTTTCATCGTCAACAACGATTTCCTTGAAGTCTGAAGTGACGTAGTCTCTCACGACATTGGTATAAACGGGCAGTTCGCTCCACAGGATGGAAGGGGCTTTCGCGACCTTTGCATGCCGTTTTATCCTGCTCCATGTATTCAGCATTATCTTCAGCTCCCTCACAATGTACCGCTCGCTCTTTCCTTCGGCGGCAGTCCTGATGATAAAGCCGGTATTGTCATAGATTCTCCTGGCGACGATATCCATCAGGCGTGCTCTCTCCGCCTTGTCCGTTATCTTCTTTGAGAGGGTCCGCAGCGGTGAATCCGGTATGAGGATTATGAACCTGCCGGGCAGTGAAACCTTGGTAGTAAGCTTCATCCCCTTTTCTGCGGTACCCGGTTTTGTAATCTGCACTATGATCTCATCCCCGGTTCTATGACTCTTCCGGGATTTCTCCGGCGATTCGTCTGAATTCTCCGGCACGTTGTACAGGGGTTCTTCTTTTTCAAACGGCAAAAAGCCGTTCTTGGATTCGCCGATGTTGACGAATCCCGCGTTCAGCCCGGAGATAATCCTTTCAATACGTCCCTTGTAAATGTTTCCCACGCCCGTCTGTACGTCCGGACGGGTTATAAACAGGTATTCCACGCGGTTGTCCGCCATGATCACCAGGCGCGTGAGGAATCCTTCGTTACTTATCAGAAGTCTGTAATTTTTCATTGCAAATTTTCCTTCACCCCCTCCCATCCCTCCCCCCTTGAGGGGGAGGAGTAAGG
>CAYQXZ010000075.1:0-8785 GCA_964421645.1 uncultured bacterium
GTCACCATATACTACTGGGCGATAGACGGGGCAGGCAATGTCGAGACACCACAAAAGACCAAGAGCGTAACGATAGACAACGATCCGCCTACAGAACCGGTTATAACTCTTGATCCTCCGGCGGCGGACGGAGACAACGGATGGTACAAGAGCGCTCCGACGGTAACCATAACCTCGGCAGATGTGGACGGCAGCGGGCTTGCGGGAATACTATACAACTTGGCCGGCAGTGATAGCCCGTCCACGGTTTACACCGTGCCGTTCACCCTGCCTGACGGGCAGTACGACATCACCGCGCGGGCGGTGGACAACATCGGCAACTTGAGCACGCTCACCGATTATGGAACGGTCAAGGTTGACACTGACCCGCCTTCTTCGGATGAACCCGGCTATGACAATCTCACCGGCAAGATAACGCTGTCGGCAAGCGACCCGGCGCCCGGTTCGGGACTTAAGGAGATACGCTACCGCTACATATACACGGTTGATCCAGATTCATTTCGCGCCTGGAAGATATACGGCCAGCCTTTTGTCATAGGCGAAGACGATGTCTCCGGCAAGGTAATAATTGGGCTGGAATACCTTGCCGAGGATAACGCGGGAAACGAAGAAGATGTAAACACTCTTCTGATTAACCAGGCATTTGCATCCTACATTGAGGGGACGGTTAAAAAGGTTGACGGCTACTATATCTCTCCGGCGCCTGCGATAAAGCTGATAGAACTGGCAGGCACGGAGCCCTTCCCCGTCACAGAGACTGCGGCTAACAGCATCGGCAGGTACCGCTTCGAAGAAGATGACGTTGATTCGACAAAGGGTTACGCGATCGTTCCGGTCGTGCCGGCTATCAACGGCGGACTGATGCACGGCAGTTTCTACATGCCGCTGGTCAGACGGTTTGTCCCGCGGATTAACGGATACAGAACCGGGCAGGATTTCTATCTGCGCAACGACTGGCCGTACCGCAAGGCAAACCCGTGGAACACCAACCACAACCCGGCGGGAACCAACTCTCCCATATCCGTTGGTGACCGCGCTCTGTTAAAACTGTGGCAGACGGTGTATGCGGGAAACCCCCAGGTTCTCGCGGCAGACATGGACAGGGACGGCAACGCGGAGATTGTCGCGCTCTCCGACGGCTATATCTACCTGTTCAAGGGCAGTCCTTCAATATCTGACTTCAATGCATCGGGGGAACTGAAAGCGGTTACCGGCTGGCCCAAATGGACGGGCAGTGCAGATGCAAAGATTGCGGCGCTTGAAGATGTCACGGGAAACACCTACCTTGATATAATCGTCTGCTACACTGGCCAGGAGAAATGCGAGTTCAAGGTATTCGACAGGAACGCTCAACAACTGCACCATGTTCTGGCGGACGTTCCGGACGCATCCGAATGGATGCCGTCGGTTTTTGTCAACAGAAAGCTTGTTGTGCCTTACAGAACCGCCGGTGGAGACGCGGGACTGATTGCATACAGCTTTGACGGAGAGGCATGGAGCCATCTGGGCAGTTACGACGACGGCATGGGAGCCGCCGGGAACGTTGACAACATGGCGGCGGCGGACATTGACGGGGACGGACACTATGATTTCGTGTTCGGGAAAAAGGTGGTGCACGAGGACATATGGACCAATTCGGTCAACTCCAAGTGGAATGCACTGAACAGTGCAATTAATGCAGTCTCCGGCACCCTTGACTTTGCCTTAGCCGACCTGAACAAGGATGGAATATCAGAAATAGTGGGATTTGAGACGCGCACAGGGGGATTGGGGCAGGCAAGGATATTGTTGTTTACCGCAGAAGGCGCTGCATATCCCTATGTCACCGCGCAGATACTTGCGGACAACAGCGTATGGCACTGGACGATAGCCGACTTCATGGGCGACGGCTATAAACAAGTTGCTTTCTCGGACGCTCAAAACAGCCTTTTCGTTCTCCGGTACGCGTCAGGCGCTTTTGAGCAGGTGATGCCGCGCGTAACGGGCTTCGGCAGGGTATTGACCTCCGGCGACATTGACGGGGACGGAAGAACCGACCTCATCTCGCTCTCGCCCGACGGAATGACCGTGGCGGTTGACAGGCTCGTGGAAAGCGGAGGGCTGTATTCGCTGGAGGAACTCTGGACGTATGCCGTACCCGCCGGATTGTCCGTGCTGTCGGCGGCGGTTGCCGATATAAACCACAGCGGAGTCATGGACATCGTTCTCGCTACGGACGCAGGCGTGCTTGCCGTCTCCCCGAAAGAACTTTCTGCTGCTCCGGGAGTTCCGGGAACCCCGGAAATCACGGCGGTTAACCTGTTGTCCACCGTAGTGGGCAACTGCATATCCGTCAGCTGGACAATGCCGGAGGGTTCCGCCGAAGCGACCGAGCCCGTTTATTACGCGGTATGGAAATCAACGGCGTCTATTCCCGTAACAGAGACGCGGGACCCTGATTTCCCGAGCCTGCCAAGTTCCAGCCTCTACGATTATGAATTCCTCTACGATTTTGAATTTGTCTACGGGACCACGTACTACTACAGGGTGAAGGCATATAACTCTTCCGGCTATTCGGACTTCTCCAACCAGCGGTCGTTTACGCCAACCCAGGGGAGCGCTTCGGACGAAACCACCGGATGCTTCATAGCGACCGCCGCCTTCGGAACGCCGATGGCAAGGGAAGTATCCGTGTTGAGGACCTTCAGGGACAGATACCTGGTAAAGACAACCGGCGGTCGCGCATTCGTGAGGTGGTACTACAGGCACAGCCCTGCGGTTGCCGGCTATATACAAAGGAATGACAGGGCAAGAGCCGCCGTGCGGGCGGGTCTGCGTCCGTTCATCTGGCTGGTGACAATCTTTATGAGGTGAACGCGGGAAAAAGAGGTAAGTATTCAGCAAACCACGTCACAAATTCTCCTCCCCCTTGAGGGGGGAGGATGAAGGTGGGGGTGAAACTGACCATTTTCATCACCCTCACCCGGACCCTCTCCCCTCAAGGGAGAGGGACATATAGGGTAGACGTGGTTCACTGAGGATTTGCGGGAAAAAGGAGTGACAGAATATGCTTAAGAAAATAAAACGGGTGTTATGCGTTGTATTTCTGTTTCTTAGCTTTTCAGGATTTGCGGAAAAGGGACGGCTGTCATTTTCGCCGGAAGAGAAGACCTATGACTCGTTGGCGCCTCTCGGGATACGGAAGCTGTCCGGCACGGCGGCGGGAAAAACGCAAAGCTTAAACTTTTCCTTGAGTACCGGCCAGTTGAAATGGCAGACGGTAAACAGGCGCGACCTTGTCACGGCTGAAGGTTTTGATTTTGTGACTCCCCCGGGAAGCCCGATGGTTCCCGCGAAGATCTTTGCCTTCAGCCTCCCGCAGGATGCGGTGGTAACCGGCGTTGACGTAGCCAACGTCAGGTACAGGGAAATCCTGAACAGCCTTGACATAGCGCCTGCCCCAAACCCGGTCAGGATTACTCCGCCGGAGAGAATCAGGAGCGATGTTCAGCTTACGATACCTCTTGAGACCACGGAGCAGGAGCAGGGAAACTTCTACGGTAAGGATGAAGCGGTATACTCGCTTGAAAGCTTCTACCCCGGGGAACTGGTTCAGTGGGAAACCGGCAAGGATAACGAAAGAACCGCCGTATACGTAAGGCTTTTCCCCGTGCAGTACAACCCTTCGCAAAAAACAAGTTTTGTCGTTACCTCCGCAACGATAACCGTCTACTACGAATCTTCAAGCGGCACTGCGGTGACAGGCATGAGCACGACGATGGGAACGACGGACTATGAACTCCTGATTATCACGCCCAGGAAGTACAGGGACCTGGCAAGGAAACTGCAGGAGATGCACAGAAACGACCCGTTCTCCCCCTTATATACCTGCTATGTTTACCTGGAAGATATAGAAAATTACTATTTCAGGCCGAGTGCTCCGTACCTTCAGCCTGACCCGGGGAACCCGCCATATGACCCGCATCCGCAGGGGAATTATCCGGATGGTGCAAACAACAGGACTACGGCGCGGAAAATTATACGGTTTCTCGGCGATATGGCAAAGCAGTACCAGTATGCCCCCTACGGCATCCTGCACCCGGTGCCGGCCGTGAGAGACGAGGTCAAGTTCCAGTACGTATTGATTCTCGGACGTGGCGACGCCGTACCGCCCAGCTGGTACCCTTATTATCCCCAATACACGGACTTGGGATGGCTGGCGACTGATTTTTTCTATGCGTCGCCTTCGGCTCCGAGCGCGGGTATCAGTTATGACCTTCTGCCTGAATTTTCCGTGGGAAGGATACCCGTCGTTGAGGAGCCGGTTGTCAAAACCGTATATACGGTAAACGCCATTCATTACGGCAATCTTACCATTACCACCAATACCAGCCTGCCGGTAGGCGTAAAAACAGGCGATTTAATCATGATGATGTCAGGTACGGCGCGGTCCCTGTTCTTCGAGATAACGCAGATAACCGACAACAGCCCCGACAGTTTCACGCTGACCGTTAAGGAAACCGACCCGGGCCCGGAAGCCCCTGAAAGTTATTTCAGCTTCGTGGCGGAAGGCAACACCTATCAATTCCATATAAACGTCCTGAACAACCTTTATACGAAACAGCAGAAATGGCTGAATGAAATCAGTACAACGGGAGCATGGACAAACTGGTTCAGGAACATTGCCGTTGCCGGAGGGCCAACCTTCGGGACCAGCTTCTACTGGCATGAACTCGTTGCGAATCAGTACATAAACAACGGACATCTTGAGCACAACAGGATACTCAAGAAACTTTTCCGCACCGGCGAGGAAAATTCGGACTTTGACCCGGGTTCCATCACGCCGTTTCTGAATAACACCGTGGACACCGGACTGTTTTACATAGGGTGCCACGGATCAGGTGCGGCGTTTGTCGTTGACAGGGATGCAGAACCTCCATACAACCCTTCGGGCGCATCCCCCGCCTATATCACTTCAGAACTTATCAAGAATTATACCTCCTCTGACAGCAGGTTGCCGATAATAGTGAGTCCTTCGTGCTTCAATGCCATTTTTGACCCCAACATATATTTTTATTTTTCCGTTACCTACGACAGGTCGCTGGGAGAAGCTGTTGTCAATGCTTTTGACGAAACCACCAAAGAAGGCGGGACAGGCATCGCTTACATAGGGTGGAGCAGGGAGGGATACGCAACCGTCGACGCTTATTTTGACAAGGGGGTAATAAATCCGACCTCGGACAACCTGGACGTCAGCGACCAGATGCTCAACTGGACGCTCAAGTACTGGAAGGCAAAACCCTCCTATATCGGCGACATTTTCGTCAGGGCAATCAAGGGGACCAACCAGACATCGGAAGATTGCTATCTCGCAAGGAACGACATGAGCTCCGCCATAAACCGTTATGTATTGTTCGGCTACACGCTTCTGGGAAATCCAGGACTTTCGGTCGTTTACGACGGGGTGCAAGAGATACCGTCAACAGGCACCCGGCCGCCGGTACTTGAGCCGGTTGAAGATACGCTGCGGCCCGTAGACTCGGGTCCGCTGTACGAATCCCACGACATCCCGGTTGACATGATACCCGCGGGAGGGACTGCCTCAACCACAATAAAAATAACCCCTGAAGAACATCCTGTTGCGACAGCGGTTGAGTCGGAGATAAAGATAAGAAAGGTGGATGCGCTGGAGGTCCCCGGAAGAAGCTGGTACTCATCGCCCGCGACGGACTTCAATTACGTCTTTGATACGGAAGAAAATAAGCCGGGCTATTACATGATTGCCGTGACGCAGAAAGGATGGGACTATGAGACCGGCGCATGGGGCGACTGGTGGGAGAAAGAATCAAGGATATACGTGCAGGAGGTGAACGAGTTTTTGCCGTCTACGGAAAATATCCTTCTGGTCGACGACGACTACGGGTTCCCGCTGTACCTGCGGGGATACCTTTACTACATAGACCCCGTGTATTACGAAAACTGCGGGTACGAGGATTTCTACCAGCAAAGCCTGATAAATCTTGCCGCCGATTACGAAGAGCAGGACTTCACCTACGACGTATGGCATGTTGATTTTGACGACCTCGCGAACTACCCGGGAAATGGAGACTACAACGGCGCCGATGTCGGCTATACGCGGATGTACGGGGAGATTACCTCCTCGGCCCTCCTCGACAACTACGGCAGGGTAATCTGGCAGACCGGCAACAACTATCTCCGGTATTACCACAGGCATTACGGCGCATTCAACGCATTAGACTTTGCGGACATTCTGTCCGTGGAAGACAGGGACTACCTCAAAGGCTATCTTGACGCGGGCGGGAAGTTATTCATGTCAGGGCAGGACATACTGTACACAACCGGTGCGGATGCGTTTGCCTACAACTACCTCAAGGTCTCGGGTTTCTATGCAAGCATCGGCGACGGCGGCAAGTATAGCATTGAGGGGGTGGTTGGTGACGCCATTAGCGATGGTTTCTATAACTGGAGCATTGCAGGAGGCGACGGCGCGAATAACCAGTACGTTTTCACCACGATTACCCCTTCTCCGGACGGAGTGGTGCCTTTTGATTATATCGTACCTTCCGGCGGGAGCCCGCCCGGGGAACCGCCCTATCGTGCAGCCACATACGGGCTTGCGGGTGAAGGAGCCACGGTATTCTTCCCCTGGGGATGGGAATCCATTGACAGGCAGCCTTACAGGGATGCGCTGTTATACAGGGTACTGCACTGGCTGGATGAGCCGACTGTGGGGGAAGGCAACATAACGTCGGTCCCGGGCAACAGGGTCGTCAACCTTAGCTGGACGGTTCCCGTGCAGGCACAAGGCGTGGTAATCTATTACAGCACGCAGGGCTATCCTTCAGGACTGCCCGTTAACGGACAGCAGTATGGGGCAGGGGATACAATTGCCGGCGGGACGGTCATTTATTCCGGGACAGGCGCAACAACCTTCCAGCATACGGGATTGACCAACGGTACCACCTACTACTATGTCGCCTACTGGTATGTAGCCGGATATCAATACATGAGACTGGGCGATACGGCCGCCACTCCCACCGACAGCGGCTTTCCCGGAATTTTCACGGCCGCAGGCGGCGCCGGGCAGGTTCTCCTGAACTGGTCAATGCCATCGGGCGCGACAGGCGTGCTGATTTTTCACAGCACAACCGGATATCCCACAGGCACTCCCGCTAACGGTACGACGTACACGCAGGGACAGGTCATCGGTACCGGCACCGTAACATATTCCGGCGGCGGCACTGCATACGTTCATCTCGGACTGCCTCCGGAGACCACGTATTACTATGTTGCTTTCAGTTACGATGCGGCACGCAATTACGTTTCGCTCGGACAGGCAAGCGCAACCACTTCTTCCGAAACGCCCTCTTTCACCGCCATACCCGGCGACGGCCTCGTTCAACTCATATGGACAGTCCCGGAAGGCAGGACGGGCGTTATGATTGTCTTCAGGAAATACGAGTTCCCGACAGGGGTGCCCACAAACGGAGTCGTATATGCCCCCGGTACTGCAATCGGGGACGGGCAAGTGGTTTACAGGGGCACTGATACCTCCTCTGTCCACGATAACCTGACCAACGGCGATACCTATTATTACGTTGCCTATTCATACGACGGCGCCAATAACTACTACTATCTCGGACAGGTGAACGCGACGCCCACGGCGGCAGGACAGGGACCTGACGGAATCCCCGAAAATCTTACCGCGATCGGCGGCAAGAATAAGATCACGCTTTTCTGGCAGGACAAGTCAACAAACGAGTACGGCTTCATCATTGAAAGAAAAACCGCAACGACGGACTGGGAGCAGATAGATTCCGTCCAGGCGAACGTTGAAACATACACCGACCGTAACGTGACCCTCGGACTGACCTATTGGTACAGGGTCAGGGCGTTCAACGCCGGGGGATATTCGGATCCGTCCAATGAGAAAGATGCAACGGCATACGCCTTTTATCCCGAGGAAGCGCCGCAGATTATCTCCCTTGAACCCTCTCTGCTCACTGTCGGTCTGGTTTTGAGGGTGGCCATTACCGTCAGGTGGATAGACAACTCCGTGGGTGAGGACGGGTTCCAGATATGGAGGAAGGACGGCGTCGGCGGATCATACCGCCGCGTGGGAACCGTCGGACCTGACGAGCAGATCTTTGTTGATACCGACGGCCTTATGGGCGGAACGCAGTATTTCTATAAGGTGCGCGCCATGTTCGGAACATACTACGCGGAGTCCCTGCCTGTAAGCATTACGCCTTCGGCGTTCCCTCCCGGGCAGGATCCGGACAACCTGCGGGCGACCCGTGGCGGACCGGATATTACCACCGTCCAGTGGAACGACAACTCTTACAGCCCCAACGAAACATATTTTCGCGTACAGGGCGCATATACCGCAAATTTTGAGCTTGATGATTCCATCTTCCATGATACCACGGTTACGGGAGGCGCATTAATCTACCCCGGGTTAACGTACCTTGTTACGAATATACCTGACGCGCTTGCCGGAAGGTCCCTGTATTTCAGGGTCAGGGCGTACAGAACCGGCGCAGGATATTCACACTATGCAACCGTGGAAGGAAGTTCAACCGTATACATAGCGGTCGTGCCTCCCTTTGAGCAATTTTCCGTTTCAAGCGAAATGAGCAGCTGCTTCATAGCGACTGCGGCATTCGGGACGCCCATGGCAGAAGAGGTTGTTACCCTGCGGAACTTCAGGGATAAGCACCTGCTTACCAACAGGTGCGGACGCGCATTCGTAAGGTGGTACTACAGGCACAGCCCGGCGGTTGCA
>CAYQXZ010000076.1:0-8631 GCA_964421645.1 uncultured bacterium
CTTGTTCGCATGGTGCGAAGAAGGTAAGCAAGACGTGGTTCACTGAATATTTACGGAGGAACAATGGAATTTGAAATTGGATATCTTGTGGCACTGGTGGTAATAGGAATAAGTTTCCTGGGATTTTTTCTCGCGATGATGATCTCCGAGATCAACAAGAAGAAAGGTATAGTCTTCTTCATACTGTCCCTTATCCTTTTCGGATTGGGTGCATATTATTATTACGTGGTCGGACAGTGGCAGAAGACAGCAGGAGGTTCAACCCCCAACAAACTGAACGAGTACCTGAATATTTACAAACCTTCTCAGGTGTCCGATATACCTTTCGGGTGTGAGAGATAATTGCAGGAAAAGACCCGGATGTTTTTTTATCCTCGTCTTTTTTTTTATGGACTTTGTGCAGGCCTGAAATCAACCGCCAGAAACGCAATTTCCGATAATTTTGCTCTCCCACGGGTTTCTTAAATCCGCCTTGAAGGTACAGGCGGTGGTTGACAGCAAAAGAATTGCAACAAGAATGAAAAACAGGTATTTAAAAAAGTTCATTGTCTTTCCTCCCCTTTTTGTACAACTTTGACACTTTGAAACTGACTTTGTTTCTCTCCGGAATAAAAACCTCTTCCCCTGTCTTCGGATTTCTTCCCTTTTTGCTCTTGATCCTCTTCACACAGAAAACCCCGAAACCCCTCAATTCAATCCTCTTCCCATCAACAAGGGCCTGTGAAAGAGACATCAGGAACCTGTCGGTTATCTCCTTAATTATGGACTTGTTAAGCCCTGTTTTCTTCGCTATCTCTTCTACTATATCTTTTTTTATCATTTCGCTCACTCTCCCCTTTTACCTCGTTCGGGTTCAAGTTTTTAATGAAACTTTGATATGCCGGAGGAGGGAGTTGAACCCATCACGAGTCGCTCCGCTCTTTAGGAGGGGGAGCTTCCCCCTTCCTAATATTCTCCCCCCGACACGACAACATGGGAAACTTCTTTTCCCATACCCTTTTACCTCGTTCGGGTTCAAGTTTTTAATGAAACTTTGATATGCCGGAGGAGGGAGTTGAACCCTCACGAGGTTGCCCTCACCGGATTTTGAGTCCGGCGCGTCTGCCATTCCACCACTCCGGCTGTACTCACAGGTACTTCTTACTCACTGCGCTAAACTCATCTCCGCAGACATAAAAATTATACTTCAACCGCCACGTTTTTTCAAGACAGAGACGTTTGACATAAGCAGAGAGAAGTATATAATAGAATCAAAACCCTCATTGAAAAACAGTGGCCGGTGATAAGTGGTCAGTAGCAAGAGAAATCAATTTAATGCTAATCACTGTTTTTAATAGGTAAAGGAGAAATATGGCGTATCTACAGATATTCTTTTTTGCCGGTCTGGGAGTCTGGGTTATATCCATTCTTGCGGTTTTTGCGTCAAATCTTTCATTGATCATGCGCAGTCCTGCAAGAAGCAACAAGATAATCCTGATTACTCTCGGTTACATGTTTCTCTTCTCTTTTCTTGCCGGGGCGCTGATAACCCGCATACTGCTGATCGTGTTCAAGTTATAGACTGAACTGCTGATAGCAGACTAACGCTTCAAGAGATTTCCTGCTTTTCTGCCTTGCAGTGTCTGCAGGATATCCCAAAGCAAGCAATTCAATGACCTTGTAAGGTGCGGGAATATTTAACAGACCGCACACTTTCTCCTGGGAGAAAGCGCCTATCCAGCAGGTTCCGAGACCCTCCTCCACAGCCGCCAGCGTCATATGATCCACCGCTATGGCCACATCCACGGGATCTCCCGGTATCCCGCAGGACATCATCTTCTGGGGATTCAATCCCACTGCGGCTATTACCACCGGTGCCGTTGCAATAAAACTCTGGTTGTTGGCCGCCTGGGCAAGTTTTTCCCTGATATTCCTGTCAGTAACAACGACGAACTTGCGCGACTGGTGATTGTTACCCGAGGGCGCAAGCCTTGCCGCTTCAAGTATGCGGTTCAGCACCTCTTGCGGTACCGGCTTGTCCTTGTATGCCCTCACACTTCGTCTTGCTTCTATGGCTTCGTGTACGTTCATTTTAACACCTCCTTTATCATTGTTTAGCCGATAGACTGTTGCACTTCATTTTACCGGATCATTACGAGCATCATCTTGAACGGCTCCTCCGCATACAGGGCGTGGGGTTTATTCTTCGGCATGATTATCATTTCCCCTTCCTTAAGATTGTGCCCCCTGCCGGATATCTTTATTTCCGCTCTTCCGTCCAAAATGTAAACCATGGCGTCATAGGGACTTGTGTGCTCGCTCAATCCTTCACCTTTATCAAATGAAAACAGCGTGACATTCCCCTTTTCATTCTTTATGATTTCCTTGCTGACAACAGATCCTTCATGATATTTCACGTAACTTTTCAAATCCAGGACCTTGCCCGTAATCTTTCCCATTTGATTCCTCCTCGTCAAAGACATTTTATAATTTTCCTTTCACCGGCGCAAGAAACCGGTTTTTACCAATGATTTTTTCAGAAATCCGGTGTTGCTGACAAAGTAATTCTTATGTGATATTATCATCACATGAAAGGGGATTTCTGTCTCCCGGTTGAGCTGGGCATAAGAGACTAATCAAAGGAGGATTGAACATTGACTAAATTACTCTTCTTGTGCTGTTTCGTACTCTTTGGCAGAATATGTTGGGCGACAAGTTTCGATCAGTACAATCCCGACAAGACAGGTAAGACGGATGTTTCAGGTCCTCTGGACATGGCCCTTAAAGATGCGGCCGGAAGCGACAAGCGCCTTGTTATATCTCCGGGCCGGTATCTGGTCGCCTCGCCTGTTATCCTGCCGGGTCATGTATCAATCGTCGCGCCGGATGGTGGAGTGCAATTGAACGGCACGCCGGAGAACGACATTTTCCAGGTCAGGCGCAACCACGGCAACTGCCTGGAAGATATCTCTTTCAGCAACTGCAAACGGGCTATAGCCGCGGTCGGCGACGGATACTTCGCGGTCGCTTATGTCAGACGGTGCAGTTTCGCAAATTGCGGGGCCGGCGTGGACGCCAGTCCTGTCCAGTTAGTTTCGTTTGTGGATTGCAGTTTCAGCTCATGCGGCTACGGGATTCGCGGAGGGAAGGGATACGGCGGCCGTTCCAACGGAGTATATATCTACCATACCGTCTTCAGTCGCATCTCTGATTGGGCTATAGAGATAGAGGGAAGTCCCACCCATATCATGGACTGCGATTTTGAAGGCTGCGACGGCGGGGGCATCGCACTTTTTGACTCCATGGTTTCAACTATAGAAGGTTGTTATTTCGAAGGGATGTCAAAAGAGCGCAACAACGATATCCTGGTCGGGAACAGGCGGCTATCCACCCGCCTTGTAATCGTACGCGGCAACCAGTTCAACGGGGTGCATTCACAACGTCGGATTATCGTCACAAATGATAACGGCGCGCACATTTACGATAACTTCGCCTACCTTAAGAAGGGACAGATACTGGTGGATTATGCTCCGGAAAATAAGAATGTGCGGGTGGAAAATAACAGTATTGAAAATGAGGGTGACATCCCCCCGCAATTACCGAAAGATGAAAAAGGAAAAGAAAAATAGATGAATCATCCCCCTCTTTTGAGAGGATCAAAGACATGAAACCTTCTATCTGGACGAGCTTCCTTGCAAGATTTGATCCCCTGGAAGCATTGAACATATTTGCCGAGAGCGGCTTCAGGTATCTTGAGCTTTCCACAGAGCATATGGTGATGCTGACAGACGGAAAAGACAGGTTCCGCATGCTGGACGCTTTTGGCGATGCCCTGCACAAGAAAGGGATAAGAATCGGACAGTGCCATGCCCCGATACTGTCAACCATCGTTTCAAAAAAAACTTCCTTCCGCAACAGGATTGTTGACCTGGTTGACTGCGTCTTTCCTTATTCCGGCACGATGGAATGGGAACCGATAGTGAAATCCTTCAAAGATATAAAATACAGAGGACTTTTCAATCTTGAGGTACCGGGAGAAACGAAAAGATGTCCACCCGGTTTGCTGAAACCAAAAACCGTTTTTGTCCTGAACCTTCTCAACTTCATGTTGAAACAGAATTGAAGAAAGGATATGACATATGGATACACAGAAATCGCCCTTCAACGCCAAAACCATGATAACCGGTGTTCTGCTGTCAATCCTTATGGTTGTGATGGCCCAGTATTCGGTCAATATCGTGCAGGGTTCATTCCTTGCCATAGACCATATGCCTGCCGGTGGTATATTCATACTCTTTGTCATGGTTCTGTTCTTGAATCCGCTCCTCAAACTTATTACAAAAGGCAGGATGGCGTTCTCCTCATCGGAACTGCTTCTCATATACACCATGATTCTTGTCTCCGCGTCGCTTGCGGAGATGGGACTGGGCTGTCAACTCCTGCCGATACTTGCCACTCCGGCTTATTTCGCGAACTCCACGAACCAGTGGGATACATTGATAGTCCCCCGGATAAAGCCGTGGCTGGCACCCACCGATCCTGTTGTCGTTTCCCGGTTCTTTGAGGGAAATCCTCCGGGAGCAGGCATCCCGTGGAGCGCATGGGCCATGCCTCTTATCTCATGGGGTGTGTTCCTCATGCTCCTCTATTTCGTCATAATATGTGCGGTATCCATTTTGAGAAAGGAATGGGTTGAGAAGGAACGCGTCACATTCCCCCTGGTGCAGCTGCCGGTGGCGATGGTAGAACCTTCCCCTTCAGGAAGAACCCCGGCGCTGTTCAGAAAAAGACTTCTCTGGCTCGGATTCATCATTTCTTTCACGATCCCGACATTCATTGCATTAAACAAGTACTTTCCCCTTGTTCCAGCGCCCGTACTTTACCGATCCGTTCCAATATTCCGTCATACATCCTCACTCGCTTTCAGGTTGAGTTTTCCCATACTGGGTTTCTGTTTCCTCATCAAGAGAGACGTGGCCTTTTCGTTATGGTTCTTCAACCTGTTTTTCCTTGTTGTCAGCGGCTGGATGAACATTACCGGGATATCAAGCTCCGAGAACATAGGAGCCTACGGAGCAGGCGGGAACCCCATCATGGCAAACATGGGCTCCGGGGCATTCATCAGTTTTGTTTTCCTTTTCCTTTACACGGCCAGAGGACATCTCAAGGGAGTCTTCCGCAAAGCCACAGGCAGGGCGCCGGAGATTGACGACAGCAGGGAGATGCTTTCATACAGGATTTCTTTCTGGGGATTTATTGCGGGATTTATCCTTCTCATGGTCTGGTTGAGAATTGCAGGCATGAGCTTCTGGGCCTCCTTTCTCCTGCTTTCACTTGCGTTCATTTTCTGGTTCGGGCTGACCAGAGTAATTTCCGAAGGCGGACTGGCAACTGTCGTACCCCCGTCAATAGCATCGTCACAGCTGGTTTCAGCCGTGGGGAGCAACGCGCTTGGTCCCGACAATATGGTCGGGCTGGCAATGAGTTATACGTATCACGGCGACCTGCGAACCTTTCCTGCCTCTTCAACCATGCACAGCGCGAAAATCACCGATGAATTCGGAAAATGTTCGCTGAAGCCGTTTTTCTGGGCAATGATGATTGCCCTGTTCATAGGCTTCACAGTTTCGTCGCTGATGGTGCTATACATGGCGTATAATGTCGGCGGCTTGAACCTGCATGCCGCTTTCTTCAAGGGCATGAATCCCGCGCCGTTCAACTACATCGCCGATTACCTGAAAAATCCCTCTTCTCCCAATGTTACCGGATGGATTGCACGCGCTATAGGCGCGGCATGCCTTTTAGTTCTTTCATTCATGCATTCCCGTTTTATCTGGTGGCCCCTTCACCCGCTGGGATTTACCGTGGGCATGGTATGGCTGGTCAATCATCTGTGGCTTTCAATCTTTCTGGCATGGTTCATAAAAACCCTGATTCTGCGGTACGGAGGTGCGAGGACATACGATGGTGCAAAACCCTTTTTCTACGGTCTTATCCTCGGGCAGTATTCAGCCGCCGTGATATGGTTTATAATTGATATCTTTACGGGGATGAAAGGAAACAGCGTCTTCTGGATATAGGAGCACCCCTTGAAAATCTTCAGAATCTCCGGGATGAAAAATGCATGGACAGATCTGCCCGGATGGAACGCACAATGGAAAGCTGCGGGTCCGGTGAGCAGGAAACGACAGGAATCATTTGAAAAACATTTTTTCCATGCGGGTCTCGGCACATCACTGAAAAAAATGCCCGAAATGCTGGAGATCTGCGGGAAACCCTATCCCGTAATCACCATACCGGCCGTTGGGGGAGTGATTGATTTTACGCGCATCGCCGGCGGATGCAAAGACGGGTCTGCCTTCTACATAATAGCGGATTTCCAAGAGAGAAAAAAAAGGAGAACCCCTTTCTCTTTCGGAGCCGATCAATCAACCGTCTTCTGGCTGAACGGACTGGAAGTCTATGAAACTTCCACGTGCTTTCTTGACCCTGAAAATATTGCAAGCCACCAGTTTGTTGCCCCCGTCGTCAAAGGTACCAACAGGCTTGTTGTCAGGATCGCGGGCAGCAGCTCCGGCTGGAGCATCAGAATCAGCAAACCCGCTTTCCCTCCTGGATACGCGGAAATGCCCGGCCGCCACTCTGTAAAAAACCCTGAAACGGGAATAAGGAGGCTCATAACAAGAGATTATGCCGGGACATGCCTGCGGCTGGAACACCGTCCTCGTCCCGATCCGGTTGACACAACAAGCAGAAGAGCAAGAATTATGGCGGCTCACGGTATTGGGGCACACTGGATCGGGATAGTTGACCAGACCGGAAGCCCCTACGGACGTTCAGAATTCCTTCCCCCGGGAGAAAATTCCAGCAAGGAAAACGAAGCATGGCTCAAGGAACAGGTAAAGTGCGCTCACAGAAGCGGAATCGCGGTCATGACATGGTTCCCGGGCTCCGTCTGCAAGAGCGCCGCAAGAAAGAATCCCGGATGGAGAGTAAGGTATTTGAAGGCAGAAGGTCTTGAAGACAGATGGAGGGTTTGCGTCAATTCTCCTTACGGAAGGGCACTCAATAGTTTCGTCTGCGAATCCATAAAAAAATATGACCTGGACGGGTTCTGGTTTGACGGGACCCTGTGGACAATGCCCGGCAATATCGGCTGTGCCTGTGAATACTGCCGCCGTTTGTATAGTGACGAAGAGGGGATTGACTTCCCTGAAACGGCAGATTGGAAGAGCGAATCGTTCAGACGCTGGGTAAAATGGAGATATGCTTCCTATATGAAATTCTGGGGAACCCTTGCCGCGCAAGTCCGGAGACGCTTTCCAAATGTGAGAATCATCCTTAACCATCCCAGACGCATGCCCTACTGGTCATTCCCGGGTCCTTATCCCATAGAATCATGGCTCTGCGGTATGCCGGCAGACTGCTATGAAGGAGACGTTATGGCAGGATCGGAAACGGTTGATACATCTTTTGAAAGCGCCTTCCACAGCCGTCTTGCAAGGGCTTACGGTAAACCGTACAGTGAGGTGTGGACGGGTCTGCACTGGATCTCCTACAGGGGCAAGAACTGGCCCGGCGCCTTTGATCCTGCCAACCGTTTCATCCACCACGCGATGGCATGCCTGACCGCAGGGGCCGTGCCTTCCTTCGGAACGCCGGACAAGCCAGAGGAGATTACCGATACGTTTGACAGGTTGTTCGCAATCATTTCGCCGAGGTGCAAATACATGGAAGGCCCCACGGAGAAATACGTCGCGCTCCATCTAAGCCAGCAGTCCGAGACTTTCCATTTCTCGGCCACGGAAAAACCCGGATTCCCGCATGCTTACTGGAAATCTCTCTTCGGGTGGCATAACCTGCTGTGCGAGAAACAAATGCTGGTGGACATCATATTTGACAGCGCTTTCCGTCTTGAAAACCTCTCTGCTTATCCGGTTGTCATTACTCCACTTTCGGTCTGCCTCTCAAACAGGCAGGTCGCTGACATTCTGGAATATGTCAGCAACGGAGGAGTTCTGGCAACCGGCAGCTGTCTCGGGACATCCGATGAATGGGGAAATCATGTCAACCGCGGTGATATAGGGAAGCTTATTGGAAGAAACCTGTTTTCTCCTGACTGTACTGGTGAATCCCAGGCGAAAAAAATATCCTGCACAATAAGAAAACTCGGCAGGGGGAAAGTAATAATCTTCAGGGGGGATCCCGGCTATTGGTTTGCCGTGAACGGGAATAGAAATCTGGCCGACCGGATCGGCAGAGTGATGCGGAATGCTGCAAAGCCGCACGTAAGTATCAAGGGGCCCAGACGAATCCATATCGGTCTCTTCAAAAACGGTTCGTCTCTCTTTCTTCACCTGCACAATTCCATGGCTTACAGCGAAAGCCGGAGATTCCCGAATCCGCTACTCATGACCCCCGAGCCTGCAGAGAACGTGAAGGTGAGAATTGAAGGTTATCCGGTGTCAGCAGTTCACAGGACATTGCTTCCGGGCAGTCCCTCCGTCAGGACAAAAAGGCTTTCAGACAGGATAGTGGAATTCGTCATACCCCGTATTTCCTGGGGCGACATCGTAGAAATTGACCTCTGAAAATAAATTTAGTTTGTTGAATAAAGAATTTTACAAATAGCGGGAAAGCAGGGAAACGTTT
>CAYQXZ010000077.1:0-8578 GCA_964421645.1 uncultured bacterium
GAGGCACTTAGAAGCGTAAGGCCTTACAAGAAGGCCTTCGCGCACAAGGAAGCCTTCCTGACGATCACAAAGGGAGACGAAAAAACATCGCCCGATAATTTTGACCCGGATATTCTGCTGGCTTTCATAGAAACAAACAGCTTTTTTGAAGAAATATTCTTCAAGTATTCAGACAAATAGATATTTTTGCAGATTGTGGACAAAATATGGTAATTCAGGTATAATCAGGTTAAAACGGCGCAGGGATGTTCCCTGTGCAAAAAAAGGAGGCGCATGATGAGCAGAAAGTTGAAGGGTGTAGCGCTTTTGCTCGGAATTTCATTGATTCTGCTTGTCGCCTTGACAGCCATGGCACAAGTCACGTGTTCATGCCATGAAAAGAAAGATTTTTCATGGTACGGCGAATCGGGGGCGACAAGGAATCCGGTGTATGACGAGCAGAAGGGCGGAGATTGGTGGATGCCGGAAAGTGCACCGCAAGGGCAGGAAAATACGCAGTGGGGTAACAGGGGCTATGTTTTCGTAGGCAAGCAGAAGGCCGCAGTTGCTGCAAAACCGTGCCCGGCCCCGGCTCCGGCTCCAGCTCCGAAGGAAAAGATCGTGTACGTTGACAAGCCGGTGGAAAAGATTGTCTACAAGGACCGCATAGTTGAGAAACCGGTGGAGAAAATAGTGTACAGAGACAAACCGGTTGAGAAGATCGTTCAGAAAACCGACGTTATCAACCTGCAGGACGTATACTTTGCATGCGACAGTTCCGCATTGTCAAGTCTTGCCGTAGCAACATTGAAAGAAAACGCAAAGGTTCTCAATGCAAATCCTGCCGTAAAGGTCGTGCTTGTCGGTTCGGCTTCTCCCGAAGGCGGTTCAGATTATAATCTGAAGCTTTCTGAACGCCGCATAACGTCTGTAAAGGATTACATGGTCAGCAAGGAAGGAATTGCCGCGGCTCGTCTCGCCACAGATGCGAAGGGAGCAGTTCCAGCTGAAAAACCCGCGTGGCCGTTTGCACGCAAGGTTGGATTCGCAGTAGCCAAGTAAGCAATTGGTTAAACGGATCCGCAGCCGTTTGACTGACGGGTAGACTGCGGAATGTAACCGTCAGTATAATACAGAAACACGCAAAGGCTTCATAATGGAAGGAGGGAAAATGGAACGGTTTATGAAATCAGCAAATATTATCATCTTGATTTTTCTGTTCTGCATAACTTCCCTGTTCGCGCAGGAGGGATTTCTAAGGGTCACGAGCGTTCCGGACGGAGCCGCCATAGAAATTGCCGCAAAAAGCGTGGGGAAAACTCCCCTCCTGACGGTAATGAAACCCGGGGATTACGCCATCAAGGCAACCCTGACAGGCTACAATGCATACACTGAAAATATAAAGATCGTTGAAAACGAGGTTGCCCTGGTGCAGATAACACTGACAAAGACTGCGCAAAAATCTGTTTTCCAGAAAATGTGGCGTGAAGGAAAGGGCAATCTCACGGTTATAGCCGACAGGGAAAACGTTGATATTTTTCTTGACGGAGTCAAGGTTAAGGATAAACCGCCCGTGACAATCAAGGATATACAGTCCGGCATGCACAATGTGATCCTGGTCAGCGGAGAAATGGCCGATTCATCACGGGTTGTCATAGAAAACGGAAAAACCGCCGTAATAAAGAAGTCCTTTGAAGAAGTCGCCAAGAATGTTACAACCCTGTCCAAGGCAGAACAGGAAGCGCTGGCCAAGAAAAAGGCGGCAGAGCTTGAGCTCAAAAGGCAGGCATTGCCGGCCAAGGTTATCCTGCGGCTTGCCAATCCCGCTGCAAGAGAGGGAGAACCCTCAACGTGGGCAGAAGGCACTTCAATAACGCTTTCTTTCCAATACAGGAAAACCGGCGGAACGGACTGGACAATAAAGGAGCTTCAGTCCAAGACAAAACTTGAGGATACGTTCACTGCTGAAAAGGGCACCTACGACGTACAGTTCGTCGCTACGCACTACAAAGAGCCAACAAGCATCATAGACGTTTTTCTCGGAACAAAAAAGGAAAAGGTCAAAGAATACAAGGAGAGCTTCAAACTGGAACTCAAGCCGGATGTGCAGTACACATACACAATTCTGTATGACGGAAAGGGCGATTTCTCGTACAAGGCCGCCGAGCAACAGCTGAACACACCGGTTGAATGACTTTTTCTTGACTCCGTTTCAGGTTCAAGGGGGACAATTTCATGGGTATGATGAAGGAATTCAAGGAATTTGCGGTCAAAGGTAATGTTGTGGACATGGCTGTCGGGATCATAATCGGTGCGGCGTTCGGCAAGATAGTGTCATCCTTTGTCGGCGACGTCATAATGCCCCCCATAGGCGTGCTTCTTAGCGGAGTTACTTTTTCCGACATGGCATTTACCCTGAAAGCCGCCTCGGGAGATTCGCCTGCCGTCGTAATCGGTTACGGAAAATTCATCCAGACAGTGATAGATTTCATAATCATTGCGCTTTCAATTTTCATGGCCGTGAAAGCAATGAACTCTTTGAAAAGAAAAGAGCAGACCGCACCTGCGGTACCGCCTCCTCCGTCAAAAGAAGAGGTGCTGCTCACAGAAATCAGGGACCTTCTGAAAAACAGGAAATAGTATTTTACCTTTGCGCGGACCTTTGACTCCCGGCGGCAAACGGCCGCAGGAAGATTTGACAGTATGAGGGGCCAAAGTCTTTTAAGGGACACGGCCTATGCTCAAGCCAAAGAGAAACCTGTTGCCCGGCCTTATATTAGTCTTTATCTTCCCATTCGTATCATCGGCAGTACAGAATGTGCGTGTGGGCATTTACCAGAACAGTCCCAAGATCTCCATGTCCGATTCAGGACATCCCGAGGGAATATTTGTTGATATAATAGAGGCCATTGCCGATAAGGAAGGATGGTCGCTGAAATATGTGCCCGGAACACGGTCACAATGCCTTGACAGGTTGAAAGAGGGAACGATTGATTTAATGCCGGACGTGGCATATACAAAAGAACGTGCCGAGATTTATGCCTTCCATGATGAACCCGTTCTTTCTGACTGGTTCCAGATATATGCCAGACGGGGAAGCGGCATCCATTCACTTCTTGATCTTACCGGCAAGAAACTTGCGGTACTGGAGAAAAAGGTCGCAGAACGCACCGAAGAGCTGTCCAGGATGAACCGTGACCTGCTTCAGGCGAAACAGGCTGCCGAGGCGGCGGACAGTACGAAATCGGCTTTTCTTGCCAGCATGTCCCATGAATTGCGTACCCCGCTGAATTCCATCATCGGCTTTACAGGGCTCCTCCTGCAGGGATTGGCGGGACCGTTGAATAATGAGCAGACCAAGCAGCTTAACATGGTCAGGACCAGCGGGCAGCACCTGCTTGCCCTGATAAATGACGTGCTTGATATCTCAAAGATAGAGGCCGGTCAGATAGAGATTTTCAACGAGCAGTTTGACGTTGCCGAATCCGTCCGGAAGGTTCTGCAGACAGTTAAACCGCTTGCGGGCAATAAGAAGTTACTGCTGACGGCTGACATAGTGCCTGAAATAATGCTTATAAAAAGCGACCGGCGGCGTTTTGAACAGGTCCTGATGAACCTGCTTGGCAACGCTATCAAGTTCACCGACTTCGGGGCGGTACACATTGATGCCCGCTTGCGCAACGAACAGGCGGTCATCCGGGTGACAGATACAGGCATGGGGATCAGGCCGGAAGACAAGGAGAAGTTATTCAAGCCATTTCACCAGCTGGATACAGGCACTAACAGGCAGCACGAAGGAACCGGACTGGGACTTTCAATCTGCAAACGTCTCGTTGAGCGGCTCGGCGGCAATATAACCGTAGAGAGTGAATGGGGAAAAGGAAGCACGTTTGAGTTCAGAGATAGAGAGGTATCTAAAGGACCGTTTGAGAAAAGGAGGGGAGCAAAAATGACTATCATCATAGTGGACGATAACGAGCAGAACCGTTACCAGCTCCAGGTTTTGCTAGGCGGAAACGGGTACAAGGTAGTTACCGCTTCCAACGGTGCCGAAGCGCTCGCAGAGGCGCGCAAAAATCCTCCGGACCTGATTATCAGCGACATCCTTATGCCGGTAATGGACGGATTCACACTTTGCCGGGAATGGAAAAAGGATGAGCGTCTGCGGCTTATTCCGTTTATCTTCTATACCGCCACCTATACCCATGAACAGGACCGTCAGTTCGCACTCAACCTGGGCGCAGAGAAATTCATTGTCAAGCCGCAGGAACCGGAAGATTTCATAAGGCTGGTTCAGGAGGTTATTCAGAATGTTCACGATTTCCCGGCCTCACCGCCTGACATCACAATGGAATCCTCTGCACAGGAGGAATCAGGATATCTCAAGCAATACAATGCGGTTCTTGTCCGCAAGCTTGAAGATAAGATGCAGCAGCTGGAGAAAAAAAACCGCGAGCTTGAAAAAATGAGAGACGATATCAAAAAGGGCTACATAGAAACCATACAACGTCTCACCGTTACTGCCGAATACAAGGACAAAACGACGGGCTGTCATCTGAAACGTATCGGCCTGTATGCAAAGCTCATGGCGGAAGTCATGGGGCTTTCGGCAACCATAGCCGAGACGCTGTATATTACCGGCCCGATGCATGACCTGGGTAAGATCGGCATTTGTGACGAGATACTTCTCAAGCCCGGACCGTTAACCCCCGAAGAGTTTGAAACAGTTAAGAAACACACACTTATCGGTGCGGAAATCCTGAAGGGCTCTGACTCCGAATTTCTGAAAATCGCTGCAAGGATTGCCCTTTTCCATCATGAGAAATGGGATGGCAGCGGCTATCCCTACGGACTCAAAAAGAACGAGATCCCCATTGAAAGCCGCATAATGTCCATAGCTGACCAGTATGACGCCATCAGGAGCCGCCGTCCCTACAAACCGCCCTATGACCACAAGACGGCCTACAAAATAATTACCGAGGGAGATAATAAATCCAATCCAGGTCAGTTTGACCCGGATATTCTGAATGCCTTTAAGAGATGTCACGAACGTTTCAACGAAATTTACGAATCTCTGTCAGATAAGAAAGACGAAACGCACGGACGGAAAAAATAGAGCCGTATATGCCCTTTCAGGGAAGGAGAAAATCTCATATGCCCGAAATCAAGAAACTGCGGTTCGTTCTGTTCATCTGGCTAACTGCGACAGCTTCCATCTGCCGCGCAATTGACATAAAGGCGCTTCCGGAACAGGAAAAGGCGATGCTCAATTCAACGGACCCGTGGGGGCTTGCCTTCAGCGATCAGATAGCCCGTTTTCAAACCTGCTTCGGAAAGGACGGAAAGACAGATTTTTTAATCGGGATACAGCATAACCTGGAGAAAATTTTCAGGAACAAGTACTGGTTCAGGGGAGAAATTTCCGGTTCGGAGAATGGAGATACCGTCAAACCGTTGTGGACGGCGACGGGGGCAACCGCAAGTTTCCAGGTTGCTGTACTGCCCAGGACCGGAGCGAATGACGACCATTATGAAATCACTGTCTCCGCTCCCGTGAAGACTGAAGTCTACAGGATAGAATATGTAAAACTTCCTGCGTCAGGTTACCCGAGATTTTCGGCTGATTACTGGCCCGACCCGCTTGTTCCGGAGAACTTCGCCGACATTTCCGGAACAAATCTTGCAGCCTTTCTGGTTGAGTTGAAAATCCCGCGGAGTTTTGATAAAACCCTGTTTCCATGCCAGGTAACGGTATCAAACAGCAACGGACGGAAGGTCAGCGCTGTGATACCTGTGGAAGTGGTCAGGTTAAAGATAGAGCCGGAGAAATACCCCCTTGTCGCATGGTTCTGGAATAACCAGAACTTCACCGATCTTCAGTTCAGGGAGATGTGTCTGCTTGCCCTGTCGCATCATCTCCAGCCGCTTACAGCCCCTTATCTGCAAACACTGTGGGACCCAGGAAATACCGGGAAATTTGACCGGTTTTTCCAGTTTCTCCTTGATAACGGGCAGGAGATTTTTGAAATAAAAAAACCTGATGGAGACCTGTATGCCCATTTGAAAGAGAAAAACTGGCTGGATAAATGCATCACATACAGTAATGCCGATGAACCGGCAGAAGAGACTTTTGCGCAGAAGAACATTCCGTATGCGCAGGAGATGAAGGAGAAATATCCTGGCCTGAAAATATTTCTCGCTTCCGAATACCATCCCCAAATGGAAAAGGGATGCGATATATGGCTTACCGACCTCTCAAGTTCCGTATATGACCCCGTAAATTTCAAGATACCGAAGAAGCCGGAACTCTGGCATTATTACTGTCACCTGCCCATAAGGTTCCAGATGCGGGCCCCCCTGACCCTTGCGCCAAACATGCTTATTGATAATGCCGCTCTGGAACACAGGCTCGCGCTCTGGATGTCATGGTACTATAAGGCACGGGGCGTTTTCATATACGCCGGCAACAGCTGGGGTGACATACCATCGGACTTCTGGCAGAAAATGGATCTGCAGGCGAAAGAATACAAGTACCCGTACGCAGGCATACACAACGGTAACGGCTTCCTTGTTTATCCGCCCGTTGAGAAGGATGGAAAGGTACTCCCCTCACTGCGGCTGAAGATCTTGAGGGACGGAATGGAGGATATAGCCATAATGGAAGCTGTCAGGAAGGCGTACGGCGACAGGACAGCCGCGAAAATCATCTCCCCGGTTCCGGACGTTTTCATGCACACCCATTATTACGACAGGTGTCCGGAAGCACTTCTTGAAAAGATGGAATCCATACTGAAATTCGCCAGAGGAAAAACAAAATGATTATGAGTATTTACATCAGAGTTCAGGTCAACTCTCGACGTGCACGAAGAAGCGGAACGAAGGGTCACGTAAGATGAGACTGGGCGGTCCATTGTTCAAAACCTTTGATACGCCTGATGCCTGGATACAGGTATTACGAAAGACCGGATATAGAGCGGGATTCTGTCCTGTCAATCCCTGCAGCAGCAGGGAATGTATACGCGATTACTCAACGGCTGCGAGAAAGGCGGATATTATCATAGCCGAGGTTGGGGCATGGAGCAATCCGTTGAGTCCAGACAAAACCGAAAGAGATAACGCACGCAGTCAATGCATGAAAGCGCTCCACCTGGCTGATGAAATAGGTGCAAACTGCTGTGTGAACATTGCCGGCTCAAGGGGCAGAAAATGGGATGGGCCGGACTCTAGCGACCTCACGGAAGAAACATTTGAGATGATAGTTCAGGCCGTCAGAGAAATCATTGATGAAGTGCGTCCGTCACGGACATTTTATGCCCTGGAAACAATGCCCTGGATGTATCCTGACTCTGCGGACAGCTACCTCAAACTCATCAAAGCCATAGACAGGAAATCCTTTGCAGTTCATTTCGACCCGGTAAATCTCATAAGCAGTCCGCAACATTATTTCTCCAACGGGACCCTGATCAGAGACTTCATTGACAGATTGGGCGGCTACATCCGCTCATGCCACGCCAAGGACATATCGCTCGGTGACAAGCTGACAGTTCATCTTGACGAAGTGCGCCCTGGTCTCGGAGGACTTGACTACAGGACTTATATGAGGGAACTGGACAGACTGGACACTAACATTCCCTTGATGCTTGAACATCTCTCTACAGAAGAGGAATACAGGCTTGCGGCAGAACATATCCGCAATATTGCCGCGGATGAAGGGATACGGACGTGAAAAATGGAACGGGAAATCCGGAGGCACTGCATGAGACGGCATCTTTGATAGAAGAATACATAAAACAACACCTGTTTGATGAGTACGGGCTGATGTACAGCGGCATAGACTCGCACACAGGGAAACCTTTCAAGCGTGAATTCATCACTCCCGTAAAGGTTCCGGGCAGGGCACAATTTGATCCCTGGTCTTACTGGACATACGAAGATTCGGTGATGTCCATGGGGCTTTACCTGGACGGGCTTATACTGCAGTACGAGGTTACAGGCAACAATGCCTGTATCCGGACTGCCGGAAATATCTGGAAGGCCATAGAGAATGTCTATTCCTGTTCGCAGGTTCACGGTATCGGCTCATTCCTTCGTCCGTACGGAGGATTCCAGCAGATGCACCGTTTCATGGAACCGCTCGGAACCGACCAGGCGAGCCCTCTTTTCTGCGGTTTATACAGATACCTTCCTTATAGCTCACGAGAAAGCGCGGAGGACATAAAACGGGTGATGCTGAAGACGCTTGAATGGTATGAACAGCAGGGATTCAAGTACTTTTACTACAAGTCTTTCATCCACGGAGGAATGTACAGCACCTGCCACTCCAACAGTTACTATCTTCCCGCCATTGCCTGGGCTGCAAGCCTTTATCCGCAGGATAAGCGCTGGAATAAATATCTCAAAATAAGGTTACATCTCTATAAAACGGGTGTCGCACAACTCTATCCCCGCAAGGGCCATCCGACATTCAACTGGGGCAGTGACCTTGATATCCTGCACCGCATCCTCGGACTGGACTTCAGAAAAACATTCACCACGGACCTGCTGGATGAAGCCTGCGCCGCAGTTAATGAAAGCCTTGAAAATTACGAGAAACCCGGCA
>CAYQXZ010000078.1:0-5458 GCA_964421645.1 uncultured bacterium
CGATATGCGTATACTCCTCCTCCTATATCTAGGTAATTGTGCGCATTTGAATAAAGTCCGTAACTCGTCCACGGATATAGCACCGAATTCGCCCATGGAGAAGCAGGCGCCTTGTCCGAAGGACAGATGGTGATTTTTTTCCTCCTGGTCGTCGTAGCAACGGTGGAAGAATATGCGGATATAGACAAGTACTGTTTCAGAAATACAGGGTTTGAATCCCACTCATAATACAGGGCTCCGTATGCAGGCGGGACGTAATCATCGTAATCCTGTGCATATATAAGGGTTGCGAGTCCTATCTGCTTGAGATTACCGATGCATACCGCCTGCCTCGCCCTCTCCCGAGCCTGCGACAATGCAGGCAGAAGCATCGCCGCAAGTATTGCTATTATCGCCACGACCACCAGCAATTCTATCAAAGTAAATCCCCTTGCTCCGAACTCTTCCCCGTTATGCTCGCATGGTGAGGAGTTTTGATTCACCGTCTTTCTTCCCTTTGTCCTTTTCATCTTCTCATCCTCCCTATGGTTATCTATTCAAAACACGGCGTGCTTTAACGTAAACATTCTTGCACCCGTGAAAAAAAACCATTTTCTATACAATCCCCGTTTTTACCAGCTTCCGGGAAGAAAATGGCCTGGCAATAGAATCTCTTTCGTTGATGACAAAATCTATCAAAGAAATCTTTTCCTTTTTCTCCTGTTCCTTCCTGACGGCACTCAAAACCCGTCTGACCGCTTCTTCAGCCATAACATCTTCGGGAAGATACATAGCGGTCAGGCGCGGAGTGACAAAATCAAACTCCGGGTAGTCAAAAAGACTCATTACTGACAATTCTTCCGGAACTTTCCGATTCAGCGCTGAAGCCTGCTGGAGAACCTCAATGCAGGCCGAAATGTGCTCAACCATCACTGCCGTAATTTCAGAATTCTCATACAGGTATCCGCGCATCATTCTTGAACCCGACTCCGCATCCCACTGTTCCGGAGGTCCGTAGAAAGAGATGCTCATAGCCCAGTTGTTTTTAAATCCCTTCCTTTTGCAATAAAAATCCCTGTATTCCTGCTGGGATTCACAATCCTTAAGGTTGGATATCAAGCCTATCTTCCTGTGCCCGAGATCCCACAAAAAAGAAATGGCATCCTGAAGGCGTTTCCTGTCATTGCCCCTTACAAGGGGCGCGCTCAACACATCGGGATGAATTGCATTTCCAAACCTTATATGCGGAAATTTGCTTGCTTCAAGCTCTCTTAGAGATTCTATGCAGTCTCCATCCTGCAATGTTACAATAATTGCCCCGGCCAGGTCTCTTATCTGTATCTCATTTATCAACCTGTTTTTCTCAAAATAATCCCTGCCGAAACCGATTATCTTCAGGTCAAAACCGTTCTGTTCCAGGTAAAACTGCATATGTTCCGCTATGCGCAGCATCCTGACTTCCGCCTCTTTAAAGTAGAAAAATCCCACGCTTGGAAATTTTCTTCTTGCAGTCTCCGAAACAAAAGTGCCGGACTTCTTGATCCTGTTTATCAGGCCTTTCTTCTGGAGGTTCGCAAACGCCTTTCTGACGGTAAGGTGGCTGATGTCAAGATGTTTGCTTATGCTCAAGTCTCCGGGCACCATGTCGCCTTCGGAGATAGTCCCGCTTTCAAGCATATGCTCCATCTGTTTTTCTATCTGGTAATAGAGAGGCACGGGGCTTCCCTTATCCACTCTTGCCTTGAGTTGTTCAAGCACAACAGAGCTTTTAATATCCATTTTATATTGTTAACTATACTTATAGCATATTTTATCTGTTTTGTCAAGCCGGGTCTTTACAATTGAAAATCAAACATGTAACATATAGAATTCACAGGAGGCCGCATGACAAAAAAACCTGTAAAGCCACATATTCCGGGAACGTTTATCGGAAAGCCGGAGAATTACCCGGAACAACTGGCGTGGAAAGAAGTGAGACGAAGATTCCTGGGGCTGGTCGGGCAATTTGAACCGCCTTCCACTCCTTTGAAACTGAAGGTTACCGGAGAAAAAAGACTTCCGGGCAACGTCGTAAAACAACGCGTGGAATATTTCGTTGAACCGGGAGAGAAAATCCCCGCACTGCACGTATTCAGGAAAGATATGCCGCAGAATGCCCCGGGGATCCTGGCAATTCATGCGCACGGCGGCGGCATCCGTTTTGCGCAGGGCAAGGAGATGCACTGCAGTCCTGACCCGAAAGACCCGACGCAATATACCTACCGCCTGGCGCTGGAGGGCTTCCGCGTTCTGACCCCGGACGCCCTGTGTTTCGGTGAACGGAGAACCCCGTTCGGATATACACATGAGTTCATGGACGAGGTAAACACTCACATGGAGCTCACCTCCAGGGGAAAGAGTTTCTGCCGGAAGTCCCTGTGGGATAACTACCGGGCGATAGAAGTACTGGAACTGCTGGGCGCAAAATCAATCGGCTCAATCGGCTGGTCGGGCGGAAGCACGCAAAACTATATCCTCACCTCAATAAACGATAAAGTCAAAGCGGCGGTTTGCTTCGCAAGTTTCGCGACATTGAGGCACCAGTTCTACCGGTACCGGCTGGGACACTGTCTCTATCACTTCATTCCCGGCATGATCACGAAGGGGATTGACTGGGACCAGGTCGTCGCGCTTGCCGCACCGAGAAAATTTCTATTTTGCGCCGGCGGAAAGGACATAGGAACGCCCGAACCGATGCTTCGCGCCTTCGTACAGGCAATAAGGAAGCGCTGCAGGGAAGATAATCTTCCTCAATCAGTCTGGGTGCATAGCGAACCGTCAGCCGATCACACAATCACGGAAAGCATGATAAATAAAGCCGTTGCTTTTCTTCGCAGCAACGTCGTCTATTAAAAACACCATTACGGGAGGGAATTCTTATGAAAGAGACTTTCAAGATCCTTCAAAAGATACGGGAACAGAAACCGCTGGTACATCACATCACAAACTGGGTAACAATCTATGACTGTGCCAACGTGGTCAGAACCGTCGGGGCGCTGCCGGTCATGGCGCACGCCGAGGAGGAAGCCGCGGACATGGCAGTGATTGCCTCCGCGCTGGTACTGAACATAGGAACCCTCACACCCGAACTTATTGAAGCTATGAAGCTTGCCGGGGAAGCAGCCAATGCAAAAAACATTCCGGTTGTGCTTGATGCGGTCGGCGTGGGAGCGACAAAACTGCGTGACGACAAGACCGTAGAGCTCCTTAAACAACTACGCATTGACATTATAAAAGGCAATTCCTCCGAGATCGCAAAGATCGCCGGCATGGACGTATATACCAGGGGTGTTGAGGCGGGAAAGGTTGAGGGCGACCTGAAAGAAATCGCCGTAAGTCTTGCCCGTCAGAGAGAGGCGACCGTCGTCATAACGGGCAAACAGGACATCATAACCGACGGCAACTCCCTCTATCTCTGCAGCAACGGAGACCCCATGATGGGCAGTATCGTGGGAACCGGATGCATGGCGACTTCGGTCATAGGCGCTTTCGCCGCGGTGGAAAAGGACTATGCGAAAGCGGCGTCTGCCGCACTGGTTGTATTCGGAATTGCCGGAGAGATTGCTGCGAAACATTCGGCCGGACCAGGGAGCTTCAAGCAGAATTTCTATGACGCCCTCCACAACATAACCGAACAGGATATAGAAAGACTGGAACGCCTTGAGAAAATTCAATGAAACTGAAGGATATTGATTTTTATTTTGTCACGGACTCCACGCTGACAAGAAAAAACGTCATTGACGACGTGAAATCCGCACTTAGAGCCGGCGTAAAAATCATACAGTACCGCGAAAAGGAAAAGAGCACCAGGGAGATGTTCCTTGAAGCAGCCCGTATAGGAGAGCTCTGCAGGGGGAAAGCGATTTTCCTGGTTAATGACAGGGTTGACATAGCGATTGCCGCGGACGCCGACGGAGTGCATCTGGGACAGGACGATATGCCCTATGAACAGGCACGGCAATTGCTGGGTAAAGACAGAATAATAGGAATCACCGCGCATAACGTAAAAGAAGCCGCTGCCGCGGAAAAACAGGGGGCGGATTACCTGGGCGCTTCACCGATCTTTGAAACAAAAACAAAAAAAGATGCAGGCAGACAGGCAGGATTGCAGCTGCTGCGGAATCTCAGGAAGACAGTCCGTATACCTGTCGTTGCCATAGGCGGGATAACCCTTGAAAATGTCGTTTACGTCATGGAGGCTGGAGCAGATTCTGCAGCGGCGATATCAGCGGTTCTTACGAAGGATAACGTTACCGGAGAATGCAGGAAATTCGTCGGGATAATTTCGGAATTCAAACGCCTCCATACCTTGCGATAATCCGGTCCATGGCCGCAAGGTCCTTACTGTTTAGAACTATTCTTCCTGCTCCTGCGTTCTCAACCGCCTGTTCGGGCCTGCGCGCTCCCACCAGCGCGTGCGTACATCCTTTCTGGTGGAATGTCCATGCAATCACAAGCTGTGTAATTGTAACAGAGTATTTTTCGATAAAGGGCTTGAACTCATCAAGCATCTTCAAAACCTTGATCCTGTTCTCGCGGCTGTAACGCGGGTTGTCCTTCCTCTGGTCGCCGTCCTCAAATACCCTGTCCGGGGAAACCTTACCTGTAAGAAGTCCCCTTGCCAGCGGAGAATAGGCAAGAAAGGCCACGTTGTTTTTTGCGCAATACGGCAGAAGGTCTTTCTCGTGGCGCCTGTCCAGCATGCTGTAGCTCTCCTGGTCGGAATCAAGCTGCCCTGCTTTTCTGTATGCCTCAAGATGCTCCACGGTCGCGTTGCTTGCGCCTATCGCCCTGATTTTGCCTTCCTTTTTGAGCTTCATCAGCTCGTTCACCGTATCTTCAACAGGCGTCGTGGAGTCCTGCCAGTGTGTCTGGTACAGGTCTATATAATCCACACCAAGACGCTGCAGGCTCAACTCTATCTCCTGTCTTATTGATGATGGTGCAAGGTACTTGAATACCTTGATATTCCCGGATTCCCTGCGTATCGTCTTCTCGTCGGATAAAAAGTGGAATTCTCCCTGTTGTTTATCCCATACCAGGCCGCACTTTGTTGCCAGTATCACCCTGTCACGGATCCCTTTTATTGCCTTCCCGACAATCTGTTCGGAAAGTCCGAAACCGTACATCGGTGCGGTGTCAATAAGATTTATCCCGGACTCAACCGCTGTCCTGATCGCTTCTATTGATTCCTTCTCCTCGGTACCGCCCCACATCCAGCCGCCTATCGCCCACGCCCCCAGTCCGACAACCGATGCTTTCATACCTGACTGCCCTATTTCCCTGTATTGCATGATTTCTTCTCCTTTAAACGGTGATATACGATATACTATAGGATTGTACCATCTTTTGAATAAAAAGTATCACGGCCGGATAAGTCTTTCCTAATTCAACAATGAACCTTAAGTAACTTGATAATAATTAAGATTGAGTTCAGGCA
>CAYQXZ010000078.1:5558-8524 GCA_964421645.1 uncultured bacterium
TCCTCGAATGAAAGAGAGGAATATACCTTTTCATAATCCTCGAGCAAGCCTTCATCTCGGGCCATTTGTCGAATAGATTTGCCAGACCATTGGGTCATGCTTTTCCAATCTTTCGGATTTAGATTATATTTTTTAACTATTTCTTGGTACTGATCTTCAATTTCTTTCATTCTTCTTTTTTCTTCTTCGTTCTCCGGTAAATGTCCATATAAATCCATTTTTCTTTTCTTGCTTATTATTTCAAAATCAGCATATCGTTGCATGCGTTTATCGGGATCTTTTGAAGTTAACCACTTAAGGTTAATAAATAAGTTTAATAAACTGCGTAAGATAATTCCTGCTTCATTTGTTTTATCTTTTTGAACAAGAATTTGTATCGCATCAAGCAAAGAAAGAGTTTTAACATAATGAAAGAAAATTACCTGTTTTGGTAAAGTATCTGCAAATTTTTTCTGTAATGAGAAGCGTCTGACGGCTATGATATCATTAATTGTTTCATTAAATTCATCAAATTTCATTTCTCCTCACCTAAATTGCATAAGTTTCTATTATACGGACTCTTTGTTGAGAAGCCATTCTTGCACAGGAACGTAACTAACCGTACCGCATGGAAGTTTTTCCTTGCCTTCCCGGTTATCTCCAGTGATAACTATCGCTTTCTTTGTGCGCAGTTCCTCCATTGCTTTCTGTAACGCTCTTAATTCTCGTTTAAGCGTATATATATCGTCTGTCCTGTAGCACACCTGAATGAGAAATCTTATTTCCAATCCTTGTTTGACCACGAAATCCACTTCCCTGCCATGGGTGTCCTTCCAATAATAGAGTTCAACACCGGGATTGATAGCCTGATGCCTCTTAAGATGTAGAAAAACAAGATTTTCCATGCCAAATCCGGAGTCTGAACTGAACTTGAAGCCGGCAAAGTTTGCAAGAGCGTTATCAATCGCGTATACCTTGCGCGGACTCTTCCCCTGCTCTTTCACCTTATAGGAAAATCGCTTCAGCATAAAGAAGACATATGAATTCTCAAAGTAGGATGTGAATTTCTCAATAGTGTCGGCGCTTATACGAAAATGCTTCTCCAAACCGGTAAATGTGACCGGACGGCCCGGATTAGTAAAGTAATACCGGGCCAATTCTCTTATCTGCTCCGTCTTTCTTATTCTGTATCGTTGCGCGATATCTTTTTCCTGTATGTCCTCTAAATACGCCCGCACAATTTCCGTTCGCTGTTGCGGCCTTAACACAACTTCAGGAAATCCGCCATGTTCCAGGTATTCATTCAGCAACTGCCGCAGTACGATTTCCCTTTCGTCCTTATTAGTATTTTCGATAGAGAACTTCTTGAACGAGATAAACTCTTCAAAAGAAAGAGGGAATACGACCACATCCACGTGTCTTCCGGTGAGCACGCTTGCAAGTTCGCCGCTCAATAAGCGTGCGTTGGAACCTGAAACTACAATACGCGCTTTGCCCAGTTCATGCATCATCCTCACCCATTTCTCCCATCCGACAACCTCTTGAACTTCATCCAGAAACAAATAGGGAATCTTGCTGGGCTTCATATGTGTCCGGTAGATTCCGTAGATTTCCTCCAGTAAAGATGCATCGGCCCGCGGCAGACGCGGATCCTCAAAATTCACAAAAAGTGTGTTTCGCCTCTCCACCCCTTTTTCAATCAGATTATTAATCATCTGCCGCATAAGGTAGGACTTCCCGGCCCGTCGGACCCCGGTTACTACAATGACATGCCGGGTATCCAGCAATGATTCCATCCGTTTGAGATACCCGCTTCTTGTGTTACCGGTATCAGGAGTATTCTTCCAGAAATTCCAGTCGGAGAGAACATTAAATATATAATTTTTGTCCATTATCCTCCATTCTATTAGGCAACATTATCAACTTTTACCTAATAATACCTTATTTATTCGGCAAAGTCAAAGACTGTCCCTACTTCAGGTTCATTCTGCATTGGAAGAGACTCCCGTAAATCTGCTATAATACCTCAATGCGAAAAATCCGCATTATTCTTGTCTCAACTCTGCTGCTGTTTTGTTCCGTTTCTCTCATTTTACGGGCTTCTACGCTGAAACCTTCAGGGTTTGTCAATGATTATACAAAGACCTTGACGGAACAGGAGATTGCGTCGCTGGAATCCCTGGTTGCGGGGATTGAGAAAGAGACATCTGCCGAGATAGGGGTCGCGGTTATCCGCAATCTTGAGGGCAGAAGCCTGGAAGGTTACGCGAACGGAATCTTCAACAGCTGGGGGATAGGCAAGAAAGGCAAGGACAACGGGGTCCTGATACTGGTCAGTATTGACGACAGGAAGATACGGATAGAAACCGGGTACGGACTTGAACCGCTGCTGCCGGATGCGGTTTGCGGCAGGATAATAAGAAACGTTATGACGCCCAGATTCAGGGAGAACAACTACTACCAGGGTCTCTCTGACGCAATAACAACGATAGCTGGCTATATAAAGGGTGAAAAACCTGCAAGCGCGGTAAGAATTCCCGATACGGGCAAATTTATCTTTTTCCTGATATTCTGGAACAGCTTCCTGATTTTCTTCGCCTATTCCCTATTTTCCATCGTTGGTGTTATCATATACGGTGCGGCAGTCCTGCCTCTCGGGATAATGGTCATTCTTTCGGGAAAAGAGTGGGCAACATCCGGGGCAACCGGATTGCTGATGGTTGTGCCCTTTTTCCTCGTCTTTTCAATGGGGATGCTGGCGCCGGTCGTATACACCATAGTCTCCTGGCGGTTGAAGAAGAGGTACAAGAAGAAGTGGAAGAACCATATTCCCGCATACGTTAACAAGGCAATTTGGCGCTCCGGCTCTTCGGGTAGAGGGGGATTCGGCGGAGGCGGTTTCGGTGGGGGAGGAGGTTTCGGCGGAGGAGGCAGCGGAGGAGGCGGAGCGAGCGGCGGCTGGTAAGGGTGCACCACCGGAGCGAAAC
>CAYQXZ010000079.1:0-8486 GCA_964421645.1 uncultured bacterium
ATGGTGCACGTTCTTTCTTACCTGCCGGAGTTACGCGGGAAAATGCAGATTATTGAGGAGCCTGTTCTGCTGAAAGATGCCTGCATAGGATTGAGAACAGACGGGAAGAATATTGGAAAGGTTTATCTTGCACCCTCGGGGGAAGAGATAAAGTTTAAGGTTGAAAAGAAATATGTATGGACCACATTGTCTAAAGTTAACGGTTACCAGATGGTCGTATTTGAATAAAAACAGGGAGGAGAAGATGGCGACTAATAAAAGGAATTTGTTATTGGGCATGGTTCTGGTTTTCCTATTGGCAGGCAATGTTTTTTCTGCCGGAGACCTTGCGCTGTCCATGGACGGGAAGTCAAGCTATGCAATTGTTCAGGGACAGTCGCCTACAGAGGCGGAATCTTTCGCTGCCGGAGAACTTGCCGGTTATCTGGAACAGGTTACCGGTGTAAAATTTCCTGTAGTGACGGAGACAGAAAATTTCTCCTGCACTCACGGAATATATGTCGGCTGGACGGATTTTGCCGGTAAACGGGGCATAAATTTATCCGGACTGGGCAAGGAAGAATGGATTTTGCGCGCCTCGGGAGACAACCTGATACTGACCGGCGGCAGACCCCGCGGCACGCTGTATGCAGTGTATGAATTCCTGGAATCACAGGTCGGATGTCTCTGGCTTGACAGGGATACCGAGGTTGTCCCTTCTATCCGCAACCTGACTGTAAAACGGCTGGATATCCGCAGCAAGCCTGCTTTCTGGTGGCGCGGATTTTACGGAGGGTTCTATCACCTGAAGCCGGATAAAAACGTGTCCTCCAGGGAGGAGCTTTTTCGGGTCAGGAATAAGGGAAATGCCGAGGATTCCCCGAGCTATAAAGCTCAATTTGGATTCGGTGAAAGAATGGGACCGCCGGGCAATTGCCATACCTTTTTCCGTTATGTCGACCCCAAGGTCTGGATTGAGAAGCATCCGGAATATTTTTCCTATGATGGAAGCAGTGATAGGCTGGGCTCAATCTGTGTTACCCATCCGGAAGTCCGCCAGATAGCTGTGAAACAATTGAAAAACTTTATTGCTCAGGGCAGAGAAAGTGCACTGCAAAGGGGAGCGCCTCCTCCTGTTGTTTACGATATCAGCCAGCAAGATGCAGTCTCTAATATGTGCCGTTGCCATGCGTGCAAAGAAATTATAGAGCGCGAAGGTTCGGAAAGCGGGCCTAACGTGGAGTTTATCAACGCCATTGCCGATGCAATCAGGGAAGAATACCCGGATGTTTTGATTCAGACATTTGCCTACGCTTCTACCGAACAGCCCCCAAAGACGCTCACTGTCCGTGACAATGTTATAATCCGCTGGTGCGACCTGCACTCAAAATCTGAAGCCGTCCGTCCCCTGACGCATCAGTTTAACCGCGAGCAAGCGGCTATGGTTCGCAGATGGGGCAAGATTGCCAAAAACCTTTTTGTCTGGGATTACTGGTGGCATGGATTTGCCTCCCCCGACGTGAATATCCAGACAATTCAGCCGGACCTGAAGTTTTTCCACGAGAATAACGTGACAGGTCTTTTCATAGAAGCTGAAGAATGGGACCCAAAACAAAGTTTTTTTGCGCTTGGCTGCTGGCTGGCGCATAAAATGATGCAGGACCCTTACCAACAGACCGGACCGCTGGTTGATAAGTTCATGGAAGGTTATTACGGGCCTGCCGCCCCAAAGGTCATGGAATGGCTGCGTTATGTTCGGGAGCGGATAGAGAAGAATCCCGACAAGATTATAGACAGTTCTCCTTCAAAATCCAGCCGCCGGCGGCACTGGGATATTGATTTTTTTGTTAAGGCCGGGACCCTTTTCAATGACGCATTAGATGTCTGTCCGCCGGAATCAAAATACCGTCTTCATGTGCAGAATGAGTTCATACCTGTTCTCAGCCTTCTTACCGAGCGTTTCAGTGAACTGGAGGCGGAAGCGTCGGCAAACGGGCAAACTTTTCCCTTTGACCGTAAGGAAGTTGTAGGCCGTTACAAATCTATGTGGAAAGAGCAATTATCTGTGAATCGTTCCAAGGTGTGGTCCGCGCAGTTTTCAGAACGGGTGACCGAGTTCACATGGAAAGATATGCATAAATACGGCAGCAGCATAACTGAAGACTCTGAAGCCGCAGGTGGTAAGGCGCTCTGCCTGACTAAGGGACTAACAGGCATAGATCATACCCTTCGTCCTCACGTAATGGGCGTTTACGACGCGACAAGGAAAGCAGCGGGACCCGAAGTGCGGTTGCAGGATGCGGATATTCCCCAAGACGAGAAATATCACCTGCATAAGATAGGACATTTCCGGATTGCTCCAAATACGATTGTCTGGGCGCACCGATCATGGCTGTTGAGTTGTTTCATAGACCGCGCCTATCAGTTGGACGACGGGATTGACCCGGCACTAAACGACTGGGATATATATGTTTCCCTTAAATTTACCGGACCTGCATATGTGAAGGGTTCAGTCAGGGAAAATGCCGTGTGGATGGACCGCGTGATGCTGGTTAAACCGCAATAGGCTTCACTTCCGATTAAAGAAGGAAGATGACCGGCATAAACTCGTCGAAAACGCCAAATTCACCCGGACCGAGCATAGCACACAGACGGACATGCGAATAACCGTGACGGCGTCAATGGATGAATGCTTACCGATGATGCTTAGGAAGAAAGTTAACAGGGGGAATGATGAATGTACTCACTTTCCATGAAGATAAAGGCTGGCGCATCATAAATCCTTGTGCCGGTGGCGTGAGGATTGGCGAAGCCTCTACCCTTCTGCGAATAAATAATGCGTGGATGCCGCTGTTCCAGGAGAACAAAGAAGAGGGGAATACGGTTATCACAAGCACTTGCAATGAAAGGATGCTGGTTGAGCACCGCTGCAGTAACGGTTTCGTTGCGAGAGCAACGGTGGAACAAGCAGGCAAGAGTTCAGCCGCAGTGATGCAAATAGAGATAACAAACGGAACTAAAGCAAGTATTGTTTTGAACACCCTTCGTCTTCTCAATTTCACACCTGATAATTTGTTTTTCAAGCATCCTGAAAAGTTGAAAGTCTATGTTGAAAGCGGCAGTGGACATTGGGCCGGCGTGGTGGACATGAACAGCAATGATCCTTATTATGATGAGGAGAAGAAAGAATTCCTGCCTGAAGAGGACCGCAGTGAACTGACTCCTTTTTTGGAAGGTCCGGCGAAAATGGCTTTTCATAACAGTTTCGGAGGGATAAGCCTTATTTACGACAGGGAATCAAAAACAGGGCTGATATTGTCCGCACTCACGTGGATACGCTGTTGCAGCAATGTAATCTGGTGTTACAAACTGAAAAATCGTGAATTGTCGGGCTGGGTCTCCTGTAATTTCGCCGGCTATGAATTGAAGCCGGGGGAAAGCATTCAATCAGAAAAGTTTTTTATAGGGCTTTATGCCGATCCCTTAAAGGCGTTGGAGGAGTATGCCGACATTAGTGCTGAAAACATGACGATACGGAACCTGCCCGCCAAGACGCCGATGGGCTGGTGCTCATGGTATGCAGGGTATGCTTCCGATGAGATTGGAGAATGGAACGTACTTGCCAACGCCAAAAAGATAAAGACATGTTTGTCCGCCTATGATTTCAAATACATTCAAGTGGACCATGGCTGGCAGTTCCGGAATATATGCGGACAATGGACAGATACTAATGAGCGCTTTCCCCATGGTTTGAAATGGTTGTCTGACAAACTTGGAGAAATGGGGTTTTGCCTGGGAATCTGGATGGCTCCGTTCATAGTTTTGGAATCTTCTTCTCTTTTCCGTGAACATCCTGAATACATGGTCAGAAACCGCAAAGGCAGACCCAAAAAAAAGGGTGAATGGGCTTGGGTTCCCCATGATGCGATTTACTATCTGGATCCGACACATCCCGGGGCGAGGGAGTACCTGAAGACCACATTGTCTTCACTTCGAAAATCCGGGGTTCGTTACTGGAAAATGGATTTTCTGCTGCAGATATCTGAAAATGACTCCGATACGATTTACTATGACAAAGGAAAAATCAAGGGAGCTGAGGTTTATCGGGCGGGACTATCCCTTATTGAGAAAACGCTCAAAGGCGATTATATTTACTGGTGTTCCAATGCGGTTAATCTCGGCTTTGGAACTGGTTCCACAACCATGTCTGCCTGTGATATCGGCAGGCCTGGGCTTTCTTCATACATGGATAAGGCTGTAAGAAACAGGCATATTGAGGAGTTTAGAAAGATTGCCACAACACTTATCAGCCGTTATTTTCTGCATAAAAGGTTATTGATTCTTAATCCCGACGTGCTTGAAGTCCGCGGTGATTACGAAGAGGCAAAAATCAGGCTTTCTATTGTGGCTCTTTCCGGGGGCCAGGTTTTCCTGGGTGATGCTCTGCCTGCCTTGCATCCGGATTGCTGGAACATCCTGACAAAATGTATTCCTGCCTATGGCGAGGCGGCAAGACCTGTTGATTTATTTAAAAACACCTATCCGGAATCGTATCCCGGGATATGGCATCTGCCAGTCAAAACATCGTGGGGAAAATGGGATGTGGTGGGCGTTTTTAATTTTGATGACAAAACCAAAAAAGTTGAGATGCGTTTCGCTGATATCGGGCTGCAGGATTCCACCGAATATCTTGTTTCTGAATTCTGGGAGCAGGAGTTTTTCGGCTTGAAAAAAGAAGACTTGACAATTAAATTACAGCCGATAAGCATGAAACTTTTTCTTATAAAGGAAGTCCCGCTGATTCCGACTGTCTTTTTTACCGATATGCACTATACCCAGGGTGGTGTTGAATTGTCTGATGTAACATATGATAAAGTCAATGGAATCCTCTCGGGAAAGGCATTGCGTCAGAAGGGAGCCATCGGGAAAATTGCTATTTATGTGCCTGGCGGCTACAGGTGTGACAGCCCTGGCTTGTCAGTTCGCGGCAACTTGCTGCGTCTTGAGTTGTCTTTTGCCGGCGATGAACAGGCCTGGCAGGTGAAATTCTCGCGTCTTAAGGATCATTCAACCTGTAAATCCTGAAACTCCGTCCGCTTTGGCAATAGTGCGAAAGCAGGCATTCCTACCGAAACTTTGGCGCAGGCAAGTTTCTCAATAAGCGAGACTGCGTTCAGTGAATGCTTACTGGGGGGGGGAAATGAGAATCACAATTATAGGCACCGGTAATGCAGGTTGCGCTCATGGATTTGAAATTGCGAAAAGAGGTCATGCAGTAAGATTATTGGAGCCATTTTCTAATGTATATGAAGATAATTTTAATACCCTTCAATCTAATAAGGGCATATGGGCCGTCAACGATAGCGGGATACGCAAATTCCAGAAGATAGAACTTATTACAAGAGATTGCACGGAAGCTCTGGAGGGCTCTGATGCAGTTTTTGTCCTGACGCAATCTTTACAGCATAAGCAGGTGTCTGAAAAAATAAATCCCTTGTTGAAAGATAAGCAATTAATCATAACTTCACCCGGATATATGGGTAGTCTATTTTTTAAGCAAGACAACAGCAATGATGTAATATTAGCAGAAGGAGAATCTTTGCCTTTTGATGCCAGGCTGATAGAACGCGGAGTTGTGCAGATATTGTTTAAAAATGCGAGGAATGCCTTATCTTTTCATCCTAAAACAAGAGAAGAGGAAGGTTTGAAGATAGCAAATGCTCTTGTGGATACATACAACTACAGAAGGGACAATATCATTGAGTCTGCTTTGCATAATCCCAATCTGATAGTTCATACTGTCGGGGCAATAATGTCTGCGTCCAGAATAGAATATTCCGGAGGCGAATTCTGGATGTATAGGGAATCTTTCACGCCTTCTATCTGGAAGTTGATAAGTAAATTAGATAAAGAGAAAATGGACATTCTGGAAGAGATAGGCTGTCAAAGAATCTCTTATCTGGATGCATGCAAGTTCAGAAACGAGAAAGATTTGAGCAAGGACTCCATGGAAGTATTCAAATCTTATGCCTTGAAAGGAGCTCCTAAGGGTCCAGGAACAGTGAATCACAGATTTATATATGAAGATGTACCCATGGGATTATGCTTGATGCATTCACTCGGCGAGAAGTTTAACGTTGCGACTCCGGTATGCGATTCTTTAATAAATATAGCATCTGCCTTGCTTGAAAGAGATTTCTGGACGGAAGGGAGAACCCTGAAGACATTCGGGTTGGAAAATATATCCCGGGATGATTTACTAAGGTATATCATGGAATGAATGGTATCTCTTTGAACATGGAACATGATTATGATTTTGACGAAGAAAGCCGGCAAATTATTGATGAGTTATCCAAATATGTCATCGCCAATCCCCATCCGTTTGTTCTGGAACTGAAACTTTGCCGGGGGATGTACCTGTCAACAATAACCGGGCAAAAGATCTTCGACTGGGCAGGATATTACGGTTCCAAACTCATAGGCCACAATCATCCCCGCTTAAACGAACCGGAATACCGTGAGAAATTACTGATTGCGGCAAACAACAAGATCGCGAATCCGGATTTTCTGACAAGGGAATGTTTGGAGTATTACCGATTGATTTACAGCCTGGCGCCTGCCTGCATGAAAAATGACCATATGGAAGTTTATGTAGTCAACTCCGGTGCAGAAGCAGTAGAAAACATGATGAAATACTTGATAAATCTTTACGATGAAAAAATGCTCAAGCGCGGAATGAACCCGGGGGTTCGCAGGTTCATTTATTTCGACCGTGCCTTCCATGGAAGGACTGTCTTCGCTCTCAATGTGACACAACTGGACCACGATCCGGTTGTAACCAAAGATTTCCGTGGATTCATTACGGGCAACCTCCGAGTGCCCTTTCCATCGATGGATACATCCCAGTCCCAGGAATGGAATAACAGACGTACAGATAGCAGCTTATCGATAATTGAGGATTGCCTGCGCGCCTATCATGACGAAGTGGTTGCTATCATCTGTGAACCGTTTCAAGGAGCGGGTGGGCACAGATTGGCACAGCCGGATTTCTTTCGCCGTCTGAGCCAGCTTGCACATAATTACGATGTTTTTCTGGGCTTCGACGAAGTTCAAACGGGAGGAGGACAAACTGGAACAATGTTTGCCATTGAGCAATTTGACCTTCCCTACCCTCCCCAGGCTCTTGCCACGGCAAAGAAATTTGCCAATGGAGTCATTTATATGCTGAATTCCATGAGGGACAGAGGAGTACTGGATTCAACATGGGGCGGAAATCTTGCCGATATGGTCAGATTCGCAGAGGAAATGAAGATAGTACGGGATGAGCATCTGATAGAGAATGTACCCGAGAAAACTGAATGTTTGGTTTCCGGATTGCAGGGGTTAGCCTCCAAATACAGCAATCTGATATTCAATGTCAGAGGGATGGGATTATACCAGGGGTTTTCAATGCGTAAACCGGAGAATAGAAATGCACTCCTCAAGATTGCCCTTACACAGCATCACATGCTACTCTTGGGAGCAGGTGTACAGACGATACGTCTACGACCGGTTTTGGACGTAAGCATTGAGGATATAGAAATCATGCTGTCAAAACTTGAACGCTGTTTATCCTGCATGCAAAATACAGAAAATATTCATATGTGATAAATTGCCCGAACAGCGGCAGCAGACTCTAATTAAATTGGGAGAAAATAGGGAGGAAGGTCTACCGGGTAAGATAAACTATGCCGTCGTTAATTTCCAGAAAGGCCCGAAGTTTAAAGGCTTCAGGATAGAGATGAAATACCCTCTTCTCAAGGATATGGCGATCCATATGGGACGGTGACTGGGAAATCTACGGTGAAAAAGGTACTCTTATATGGAAAAACGACAAGATATTCTTCCTCAGTGAAAGGAAAGAGGAGGAGATAAAGTACCGGAAGATTGAAAGAGAGCAACAGGCTTTCTGTCTTTATGAGTTTTATAAATCCATAAAGGAAAACAGGGAACCTGAAACAGGCGTCAGAGATAACATGAAAAGTCTTGAGATGATCTTCAGGTCTTTGGAATCCATAGAGAAGAAAAAACCTGTTTTTTTCTGATGATGGCTGCCCGGACGGGCAGATAATAGAGGAGTTATAGATATCAGGAGTCGAAAATGTACGGGAATAGACCAATGGTAGGGATTGTTGAACTTGGAAGCATGGAAGAAGGGCTTGCAAAGGATATCCTCGATAACGGTTCATTATTCAATTGCGCACAACTTTCCCAAAAAGGAGATTTTTACAGGTGAAAACAATCGGCTTTGTTATCAGTCATAAGGAAAACGAAAAAAGGCATGCCCTGTTCCGGATATGTTATAAGAACTTTCAAGGGAGAGTTAAAAATGAACAATTTGTTCATTTCAAGGCAACTGTCCTTTATGTATTTACAGTGGTTCACGAGACGTAGATGAAGAGATCAGGAGTTCGTGATTAATGTCAATTATTTCTTCCTTCCGGCGACAATTATTTTTACCGCTTTTA
>CAYQXZ010000080.1:0-1072 GCA_964421645.1 uncultured bacterium
ACTATGTGGGGACGGGTATATATCGCGGCTTTCATCGCAAGCGGACTTTTTTCCGTGCTGTTGACGTTTCTGTCCGGGAAGATCGCCCGCAGGCTTGATTTCATTTCAGTTCCTTCCTCAAGAAGCGTGCACAAACAGCCCACCCCCCTGCTGGGAGGACTCGGAATATACTTCTCATTCTGCCTCACCATACTGGCAGGATTTGTCATGGTGAGAAACGGACTGATACCGGATTTCCTGAAGGTTTACGTCCCGGGCATAGCAAGTTCACTCAGACATGTTGCCGCAGTAATTTCCGGTGGAGCCGTTGTAGTAATTTTCGGAATAATAGACGATAAGAGAGCGCTTAAAGCGCGGCAGAAACTTCTCCTGCAGGTTATAGCGGTAATCATAATTTTTGCCTTTGGAATACGGCTTTCCTTCTTCCTCTCAAACCCGGTGGAGTCCTTCATCCTGACGGCTTTCTGGTTTCTCCTGATGATGAACAGTTTCAATCTCATGGACAACATGGACGGATTGAGCGCCGGCGTTGCCTTTATAAGCGGCGCAATCCTTTTCACTTTTGCCGTGCAGATGCAGCAGTTGTTTGTCGCCACGATACTTGCGGTTTTTCTCGGAAGCGTACTGGGATTTCTGAAACATAACTTCCCGCCGGCAAAAATATTCATGGGAGAATGCGGAAGCAGTTTCCTGGGATATTTTCTCGGGACAACTTCCATACTTCTCACTTTTTACCGGTATGACAGAAGCCAGACATTCCTCCCGGTTTTTGCGCCGCTGGTCATTTTTTCGGTGCTTTTCTTTGACACTCTCTCCGTAATCTGGATAAGAAAAAAAAGAGGACTGCCTATCTCCCAGGCAGACAAGAATCACCTTTCACATCGTCTGGTCAGTCTTGGGATGACACAGAAACAGACGGTTCTGTTCATATATCTTCTGACGTTGTGTACGGGTATCGGCGCGCTTCTGCTGGGCAGTTTGAATATCTTCGGGGGAATGGTAATCCTGTTCCAGGTATTCATAATCATCGTTATAGTCGGTCTTCTGGAATTGACCGGAAGGAACAGGGAGA
>CAYQXZ010000080.1:1172-8386 GCA_964421645.1 uncultured bacterium
AAATGGAAAAGAGAGCATGGATGGAGGTTGACCTCGGTATTATAAAGGCAAACATAAAAAAGATAAAGAAATATACGGGCAGGAAATTCATGGCCTGCGTTAAGGGTGACTGCTACGGGATGGGAATGTGCAGGATATCCGGAAGTATAGAAAGCGTTGTTGACTGTTTCGGAGTGGCGACAACATCGGAGGCAGTATCCCTTAGAGACTCCGGCATAAAGAAGCCTGTGCTGATCATGGGGCCCATCCTGCCGGGGGACGTTGAGACTCTTGTCATGAATCAGATACGCATTACGCTATTTGATGAACGCATGCTTAAAGTCATAGGTGATGTCGCGCGGAGGCGGGGCAAGAAAGCGTTCGTTCACATAAAAGTTGACACCGGACTGGGAAGGATAGGCGTAAATGCAGGAAAAGCGCCGGCGTTTATTCAAAAGGCGATGAATAATGAAGGAATCGCGGTTGAGGGAGTTTTCACGCATTTTGCCACCGCCGGCTGGAAAGACAAGACCTATGCAAGAAAACAGTTGCAGAGATTCAATGCCGTTTTAAGCTCAATCGCCGGACGCAATATCCCGATTAGACATATAGCAAATTCCCCGGCAATCCTGAACCTGCCCGAAGCGCATATGAAATCTGATATGACAAGGATAGGCCTGCTCATTTTCGGAGTGTATCCCGAAGTCACTTTTTACAGGAAACTACCTCTGGAGTGTGCCGTAAAGGGATTCTGCAGGGCCATTTACGTGAAGAAGGTCCCGGGAGGAACTTCCTTGAGTTACGGACTTACTTATACTGCTCCAAAGACTGCCGCCATAGCCACAACCGGCATCGGTTATGCCGATGGATTAAGCAGGCTTCTGTCAAACAATTTTCATTTTATTCGCGGCGGTCGCAAAGCCAGAATCGTGGGCAATATCTGCATGGACCAGACTCTCGTGAACGTCACCGGCATGAGCGTGAAAGCGGGAGACATAATGCAGGTAACCGGTGACGATTTTGAGATTGAGCAGATGGCAAAGATATGCAAGACCGTTCCCCAGGAGATATTGTGCGGATTCGGGAGTCCCCGAATGGAAAAGGTATATAAGAATGCGTAAAACAGACCTGAAGAGCTATAAATCACTGGTAGAAGACCGCCTGGACAGCATACTGCCGCCTGCAGGCATGGAACCCAGAATACTCCACAGGGCAATGAGATACAGTGTGTTTTCAGGAGGTAAACGGTTGAGGCCCATTATAATGCTTGTCTCCGGAAGGATTTTCGGCGTGAAAGAAGAAGAACTCCTGCCTGCCGCATGCGGTATTGAGCTCATCCACAATTTTTCACTCATACACGACGACCTGCCGGCCATGGATAATGACGATTATAGAAGGGGACGGCTGACATGCCACAAGAGGTTTAGCGAACCGGTCGCCATACTTGCGGGAGATGCTCTCCTGGCGCTCGGATTTGAAGCGATTGCCGAATGTGGAAATCCTGGCCTGATTAAAGCCGTTGCAGCGGCAATCGGTTCTCAAGGCATGGCAGGAGGACAGGCGCTGGATATCGCATTCAAAGATAAACCGTTGTCCGACAGAATGAAAAAAGCCATTGACGGAAAGAAAACAGGCAGGTTATTCCAGTTGTGTTTTACGGCTCCCCTTTTCTTTGGTAAAGCCGCCGCAGGCGACCGCAGACGGATAACTGACATCGCCGGGGATTTCGGTATGGCATTCCAGATAAGAGACGACATAGAAGATAATGAAGGAGATACAGCGGATTTGAAACGCAAGCTTGACATTCTCTCGGAAAGCCTGGAAAGGAATATAGCGTATTTTGGCAGCAGAGGACTGTTTTTATCGGAGATAGTGGACAGACTTTACGGAAATTGACAGAACTGACGGTTTTATGGTAACATAGCCGGCATTCATTTGAGATTTTCAAATCAGGATTTCCATGTTTTGAACAGGGGAGGTATTATGGCAATTCTTGAAACAAAAGACCTTACAAAAATCTATACCCTCGGGAAAAATAGAACCGTAACGGCGCTCAACAAGGTAAGCATGAGCGTTGAAGAAGGCGAGATATTCGGGATCCTCGGTCCAAACGGTTCAGGGAAGACAACATGCCTCAAGCTTCTGCTGGGTATCGTTTTTCCGACTGACGGAAGCATAACAATCATGGGGAAAGATCAGTATTCGGTGGACATCAAGAAAAACATCGGTTTCCTGCCGGAAAATCCGTATTACTACGATTATCTCACGGGTCCCGAAATCCTGAAGTTTTACGGAAGACTCTTTGAGATGCCGGATTCTCTCATAGCCAAACGCACGGATGAACTGCTGGAACTCGTCAACCTCCAGGACGCGAGAAACCTGTCCTTAAAGCACTACTCCAAGGGAATGCTTGAAAGAATAGGGCTGGCTGCAAGTCTTGTCAATGACCCCAGGATTCTCATACTGGACGAACCTACCACAGGTCTTGACCCCATAGGATGCAAGGAAACGAGAGATTTGCTGATAAGGCTTAACAAGGCTGGAAAAACCGTACTCTTGTCCAGTCATTTCCTGTCAGAAGTTGAACGGGTCTGCAGCAGAATAGTGATTTTCCATAAGGGCAATTTACTGACAACCGGTACTCTTCGCAATCTGCTTGAGGAATATCAGGCGGAAAACCTGGAGGATCTGTTTGTCAAGGCAATAGAGAAGTTTGACAGGGAAACGGGCAGCATTGATAAAGGCGTGGAATAAGGAGGAATTAAAATGAAGAAATCATGGATCATCGCAATGAATACATTCAACGAGTCTTTAAGGAAAAAAACCTTCTACATCCTGCTGGTGGTGGCCCTTGTGGTTATAGGCGCTTCAAGGTTCTTCTCCTTCCTGGCAGTAGAGGACGAGTTGAAGATGATAAAAGATGTAAGTTTTTCAACGATAGAGTTCTTCGGCGCATTAATCGCGATCTTTACCGCGCTTGCCGCAGTCTCAACCGAGATGGAGAAACGCACAATCTACACGCTTCTTTCAAAACCCATCACAAGAAATAATTTCATAATAGGCAAACTCATAGGGCAGTCTCTGATAATATTGCTCAACGTTATACTCATGAGCATATTCTTCGTGGCACTCCTCCTGATAAAGAAAAGCCCTCCGGATTTGCAGACGTTTAAAACCATTTTCCTTATTTATCTTTCACTTGTTCTGATGGGCTCAATCACCCTTGCCGTTGCCACCTTCGCCACGGATGCGTTCAACCTGATTTTCTCTTTCTTCCTTTATATCGTGGGACATCTTATCACCTACGGGAAGGCCCTCCTTGAGCGAACAGAGAATGTAGTGCTGAAAGGCCTGGGTGAGATGCTTTACACAATCATACCAAACTACGAGAACTTCAACATAAAGGACAAGATTGTCGTTGGAGTGGACGTCACGTGGAAGTACATCGGGCAGACAACTCTCTACGGCATCATTTACATAACCATTGCAATTCTTATAGGCATCCACTTCTTCAATAAGAGGGAAGTATGAACAGGAAAAAGAACAGGATAATTCTTTTTATTGCCATATTCCTCTATATTCCGCTGGGTCTTCTTCAGGTCAGCATTGATTACCTCCGAAAAGCGGAAGACCTTGAAGGACGTATGCTGCTGATGCCCGGACAGGTTGCCGGCAGCCTTGTTCTCGGAGGTTTCAGGGGAATTGCCGCCGATCTCCTGTGGTTGAATGTTGAGGACTTCTGGCACAAAGGACAGCATTACAAGATGCTGCCATTGCTTGATTCGGTATCATGGTTGCAGCCCCAGTATATAACCGTATGGGCAATAGGCGGCTGGCATATGGCCTATAATATTTTTGCCAACGTGAGTGGAAATGCGGCAAAATTTGAGAAGCAATTGGACGAAAAATTCCAGGGATTATCTAAAGAAGCGCAGAAGAAAGCACAGCCTGTCATGAAAATTGCGAGGGATATCATGGACTTGAGGGAAGACCTTCAGGGCTATGACGCCCCTGGCATGGCCGAAGACAGGATTCCGTCAATCCTTGCCAGGCTTGACGGTTACGACGCAGCACTGGCGAAACTGCATAAGAATCCGGATATACAGCCTGTAGTGGAAATCGCTCAATCCCTGGCATCTGTCCCGCGCGAAGAGTTATTCTGGTACAGGAAGGGAATTGAATTTCTGAAGAAGGGCCTTACATATAATCGTGAAAAATACGACCTTTATTTTGAACTGGGATGGACCTACTACCACAAGGGGATGGACTATGCGAATGCCGCCCGCTATCTTGAAAGGGCTGTAAAATTCCCGCATCCTGACTATGTCGACAGCGTGCTTGCGCACGCATACGAGTTGAACGGCGAAGTTGATAAGGCGCTGGCACAATGGGAAAAGCAGCTTAACACCGGCTTCAGCAGCGTTGCCGAAAGAGCCGTACACGCGATCAAGAAAGACGGAGCGTTTACCCCCAAGAGAAGAAGAAAGCTGGGTCTTGATCCTGAATGAAGATTCACTCCGGGATTAACATAAGATGCCATCAAAAGACAAAAACAGAGTTTTTGTTATTTCAGCACCTTCAGGGACAGGAAAAACAACCATAGCGAGAAAACTGAAGGAAGAGATTCCTGAACTTGAACTCATCGTTTCGTATACGACAAGAAAACCACGCGCTGAAGAAAAAAACGGTGTAAACTACCACTTCGTAACGGAAAAACAATTCAGGAAGATGATTGCTGACGGTGCGTTTGCAGAGTGGGCTGAAGTTTACGGAAATTATTACGGGACTTCAAATAAAACAATAATGACAAATCTTGCCAGAGGCAAGAAAGTATTTCTCACGATTGACACGCAGGGCGGCAGAAACATTATAAAGAAATTCCCGCATGCGACTCTTATAGGCATCCTTCCGCCTTCAATCAAGGAACAGGAACGCAGAATAAGAAGCCGCAGCGGGCTGGATGAACGTGAAATAGAGAAACGGTTGGCAGCAGCCAGGGAAGAAAGACATATTCTTATGAACGAATATCATTTCAGGCTGATAAATAGGAATCTTGAAAGCGCAGTAAACAAGATACGCAACATAATAGTAAGAGGAAGCAAGTACTGAAAGGAGTCCACAATGAAAAAGATAAAGATTGCGGTAATAGGGGCAGGCGGCATGGCAAACAGCGTTCACTATCCTTCACTGCACTCCATTGAAGACGTTGAGATAGTCGGAATATCCGACCTGGCGAAAAACCGGATGGAAGAGACTGCGAAGAAATACAACGTGGAACGGACTTTTACAGACTACAAAGAGATGATTGAGAAAACCTCTCCGGACGGAATCTATGTCATCATGCCGCCTTACCATCTCTATGATATAACGGTACACTGCCTTAACCTTGGCTTGAACGTATTCATAGAAAAACCACCGGGGGTCACCAGGGAACAGACGAGACAGATGGCAAACACGGCGGCAAGGAAAGGAAGTCTGACGATGACGGGTTTCCAGAGAAGATTTGCCCCGGTCATGGTGGAGGCAAAAAAGAAGATTGCGGAACGGGGTGCGGTAATACACTGCCAGGCAAATTTTTACAAATATTACATAAACCAGCCGCCGTATTACAACGGGGCAATAGATATACTTACATGCGATGCCATACATTCTGTGGATATTTTAAGATGGATTGCCGGGGAGCCCAGAAAAATTGTCAGTTCAGTGAAAAATCTTTTCGCAGAATACGATAACTGCTTCCATGCTATGGTTGAGTTTGAGAGCGGCGCCACGGGATTTCTCGCTGCCAACTGGGTATCGGGCAAACGTATCTACAGCGTTGAAATGCACGGCAAGGGGATATGCACTTTCGTCAATCCCGAAGATTCGGCAATAATATATAAAGACGGTAAAGACCAGGGAGAAGTGATAAAAGCTTCCGAGATCGCTGGAGGGAAAGAACTGTTCAAACTGGCCGGTTTCTATGACGAAAACAAACACTTCATTGAGTCCATAAGAACAGGGAAACAGCCGGAGACTAATTTCGCCGACTCATTGAAAACAATGGAATTCGTGGACCGTATCTACCACTCCCTGCTCTGAAACAGGTACGAATTCAAAGACAGATGCGTCAGGTAAGAGGGTATTTGCCGCAGTTAATCCCTGCATTCAGGAACCCAATGTAGTTTGCTTCCATCTGGGCTGATATGGGGCTTGACTCCGGGATATTTGACGGAATCAATATGAATCTTCCCCTTCTGCCTCCCTGAATTATAGCTTCCTTTGCCATGTCCCCCACTTCTGCGGAAGTTCTGAATTCCATGTCTTCTGCGAGCACTCCTCCCATGATGACAACCCTTTCACCGGCTATCCTTCTTATCTTCAGAATCATATTCGGCATGTCAACGCTGTTGACAACCGGCTCCAGTATATCTATTCCCAGTTTAAGCACCAGGGGCAGAAGCGGTTCAATCTGTCCGTGCCAGTGATAGCATACATAGTTTCTGTTGCCGCTTTTCAGTATGTCTATCAATTCCCTGTCATACTTGAGAACAAAATCGGAAAAAACCTTCTTCACATCATGGAAATATTCGGGAGGCAGGTCCGGAGGAGTTGCGTATTCCGCTCCCCTTATCCTTATGATAACGTCCGACACCGATACCGATATGAACCTGTAAAGATTGACGAGACGTTCCTGCATTTTTTCAAGAAGCTGGTATACCAGTTTCGGTGATGAGAGCATGAAATTAGGCATATCGCCCGGAGCGAAGAGTTCCGCGATGACCGCAAGAGGATCAGGCAGGGCGATTACGACAACTCCCTTGTCTCCGAGCGCGCCGGAAATCTGATAATAGTCTGAAAGTGCGGGGCTGAAAGGAGTATACGGCAGTTCAAGAAATTTCTTTATGTCATTTTCACTTTCAATCCAGGGTTTCTGAACCCACTGGTGCATGCTTGTATTTGACGTCCTTGCGGAACGCGTCAACTGTCCGCGCCTGGTGCTTACCGCAAGATGCACCGTTTTCGAAAGAGGGGTGTCCTGAAATTCATCCGCTTTCACTTCAATACTGCCGGGGGCGGAAAAGAAAAATCCCGTTTTGGGTCGGTAGAGATGGAAGGTGTCCTGGCAATCCCTTGCCGTCTGAAGAAGCCTCTCAAAACTTTTATGGCTGGCCCAGAAATTCTCATTGTCAAAAGGGTCTATCTTATACAGGGAAACCGGTACCCTGTCAGGCATCCCGCCCCTGACAACCGCC
>CAYQXZ010000081.1:0-8279 GCA_964421645.1 uncultured bacterium
TATCTCTCCGAATTTGTGCGGGAACTCCATTGTGACCGGTATGGGCGGCCTCAACAGTTTCCACCTTCCGTCACGCATCGCGATGTTGGAAGTCCTCACGGGGTAGAGCCGGTTCCACTGCCAGAACCTCTTCCCGCAGTCAACCCTTTTTCCTTTCAGCAGGGGGAGAATACTTTTGCCGTCAAGTTTCTTCAGCCCGGATGTAATCTCTATCCCGCATACGTCAAGGATGGTCGGGAACCAATCAACAAAATGTACCATTTCATTTATCATCCCGCCTTTCCAGAGCAGGGAAGGATGCCTGATAATCATGGGGACGCGTATTCCTCCCTCGTAGACGTTGCCCTTGCATCCCCGGAAGCCGTGGTTGTACCTGACTATTGATTCATCGCCTTCACCGCCGAACTGGGGCCCGTTGTCACTGGTAAAAAAAACGATGGTGTTATCTGCCAGCCCCAGTTTTTTAAGTTCATCAAGCAATCTGTCCACACCCGTGTCCATGCGGCGTATCATTGCATATATACGTGATACGCCTTTTGTGAATTTTTCCCTGTCTGTGAACAGTTTCAGGTCTTCTTCCGGCGCCTGTAAGGGGCGGTGCGGGGCATTGTAGGTCAGGTGTAGAAAAAACGGTTCGTTCCTGTGCCTTTTCACAAAAGCCACCGCCTCTTCGGTAAAAACGTCTGTGAGGTACCTGCCGTCAGCCCTGACGAATTTCTCGTTGTAGTAAAGGTTCCACCTGTAATAATCCTGCCATCCCGCCCTGAAACCGGCGAACTCGTCAAATCCCCGCCTGTTAGGGTGGTATCTCGGGTCTATGGCGCCAAGGTGCCACTTGCCTATCAATCCGGTTGCGTATCCGTTGCTATTCAGAACATCTGCTATGGTTGTTTCGTCAAGGGCAAGCCGGTCAAGCCCATTCATGTCCAGGGTGTCTATGGAGCCGGTTCTGTGCGGGTATCGTCCGGTCATGAGGGAAGCCCTTGCCGGATTGCAGACAGGGGAAGCGGAGTAGTGCTGGGTGAAGCAGACGCCGTCTTTTATCAAACCGTCCAGGGCGGGTGTTTCTGACAGACCGTTATTGAAGAAACCGAAATCGCCGTAACCCATGTCGTCTGCAAGGATAAAGATGACGTTGGGCTTTTTCATGGTTTCATAGGTTATTACATCTGTTTTTGCGTTGTCAAATTGTCATTGGACACCTTCTTTTGAAGCATGCTAACATAGAAGGTCTTTTTCGGGAGGAAGACAAAAAATGAAAATCGAAATAAAGAGCGATGTATTATCAGAAGGAATCTGCCGACTTTCGGTTGTGAAAAACGGTATGAGCGGTTCTGCCCTGAACCGGTACGGATTCATAGAAAAAATCATGAGTTCCGGCAAAGACCGGCGGGTCGGCCTAAACGTGAAGAATAACGGTTTTGTCCTGAAAGAGAAAAAGGGCGGTTTTTCCCTTGCGGGCATTGTGACTGCCGGAGAAGAAGAAACTGTCTTCTCCCTGCGCATGGAAAAGGGAGAGAGGTTTTACGGGCTGGGAGACCAGACGCGCGACCGCCTTGAGCAGTCCGGCTCAAGCGCTGTCATGAAGATAGAGAACGTGAGTAGCTATATCCCCATCCCCTTTATCATGAGCAGCAGGGGGTACGGGTTACTGGTGAACACGACCTTCCGGCACGTATGGGATATCGGCAGGACGAAGAAAGACGTTCTGACGGTTACCGTACCGAAGGGAACTCCGGAATTCTACATGTTCCGCGGCAGGGATTTCAAAGAGCTCCTTGACCTTTACACGCAGTTGACCGGCAGGCCTGACCTGCCTCCGAAGTGGTCTTTCGGGCTGTGGTTCATCTGCAGGATGTATGCAAACGATTTTGAGGTGGTGACAGACGCCCTAAATTTCAGGGACAGGCAGATACCCTGCGACATAATAGGGCTGGAGCCGGGTTGGATGGAAACCTTTTACGACTATTCGGTTGACAAGAAGTGGGATACGAAGAAATTTCCCATTCCGTCCTACGCCCCCAACGGGCCTAACACTTTTATTTCGGCTCTGAAACGGATGGGTTACAAGCTGGAGCTGTGGCTCTGCAACGACTATGACTTGAGCTACGAGGAGGAGCGAAAGTATAAACTGGCGCTCAAAAAAGCATCCGGGACTTCGTGTTTTTCCGAGGATGACGTGGAAAAGGATAAGCATTTTACCGAGCCGGTTCTCTTTGATAAGTTCACCAAACCGGAACAGCCGTGGTTTGAGCACCTGAAGAAGTTTATAGACCAGGGCGTTGATTTCTTCAAGCAGGACGGAGCCCTGCAGGTTTGCGACCATCCTGACCGGCTCTACGGCAACGGGATGACCGACGGGGAGATGCACAACCTGTATTCCCTTCTTTACAGCAAACAGATGTACGAGGGGTTCAGGGCGCACACGGGCAAACGCCCTTGCTGTTTCACTCCTTCCGGCTGGGCAGGGCTTCAGAAGTACACCGGCACGTGGACAGGGGATACCGGCGGCGGTCCGAAGACGCTTGTTGCCTGTCTGAATCTCGCGCTTTCCGGGCACTCCCTGGTAACCTGCGACATGGAAACGACGACAAAAGAGGGGATTCATTACGGATTCCTCATGCCGTGGGCACAGATCAACTCCTGGAATTACTTCCGTCATCCGTGGCTCCAGGGAACCAAGCTCTCTTCCGCAATGAGAGATTACGCGCAGCTGCGCAGCCGGCTGGTTCCGTACATCTACACGTATGCGTACCATGCCCACAAGACCGGCATGCCGATAATGCGGCCGCTGGCGCTGGAGATACCCGATGAGCCAGCCGCGGCGAATAACCTGAATGAGTATTTTCTCGGCAGGGAGCTCCTGGTGACCGCCTTCACAGAAGATATATATCTTCCGAAGGGGCAGTGGGTTGACCGGTGGACCGGAAAGGTATATGCGGGAGGAAAAAAGTTCCGGTACGTTCCGCCGGAGGGAAAGGGCGGGGGGTTATTCCTCCGGGAAAACTCAATACTGCCTCTGGGACCTTTGCGCCAGTACACGGAAGAACCGTCATGCGAAGGTTACTCGCTGGAGATTTTCGTCAACGAGGGAGGAAATGCGGAGTTTGGCCTTTATGATGATGACGGAATCACCTTTGCCTATGAGAAAGGGGACTACCGCATTTACCGTTTCCGCGCCGCCTGTAATAAGGGAGTTCTTGCCGTGACAGTTCCGAAAGATTTCAAGGTGGATGCGATTATTATATACAGCACAGGCAAACCGGACAGGTTTACAGTGAACGGAAAAACGGCTCTCCTGGAGTGGTCCGGAAACCGCGGCGTCTGCAAACTGCAAAACAATGGATAGTATGGTATAATTAATGTCTTTAACAGGAGATTTCTATGAAGATTGTCGTGTGTATAAAACAGGTTCCGGACACTTTTGAGGTCAAGATAGACCCGGAGACAAAGAGAATCGTCAGGGAGGGCGTGGAGAGCATAATCAACCCCTATGACAACTATGCGATAGAAGAAGCCGTGCGGCTCAAGGAGCGGTTCGGCGGAACGGTCACGGCTATAACAATGGGCCCTCCGCAGGCAGAAAAGGCTCTCCGGGACGCAGTAGCGATGGGGGTTGACGAGGCGGTACTCTTAAGCGACATCCAGTTTGCCGGAAGCGATACCCTCGCCACCTCTTATATATTAAGCTGCGGCATAAGGAAACTGGGCGAGTTTGACATTATCGTGTGCGGCAGGGAAACGTTGGACGGGAGCACGGGCCAGGTTGGCGCCGAGATTGCCAACCACCTCTCAATACCGTATATCACCTACGTGAGCAAGATAAAAGATATATCTGCAGGCAGCATGGAGTGCACCCGCCTGATGGAAGACCACTATGAAGACCTGAAAACGGAACTGCCTGTTCTTATCACGGTCATAAAGGAAATAAACGAACCGAGAATACCGTCGCTCAAGGGGATGATGAAGGCGAAAAAGGCGCAGATTAACCTCTGGAAATGCTGTAACGTGGAAGGAGAAGTCTGCTATTTCGGGCAGGACGGTTCTCCCACCAGGGTCGTTGACGTGTGGACAGCCCATATGCAGAAGGAAGGCAGGAAGGTGGAAGGTGAACCTGAAGCTCTTGCGGATGAGCTTGTCAAGGAACTGAAAAACCTGGGGGTTATGTAAAATGGCTATCAAGATATTCCACGATAAATGCACGCTGTGCAAGAAATGCATTGACGAATGTCCTTTCGCGGCGATAGAGATAAAGGACGGCAAACTTTACATAAACGAGAACTGCACTCTCTGCGGGCTCTGCATAAAGGTATGTCCGGAGGGAGCGCTTGAGAAAGAGGAAAAACCCGAATTCAAGACAGACCTGAATCACTACAAGGGCATATGGTTCTTCGCGGAAAGCAGGGAGGGCAGGCTCTCTCCTGTTGCGCTTGAGATGCTCAATGCCGCCCTGAAACTGAAGAAGACTCTCGGCGAGGAAGTTGCCGGAGTGCTCATAGGAAGCAGCGTCATGGGATTTGCCGGAGAGCTGGGCAAACGCGGGGCCGACAGGATTTATGCGGTGGAGGATCCTGTTCTTGAACACTTTCAGGAGAAACCCTATGCGATGGCCATGGCGCAGCTGGTGACAAAATACATGCCCAACATGTTTCTTGCGGGCGCAACGATGATGGGGCGCGCGTTTGTCCCCTCTGTTGCGGCAAAGATCAGGACCGGGCTTACCGCCGACTGCACCGACATAGATATTGACCCGGAAACTAAACTGCTGCTTCAGACCAGGCCCACCTTCGGGGGCAACCTCATGGCACGGATAGTCTGCAAGAACCACAGGCCGCAGATGGCGACCATAAGGCCAAAGATATTTGACGAGGCGCCAGTCATAAACGAGGGGAGCCAGCCGGTTGTGACAGTTGAGCCGTTCCTCAAGGAAGGGCTGACAAACAAGGTGCAGATATTGAGAAAGGAGAAGGTTGAGAATACCGTTGACCTGCAGGAAGCCGAAGTCATAGTATCGGGCGGCAGGGGTATCAAGGACCCGAAGAACTTCGCGATGATAAGGGAACTTGCCGATCTCCTTGGGGGGGCCGTGGGAGCATCAAGGGCCGCGGTTGACTCCGGATGGATACCATATCCGCACCAGGTAGGGCAGACCGGAAAGACCGTCAAGCCCAAGATATACATAGCCTGCGGCATCTCCGGAGCGATTCAACACCTGGCGGGTATGCAGACTTCAGATTACATCATCGCCATAAACAGGGACCCGGACGCGCCCATATTCAGGGTCGCAAACCTGGGCATAGTCGGCGATGTGTTTGAGGTAGTACCCGCGCTGATAAAAAAATTGAAAGAGAATTCTACAAGGGAGAACTGAAAATGGATATTGGAATGATTTACGCTTTGCTCGGCGCCGCAATGGCCGTATTCCTGTCCGGAACCGGTTCAAGCATAGGCATCGGCTATGCCGGAAGCTCGGCAAACGGAGTCCTGTCCGAAGAGCCGGACAAGTTCGGCATCATGCTTCTGCTTGTTGCTCTGCCCGGCACCCAGGGCATCTACGGCTTCCTGACCGGCTTCATGGTTTTGATGAAGGTCGGTATCCTGGGCGGGCAGGTGGTAACGGTAACTCCTTCCCAGGGATTGCAGATTCTCATTGCGTGCCAGCCGGTGGCCATTTCAGGGCTGTTTTCAGCAATACACCAGGGCAAGGTTTGCGCGGCAGGTATTGCGGTTGCGTCAAAACATCCTGAAGCCAGCATGAAGGCGCTGGTTTACGGGGCCATGGTGGAGACATACGCGGTTCTGGCGCTTGTAGTTTCCATATTCCTGCTTCTGGCGGTGAAACTGTAAAATGATAGACAAACTCATACAGAAGGTGGTTGAAGACGCGGAAAAGAAAGCGGAAGAGATCATAGAGAAAGCAAGAAAGGAGCTCCGCGAGCTCTTTGCCGCCGAGAAGGAAAAGATAGACAGGGAATACGAAGAGAAACTCCGCTCGGAAAAAGAGAGGATAGACAGGGAAAACGAAAGGAAGGTTGCGGGTTTCCGGATGGAGAGGGAAAAAGAACTTCTTGCGCTGAAAAACAGTTACATAGAAATGGTCATGAAGAAGCTGGAGGAAAAGTTCAATGCGTCCCTGAACGAAGATATCTGGGATGTTGTTGCCTCGTTCTGCAGGGATATGAAGGAAAAGAATTGCCGGGTGACCGTTCCGGATTCTGCCGGGGATGTTGAGATAGCCGGCATCAAGGTCGTCAAAGACAGGAATCTGAAGGATGCGTTCGTTGTTTCCTCGGAAAAATGGAAGATTGTTTTTAACTGGGACAGGATCAGGACCACGATGGGCGATGAACTGAAGGAGAAGATAGGCAGGTATTTTTCCGGAGATAATGGATAAGAAAACTGAACTTGAAAAGATTACAGGGGAAGCGAAGCAGTGCAAAAAATGCAGTCTGTGGAATTCCAGGAAGAACGTGGTTTTCGGTTCAGGAGGCCTTTCGTCAGGCATACTTTTCGTGGGCGAGGCGCCCGGGTATAACGAGGACGTGCGTGGGGTGCCCTTCTGCGGAAAAGCCGGAGAGGTGCTGGATATCCTGCTCTCCTCCATCAGCCTCAAGCGGGAGGACGTCTATATAACCAACATAATAAAATGCCGCCCGCCGAACAACCGGGACCCGGAGAACGATGAAGTGCTCTCATGCAGGGACTACCTTGAAAAACAGATAGAGATTATCAGCCCTTCGGTCATATGCTGTCTGGGAAGGCATGCATTGAGATATATCCTTGAAAGGTTCTCCCTGGAACAGCAGGGCACCATCAGCTCCCTGCACGGCAAGGTGCTGGAACACTCGCAGGACATGTTCAACAGGACCAGCATAGTTGCGCTCTACCATCCTGCGGTGGCGGTCTACGACCCGGGGAAACTCGGGCTTCTCAAGAAAGACTTCCAGGTTCTCAAAGAACTGCAAAATGGATGACCCCCGCTTGTTTCCTCCCTCTTGAGGGGGGAGGATGAAGGAGGGGGTGATGCAATGCAAAAATGGATGACATAATCTCCGTAAGCGGAAGCATAAAATCCCTTGAAAAGAAGTTCCTGACTGCCGACCAGTTGTCAAGAGCGGTGCAGTCAAGAAGTTTCACAGAATTTGCCGCGGCGCTTGCGGACAGCCGCTACAAGGTGCCGCAGAGTCCGTCAAGGGCAGAAGAGGTGGCGAATTTTTTTGAGGGATTAACCGCAGAACTTGTTGACGAGATGCACAGGAACCTTCCCGCGGACATATACCGTTATTTTACTCTGGAATACGACTTCCACAATATGGGACTCATTGCGCGGAAGGAAACGCACGCGGCAGAGAAAGGAAAAAATTATACGGTACATTCTTCGGTTGATTACTTCACTATGAAATCTTCTGTTGAGAATAACAACTACAAGGATATACCTGAACACCTGAAGGACGTACTTTCTTTTGTGCACGATAACATGGAAGCGGAAGACCTGTCGCTCTCCCTTAAAAAGATGTATTACGGCACATCCGTCAGGTTGCTGAAGGAATTTCGTTCGGACTTCATCAACAGGTACCTGGGCATAGAGATAGATTTTGCCAACATGGCGACTTTTGTACAGCAGAAAATGGCAGGCATACAATCGGGGAAGGGCTCCTTCATTGACGGCGGTAACATAAAGGTTGAAAGGTTTGCCGCCGAGAATGTGCTGTGGGAAGCCGTTGGCAAGGCATATAAAAAGATTCCGGTGCCGGTGACCGTGGAAACCTGTGACGCCGCAAGGTACACGGCGATTATGGATTATATCAAGACAGGCAGGCTCATACCGTACGGAATTGAGACGGTATTCGCCTACTTTGCAGGCAGGAGGATTGAGCTGGACAACGTGAGAAGGCTTGCTTTCGGGAAATTCTATAGCGTGGACCCGAAGGTCCTTTCCGAGTGGGCTCTTCCGCCGTACCAGTACGTATAGGAATTACACCTTGTTCTCCTCCCCCTTGAGGGGGGAGGATTGCCCTCCGAATCTTTGAGACAGGAGGGAAGGTGGGGGTGAAAAAATGAGGAGGAATAACCATAATGACGCCGAGAGAGAGAGTCAGGAAGGCGGTATTGTTTCAGGGCCCGGACAGAGTGCCGTGGGCTCTGCCGGAGAAATACGGAGATGATTTTGCGTACGGGGGTTGTGATCCTGACCCGAACTGGAAGCCGAAGTTCCAATCAGATACAAAATGGGAGGACGAGTGGGGATGCATCTGGGAGAAGCCCCCGGGAGACAAGAC
>CAYQXZ010000082.1:0-8185 GCA_964421645.1 uncultured bacterium
GGGCTCACCTTCCCGGCCGGGCCAGGTCCAGTGCGGGAAGACGTGAAGCACATGCCCGGGCGTCCACATTTTCTTGTAATAGTAGAAAGTATCCTTGGGAAACCTGCAGACATCAAGAACGCCGAACTGGCTGGTTACGAAAGGCCAGCCGCTGTTTTCTCCGTAGTATTCTATCGCCGACCACATGAGCCCGCCTGCAAGCCACGGCCGCATATCTATATGTTCCCATTCCTTTTCATGGGAGGCGCAGAGGCTGAAAATCGTCCCGTAGCTTCCCCCCCTTTTCATGGTGCGTCCGTCTCCGAATTCTTCCATACCGGCGTCTTTGACCGGAACTTTCTCGTAAACTCCCCTTGTCCCGCTGCCGGATGAATATTCGGTAATCATCATCCTGCGCTCCGGGTAAAGGCGGTGGTCCCTGTCGTCAATGCCCATCCCCCCGCCGTTATATCCGACTATGCCGGTTACGGATGCAAACCCGTTCTCGTTGGCCCCGTCGTTGCCTTCAAGGGCGACGCCCGTTGGTATCTCCGGGCACTGCTCAACGGCGATATCGTTCAGCTGCTTCAGGTATCCCGTCAGTTCTCCGTCAGGGCTTCCGGCCGTGTTTGCAAGCCCCCAGACTATAATGCAGGGGTGGTTCCTGTCCCGGCGTATCATCTCCCTGAGGGGCTGGCCGCATTTTTCAGCCGGGCCCAGGTACCTGTGTTCCGCCCAGAACAGCAGGCCGTGCCTGTCGCAGGCGTCCATTAGCGAGGGCGAAGCGGCGTTGTGGGCGCTGCGTATCATGTTGCACCCCATTTCCTTGAGCACCTCCACGGTCTTCTCGTTTGCCCTGTCAGGCAGGGCGCACCCGAGTCCTCCGAAGTCGTGGTGGATACAGCCGCCGCGCAGTTGAAGATGTTTTCCGTTGAGAAAGAACCCCCTGTCCGGCGTAAACTCAAACCAGCGCACTCCGAAGGAAGTTTCCACGCTATCCGTTTTTTCTCCGCCGGCGTACAGGGATGTCCTGGCGGTATACAAACAGGGCTGTTCAACCGACCAGAGTTGAGGACGGTTGATGGCGCATGACCCGGTTAAAATTGCGTCACAGCCGTTCTTTATCACGGTCTCCAAAGCGGCCGAAGAAACCGTATTGCCGCAGGGAGACAATATCTCGTGTTCCAATCTGCATTTTACGTCCGCGCCGGACCTGTTTGCGACCGTTGATGCGATTTTCAGCGATGCGCGTTCTTTGGAAACGCTCGGAGTGGATACATGTATCCCCCATGGCAGGATATGTACGGGTTGTTTTGAGATAATCCACACGTGCCGGTAAATGCCGGAGCCTTCATACCACCATCCTTCGGGTTCCCTCGCATCCACGCGTATGGCAAGCAGGGTTTCGCCGTCTCCTGAAACAAGCGGTGTGATATCGCGGTAAAAGCCGGTATATCCCCACGGGTGCGTTCCCGCTTCAACGCCGTTTATCCACAGCGTGCTGTTGCGGAAAACTCCTTCAAATTCTATGTAGGTTGCCGCGTTTCGGCCGAGTTCACCGCGGCGCAGAGCTCTCCTGTACCATCCCAAACCCTTGGGAAGAAAGCTGTCGGCATGCCCTTCCAGGTGGTTGGCGATATAACCTCTCGGTATGTAGTTGGACCTGTCAAAAGGACCGTCTATGCTCCAGTCGTGAGGAATTCTAACAGCCTGCCACGCACTGTCGTCATATGCCGGGTCTTCCGCTCCCGCCGCCTCGCCCCTGTGGAAAACCCATCCGTCATTCAATTTGCGTTTCACGGTATCATCTCCTTGAAAATACCGGGAATCATATACCTTTCCAGCAGACCCTTGCCAGCAAAAGGTCCCCGACATACTGCATGTAATTGAAAAAGGAATCGCTGCCGAATTGTTCGGCCCAGAAGAACCTTTTCCCCTGTTCGGAATACGGGAAACAACCCTGAAGCCATTCTCCCGTAACAATAAATGTCTGATTAAGTGAAACATCGGCAATGCAGAAATTCCCCATCCTTGCGCCTTTCTCCGGGAAAACAATCCGTTCGGTCTCTCTGACTACCTGCAGTCTTTCGGTATCCACCTCGGCAATGAAAAGCGGAGCCCTGTCCCTCCACACGCCGCCGCTCAACTCGTTCCTCCGGTTATATACGAGATAAAGCTTGTCTTCATGCCCGAGCCAGTGCTGCTGCGTATTGTAATTGCCCAGGTCGGTTCCGTCATCAAACCGCCACGGCGTCAAATTGCCGAAATTAAGTCCATCCCCGCTCACGGCAACATAACTCCTGAGATTATGCCGGATTGTCATGAAATATTTCTTCCCGAAGCGGACCATGGAAGGCTCATAGAGACCCTTTTCATCCTCGCCGGCATGAATGCTTCCATGCTCTGTGAACTTCAAATCCGCTCCGTCAAAGCCGCATCTCAAAACAGTTACCCTGGCATGAGTCGGCTCCTGCCCGTTATTCGCGGGCCGGTAATAGCCGGGGATAAGAATCGCGCCGTCGTCCTCTTCGTGCTTCTGACCGTTATAGTAAATCCCGAGGGAAAAGCTGCCGGGCACATCCATCTTTTTCCATGGCGAGAAGTTTTCCTTGACGGGGTCCCACAGGGAATATCCTATGCACCCCTGCATGCCTGCAGGCGAGACATGCTCTTCATTCTTCTGGTCAACGTCAACATCCTTATCCCTGACAAAATGAGTCTGGCATATTGCCAGAAGCTTGCCGGTCTTGCGATGATAATGCAGGCCGAACCACGGCTCTTCAAATATATGATCTTCCCGTGGGATTTTGTACCAGTTCAGGCAAAGGGAAGGGTTTGACCAGCTCCTGCCCATATCGCGGCTCCTGATAAACATCTGAGGGCCTATATCTCCTCCCGTCAAAAGAGTTGCGCGTATAAAAATCTCTGCAGGCCTGTCTCCCCTTGCGGGAATTGTTTCCATGTGAGGCTCAAACCACGCCTGGTTATTGCTCCGTCCGTGAATGATTGTTTCGTTCTCTATCTTTTCAATTATAGCCATGAAAACTCCCCTGTTTTTTCTCTCATGCTGAGAATGGAATTGCAGACAGGACGGTATACACGGAACCGGAAGGTTTGAGGTCGCTCTTTATCAGTTCGATTGCCTTGACTTCCATGTAACCGGCAGTCCACATGCGTTTTCTTCAGATAATCAACCGCCAACGAAACCTTCTGCACGTCGTGCGGAAGCGGAATGCGCCGCAGCGTATCGCTGTCGTAGTTGAAAATGACGCGCAGTTTCTTCTTTCTCATTTCCCTCCTTTTGACACAATCTCACATTGACGTTTTATAATAATTGAAGTTGAACTCGTTTGCAAGGTAAAGAATGCGTGCAAAGCAGGCGCCCTTGCCTTTTCATTTCCCGCATGACGCTTCCTGTACGGGAATACTGCTGACGTACGGGATTTCCTTGCTTATCAGGTATGTCTGCCCTTTTTCCGTGGAAAAGGAGATGATATCCCCCGGCAGGTAAACATCGTCAAGGAACGGAACCGCCCTGCCCTGCCTTTCAACCGATTCGAGCACCTCTGACTGCTGCGGAAGCTGGTATACCTTGACCTCCACCCCGGCATCGGGTTCGTTTACGAACGGGTTGCGCATGCGCAATTCGTTACCGCACAGACTCTGCACTATAACATACGCCGTTTTGTTTTCACGACGCTCTGAAGAGACCAGGAAACCGCCCTGCGCCCGCAGAGAATGGAACCTGACAGGCTCGGCGGATAGCGGGACTGCTGGAAATGTCCTTATGATGCCGTCATGGCTCTGCAGGAGCATTTCGTTCATCATCGCGCTAAGTCCCGGGGGAGTGTCTATCTGCAGGTAATGCCCGTTTCGGGTTGTGGCGAAATAGCTGGGATTGAGGTTGCGGCAGACATGTTCAGCCATTTTCAATCCGCGTTCAGCCATGCCCATGCGGAAGAGAGCGCAGGAGAAGAGGACCCCGGAGAATCCTACAACTTCATCAGGCTTGTTTCTGTATTGATAGTACTCCTCTATCGTCTTCAAGGCCTGTTCCCGCAGTTCTTCATCCCCGCTGTCGGCGGAAACAATTTCCATGGGGAAAATCGGCATCATCCTCACCCAGTCCCATATATGCCATAAGCCGCCCCTGTCTGAAAACTCCGTCCATACCCCGTCCTCGCGGGCGGGTATTGGAGCGATATGTCCGAGGGCATCCTTCCACTCCGACTGCAATTCCGGGGATTCATTCAGCTCTCCGGCCGCCTCAATGGCCATGCGGAAAGTGCGTATGACAACGGGCAGGTCCCACGTGGAGTTTTTTCCGGCTCCGGCTGTCAGGTTGCACACGTTTTCCATATCCAGCGTGGGGAAAAGCGAATATGTCCCATCTTGCTCCTTGACCATGTAGTCCCTGTAGAAAAGGGCGCATTCACGCAGGACCGGCCAGCAGTATTTCTTGAGGAATTCTTTATCCCCCGTCATTTTGTAGTGCCACCACATATGCTGTGCAAGCCATCCGCCTGCGCCGATGTAAAGCGAGAGCAGTATTCCCGCGCAGGTCTCCGCGCCCTCAGGCCCCATGGATATCGGATACCTCGCACCGCGCATCCTGAAGTATTCCTTCGTCTCAAGGCGGCATCTTTCCAGGACATCCACCAGCAATCTGTACATCGGCTCACCAAGTTCCAGGCGGTTGGCAGTGTAATGCCCCCAGTATAGCACCTGCATGTTGATGTTGTTGTGGAAATCGGCGTTCCATGCGGGATAGTTCTCCTTTATCCAGTTGCCCTGCAAGCCGGGACTCATGCGACCCGGACGGCATATGCTCGCCTGCAGGTATAATGCGTAGTACCAGCACTTCTCCAGCGTCTCGAAAGGGGTCGCCACGTAGCCCCGCTCCCAGTATCCCTGCCACCATTTCCTGTGGCCGGTACGCATATTCTCCCAGCCGGTCGCCTTGGCAGACTCTATGTTCTCTTTTGCCTGCCTGGCTGGGTTTTTGCTCTCCCTGCTTGTCACAAGCGTAAGGTAGAGTTCTGTCTCTTTCTTCCCCGGGAGAAAACTGCCTTCCAGCCGCCCGAGCGAATCGTGCAGTTCAACCCTTCCATCCGATACGTCCGCCATAAGCACGAAGTGCTCTCCCCCGGGAAGTTCCTGGTATATGTACTTCAAGCCGCCTTCATCTCGGACAACAGAAGGCGCGGCCGCGGGATCGGCATCGCGCCAGAAAGAAAAACGGACGCCGTTTCCCCACCCCGTCGCCATGTCCTGCGACATCCTTACCGCAAGCACGTTTGCCGAGGCGTGTATGAAGGATTTGACCGTTGCCGTATGTGTCCATTCGTCCGGTTCATAACGCACCGGCGGCGCATAGCCGAAAGGAGTCCATGTGACCGTGCACTCCGCCTTCGCTATTGAAAGCCTCTGCCTGTACCTCGCCGGAAGCGAGGGCCCGAAAAGCTCTATTCTCAGCATCCCGCCCGGCTTGCCCGTGATAACGGGCTTTTTATACGACTGCAGCCGCTGTTTCTCCGTCGCTTCCCTTAATGCCTTGTGGTCCTTATTGAGTATTATCTCCCTCAGGCGCTCAATGCTGACCGCAGGATGGAGTCCCTCTCCGAACTCGCGGTAATCCCACAGGTCTGTTTTGCCCAAAACGAAATGCAGGGCCTCAGGAGCCCCGTAAACAAGTGCGCCCATGTCCCCGTTGCCCAGGGGACAGCTGTTCGTCCACAGCGCCTGCGGCTCATCGTAAACAATCCCGTAGTTCCGTTCTTCGAGATATTTGACGACATCCATCCTGAAGCGGTTGTATCCGGGATTAAGACTCTGGTTCACCGGCACGGAAAATAACCCGGAACTATCCGAACGCTCAAATATATCCTTCGTCTTCATTTAATCTCCTGTTGTCTGATTTGTAGCCGCACCTCGTCAAAAACGGCCTCTATATTCGCCGGTGGAATATCCGGCAGTATGGCTTCGTGGCTGGGAGAAATGATACATCCGGTGGGGAAAATCTCTTTCAACTCCTTCACTCCGGCCCTGACTTGGGCAGGAGAGCCTTTTACCAGAAGGTTCTGGACGTCCACTCCTCCGCAGAACGAAATCCTGTCGCCGAAGAGGCTTTTCAGCCTGCGGGGCTCCATTCCGGCGGCAAGAGTCTGCATGGGGTGCACAACGTCGGCTCCAGCCTCTATCAGGTCCTCTATTACCCCGGAAACAGCGCCGCATGAGTGGTGTATCACCTTCAAACCGCAGGATTTTGCCTGTTTTATGAGTCTTCTCGTACCGGGGAAAACGAATTCACGCAATAATTCAGGGGAAAGCATGAGCCCCGCCTGGCTGCCGAAGTCGTTTCCGATAAGAACCGCGTCCAGTTTCCCTTTGCCGGCTTCGTAAAAAATCTCGCATGCGTTGATGTAAAAATCCGTTATTTTTTCTATGACCGCCCTGAACATTTCCGGCTCGCTCAGCATTTTTACAAGCGCGGTTTCCATGCCGAATGCGGAACAGGCGTCCTGGAAATGCGCAGCCCACATTATGCCAAGGACAGCCATTCCGCCGGGGGCTCTGTTTATCGCACTTCGGCATTCTTGTACAGACATGTGGTTCCGCGGGTCCGGCCATTTGAAGTTTTCTACGGCGCCCGGGTCGGATACATCCATGAAAAAGCCTGGCGCGGTCAATGTCCGTTCCCTGTAATCGGCAGGCAGGTCATTTCTTGCGAAATCAAACGCGCATGCAACGTGGTTTGAAGGCGGGTTATTGTAGGGAACCTCCACAGGATAGATGTCGTCATCTATCGCCTCCTTGAGCCGGTCCATGCTGCTTAAATCAAAATACTTCAAAAGTTGTTTCTCCGCTTCACGAGTGGGAAGTCCCAGCCATGAGGCGGGCCTGTCTACATTTTTCCTTTCAACCGTGGCGAAAAATCTCTCTCTGTGCTCCATCGCCTTTTCATTCCTCAAATTTTGAATGCGTTATCTTGAATACCCCTTTCAATCGCGGTGGAATACTTCCTCCATCTCGGCCCACCACTCCCCTTCGGCGCGCGGTTCCACAGGCCTCTGGCAGGGCATGCATAGTGCCCACCACTTCTGCGTTGCAGGGTCGGCAGCCATCTTCTTCATGTCAGCTTCGTAGTCGTTTCCGGCATATTCGAAATAGCTGAACAAGTAATGCCTTCCATCATCCAGCCTCTTCAAGTATATGGAATAGTTGTTCAAGTTGCACTCCTTGATAACCTCCAGCACGTCCGGCCAGACTGCGGCGTGGAGTCTTTTGTATTCTGCTATCTTCTCGTCCCTTATGCCTATGACCATTCCGTGGCGTTTCATATTCGCTCCGTCCCTCTTCTCATATGGTTATTGCCTACCGGGCCGACCTCAGTTCTTATCAGGTTCTTTGAACCGGCATCCGCTTGCCTTTTAAAATGCGCTGTTTTACCCGGCAATCCGGACCTGCCGCTCACATTCTACTACGGCATGTTTTTCCTGTCAAAAAAAAACTTGACAAAACTTTACTGATAAAGTATAATGGAGTGATGCAGGTGAAATATGCAAAGCCCGTAAAGAGGATTACCATATACGATTTGGCTGACATGGCAGGTGTTTCACAAACCTGCGTATCCCGCGCACTTCTGGATAAGCAGGACATCGGCGAAAAGACGAAACACCGGATAAGAAGACTGGCGGCGAAGTTTGACTACCATCCGGACGAAATTACCAGAACCTTCGTATCGGGAAAAACCTTAAATGTCGGAGTGGCAATGCCGACATTCACCGACCCTACCAATTCGGAATTTTTTCAATGTTTTCATGATGTTTTGAAGAAAGCCGGTTATTCAATGATACCGCTTATAACAGATTGAGATTTCCCCGAAAACGAGTTGAACCTTCTCCTGCGCAAAAAAATTGACGGACTTATCCTGTTTGCAAACAATTCGGGATTTATGAACTTTGCGAGGTTTCATAATTCACCCCTTGTTTTCTGTGCAAATCATGTTCCCATGAAGAATTCCGTGACAGTTGACAGGGTGGCAGGAACATATGGTGCGGTCAGGCATCTAATAGAACTCGGCCATAGGGATTTTGCATACCTCTGTCAGTAAATATTCAGTGAACCACGTCTTGCTTACCTTCTTCGCACGTAAATATTCAGTGAACCACGTCTTGCTTACCTTCTCCGCACCATGCGAACAAGG
>CAYQXZ010000083.1:0-8129 GCA_964421645.1 uncultured bacterium
GACTATATTGACATGGTGCCTCTGGATAAGTTCAGGGCGGAATTCACCGGCACGAACTGGGGGATAATCCCCATGGTTCTGTGCCAGCTCAGAGGAGAATACCTTGCCGATCCGAAATACGCCGAGGCGTTCGTTGCCCTGGCCCGGATTCACGGCACGAGGATATGGCCCCACGCTCCCGTAAAGAACGCGGACGTGCTCCTTAAGGTCTGGCAGGCGGAACAGAATTTCGGCATGGAGGGTGTAAAGTTCCTGCCTTACTGGAACAACGGCGCAGTTGCCAGGACTTCTTCAGAAAACGTTAAGGTCTCTCTATATGCAAAAAAGGACAGGGTTCTCCTTTACGCGTCAAACCTTGGCGACAAAGACGCTGATGAAACCTTAACGATTGACCTGAAAAAGGCAGGGATTGCCGGCAGGAATATTAAAGCGGTTGATGTATATGCGGAAGGACCGGTTGAGTTCAGCGGGGAAAAGTTAAAAATAAACATAAAGAGGCATAACTTCAGGATGATTGTGCTTGCCCCATAAAGAGAAACACCCGGATGAAAAAACCCCGGAAGGAAAAAAGATGAAAGGCAAATTCATATTGACGGGCGGTTTCGTGTGCGCTCTCATTTTTCTCGCAGGATGTGCACATCCCTCCGCCGAACCGGCTTTTTACCCGGAAAAGGTTCCCTGTCCCGGTCCGGTTGTGGAGGTGAAACCTCTTAACGGATTGCCGGCGGTGTTTTTTGACGGCAAACCGAATGCAGGGATTATGACCAATCCGACACAGAAGTGGGGCGCGGGAATTCTTCCTGTGGTGGAAGAAGGCGTGCTCACTCTAACGAATAAACAGGGATACTATGCCTACCGTTCGGTAACCACAACCGGTTCTTTCAACGGAAGTTACAGCGTTGAAGCGGCGGTTACGGTTAAGGAAATTACGGGAAACGGCGGAAACGCAACGCTGGACATCAGGGACAGCAAGTCAAACGCTTATATTCTTTCCCTCTCTGAAAACACGGGCGTCCGGAACGTAAACCTGTGGAAGGAAGATAAAGCGGCGGAAGGCGGTTACCGGAAATGGATTACCGTTCCTTTCCAATGGGAAACGGGAAAAACCTATGTCCTCAAGATATCCTTTGACGGAAAGGAAGTTTCGGGGTTTGTTGACGGAAACTTAATAGGGAAACAGCCGGACGAAACCCCCATCGCTTCGGGCAAAGCGGAACTGAGCGTTTATCACTCCGTCTCCGCATTTGACCGGATTACCGTCGCTAAAACAGACAACACCGTTCTCTTCAGCGATGATTTTTCTTCGCCCCGCGCGTGGGACTGGAGCGGACAACCCATGCAGAAGGCGAAATCATACGCCGATGTCGGAGTGCACATATACACGGCAGCCGGATGGGGGGGGACAGATAAGTGGAGTGAGTGCTGGCTTGGGCCCGGACAGTACGATTTTACCAAGATTGACCGGGACTTTGAAGGATTAATGAAGAACGACCCGCAGGCGCTGATATTCCCGCGGGTTTACCTTAATGCTCCGGAATGGTGGTTGAAGGCACATCCCGAAGAAGCATTAGTCCTTTATGCCAAAGCCGGTTGGTCAAACCCGACCAAATATCCAAGTTTTACATCTCAGTTATGGCTTAAGGATGTCGGGGAATTCCTGCGCCAGTACATACGCCACCTCAACTCTTCTCCCTATGGCGAGCGATATATCGGCTTCATGGTGGGCGGCGGTGCGGCAATGGAATGGGTTTATAATTGGGGAAATCCCTATTTTCACGACTACAGCAAGAACCAGTTAAACGCCTATGTTGCATGGCTTAAAACAATATACCCTGATGTAAATGCCCTGCGCGAAGCGTGGAAAAATCCGGATATCACATTTGAAACGGTGCAGATACCGACTATAGCCGAAAGGATGAACGGCGATGTCCGCAATTTCTACGACCCGGCAAAGGGAAGGAAGGTGAGCGATTACAGGCGGTTCCATTCCATAGCGGTATCCAGCGCCGTCTCATACATGTGCAAGATTGTCAACGAGGAAACCCAGGGAAAACGGCTCGCCGTGGTCGCCTACGGATATCTTATGAACTCCCATGACGTTTATTCAGCCATGGACATGGGACACTATGACCTGGCGAACGTACTTGAGTGTCCTTATGTCAGCGCGCTCATTTCCCCCCACGTATACTACGGCCGGAACCCCGGCGGTTTCGCCATGGTCCCCACCCCGGTGGACTCGGTGATGCTGCACGGCAAGGTCTTCTTTGACGAGGACGACATTCGCACGCACATCTCGGCGAAAACACCGTTGAACGACCAGGAAGGCAGGGCGCAGAATCTGGAAGAATCCATAAATGTTTTCAAACGCGATGCCGCCTATGCGCTTTCCAAGGGGATGAGGTTCTGGTACATGGACTTCGGCAACGGCTGGTACCATGACGATGCAATCATGGATACCATAGGAAAAATCCAGAAGATTGCAACCGAATCGCTGGAGAAGAACAGAAGCAAAACTTCCGAAATAGCGTTGATTGTGAGCGAGAAATCTTCCGACTACATGTCAACCGAACCCGGTCTTCTCACTTCCCTGCTTTACAACCAGGTATTCAAAGAGTTTACACGCATAGGAGCTCCTCTGGACGTATATCTTATCAGCGACCTGGCAAAAATACCCGATTACAAGATGTACGTTTTTTTAAACGCGTTTTATCTGACGGATAATGACCGCAAGGCAATTAAAGAGAATATCATGGGCAAGAATCACACGGTCCTCTGGATGTATGCGCCGGGGTATATCACTGACAGGGGTCTTTCTATTGATGCAATCAGCGACATAACCGGCATAAAACTTGATGCGGAGTATGCGGCGGGAGAGTTTTCCGTCTCTCTGTCCGAAACCAGCCATCCCCTGACAAAAAACCTGAATCCCGGACTGACATGGAAAGGCACCGTCGGGCCGCTCTTTTACAGTATTGACAGGGATGCCGTAACTCTTGCAGTACTGACAGGCAGTCCGGCAGTATTTTCAGGCAAGCCGGAACTTGCGGTGAAAGAGACGGGTGGCTGGCGTTCAATATGGTGCGGAGTGCCGGAAATTCCGACCGCGCTGTTGAGACAGATTGCAAAGGCGGCCGGCGTGCATATTTATTCCGATTCCGACGACGTGATCAATGCCAACAGGTTCATGGTATCGGTTGCAGTCAATGATGCCGGGGAACGTAATATACGCCTGCCCAAACCCGCAAAGGTGGTGGATGCCTTCACGGGCGAGGTTGTATCGGAAAAGACGGCGGATTTCAAAATCAATTTCAAACAGTATGAAACCAAGGTGTGGTGGCTGGAATAAAGAGTGAATAAGAAAGGAGATAAGATGAAAGAAAAACTCATATTAATAGGCAGTTTCGTATCGACTCTCGTATTTCTCGCGGGATGCGCTTCAACATCCGCAGAACCCAAATTCTATCCGGAAAAGGTGCCGTGCCCCGGGCCGGCAGTGGAAGTGAGACCCCTCAACGGAGCGCCTGCGGTATTCTTCGACGGCAAACCGGACGCGGGAATTATGACCAATCCGACAAAAAAATGGGGCACGGGGATTTTTCCTCTGGTTGAAAATGGCGTGCTCACGCTAACGAATAAACCGGGAAATTACGACTACCGTTCCGTGAAGACTACAAACTCCTTCAGCGGCGCTTACAGCGTTGAAGCTGCCGTCACGGTAAAGGAACTGACGGGAAACGGCGGCAACATTACCCTTCTGATGCGGGACAGCAAATCAAACGCTTATCTGCTCTCTCTCTCTGAAGACAAAGGAGTTAAGAACGCAAACCTGTGGAAAGAAGAGAAGGAGGCGGAAGGCGGCTATCGCAAATGGGTTACCGTACCGTTCGGATGGGAAACGGGGAAAACCTATGTACTCAAGGTATCTTTTGACGGAAAGGAAGTATCCGGGTTTGTTGACGGAAACCTGATAGGCAAACAAACTGACGAAAACCCCATCGCCTCGGCAAGGGTTGAAGCGAGCGTCTATCACTCCGTCTCCGCAATTGACCGGATTACCGTTGCCAGATCAGACAACACCATTCTCTTCAACGACGATTTTTCATCGCCGCGCTCATGGGACTGGAACGGACAAGCGCTGCAGAAGGCGAAATCATACCCGGAAGCCGGTATTCACACATACACTGCGTCAGGGTGGGGCGGAACCGACTGGTGGAGTTTCTGCTGGACCGGTCCCGGACAGTACGATTTTACCAAGATTGACAGGGATTTTGAAAACCTGATTAAGGATGACCCGCAGGCGCTGATATTTCCGCGGGTTTACCTTAATGCGCCGGAATGGTGGATGAAGGCTCATCCAGAAGAAACATCCGTGCTCTATGACAAAGACGGCAGTTCAAGGCCGGGCAGATTCCCCAGTTTCACTTCCGAATTATGGCTCAAGGACATAGGTGAATTCCTGCGCCAGTACATACGACACCTGAATTCTTCTCCCTACGGCGAACGGTATATCGGCTTCCTGGTCGGAGGAGGCGCGGCCCTTGAATGGGTCTATAACTGGGGCCCTTATTTCCATGACTATAGCCAGAGCCAGTTAAAGGCCTATGTCGCATGGCTGAAAACAGTATATCCTGATGTCAACGCACTGCGCGAGGCATGGAAAGACACGAACATCACCTTTGAAACGGTTCAGATACCCGCATTACAGGAGCGGATGAAAGGAGATTTCCACAATTTCTACGACCCGGCGAAAGGGAAAAAGGTTAGCGATTACAGGAGATTCCACTCCATCGCGGTTTCAAATGCAATAGAATATCTCTCCAGGATTGTAAAAGAAGAGACGCAGGGCAAACGGCTGTCGGTTATCGCATACGGATATCATCTCAATACCTACAATGACGCTTCCAACCACGTCTATACCTATATGGATATGGGGCACCAGAACCTTGCACGTGTACTTGAGTGCCCTTACGTTGATGCGCTTGTTTCTCCGCACTTCTACTACGGCAGAAAACCCGGAGGATTCGTTTTATCGGTTATCCCCGTGGATTCGGTCATGCTGAATGGGAAGGCGTTCTTTGACGAGGATGATATCCGCTCGCATCTCGCGGAAAAAACGCCTCTGTATGACAAGGAAGGCAGGGCGCAGAACCTGGAAGAGTCCGTTAATATATTCAAACGCGACTTTGCCTATACTCTCTCCAAGGGGATGAAATTGTGGTATATGGACTGGGGATGGGGATGGTATCATGACGACGCGATTATGAACACCATCGAAAAAATCCAGAATATGGCGACCGAATCGCTGAGCAAAGACCGCCAGAAATCATCCGATATAGCGGTGATTGTCAGCGAACAGTCCACCGACTACCTGGCTTCCAAATCCGGCCTTATTCCTTCCCTTGTTCACAACCAGATAGTCTATCAGTTCACACGTCTCGGAACTCCCTTTGACGTTTATCTGTTGAGCGACCTGGGAAAAATACCGGATTACAAAATGTACGTCTTCCTGGATACCTTCTATCTTACGGAAAAAGACCTCAGGGTTATTAAAGAGAAGGTGCTCTGCAATAACCATACGGTCCTGTGGATATACGCACCCGGATATGTCACTGACCAGGGGCTTTCGGCGGACGCGGTGAGCAATATTACGGGGATAAAAATTGCAGTGGCGGATGTTGACACGGAATTCGCCGCCTCCCTGTCAGATACCGGGAATTCCATAACAAAAGGGCTCGACACCGGACTGAAATGGAAGGCGGGCGACGGACCTTTCGGACCGCTCTTTTACAGTGTGGATGATAACGCGGCAACCCTCGCGGTACTTACAGACCAGGTAAAAGAATATTCGGGCAAACCGGCAATGGCGGTGAAAGAGATGAAAGGATGGCGTTCAATATGGTGCGGAGTGCCGGAGATACCCTCTGCCCTTCTGCGGCAGATTGCCAAAACCGGAGGCGTACACATATATGACGATTCCGACGATACCGTGTATGCCAACAGGTTTATGCTCGGAGTAGCGGCGAACGATGCCGGAGAACGCGAAATACGACTGCCCAAACCCGCAAAGGTTATAGATGCGTTCACGGGAGAGGTTGTATCGGAAAAAACGGCGAATTTCAAAATTAATTTCAAACAGTACGAAACTAAAATGTGGTGGCTGGAGTATTAAAACCGAAAACAAAAAAGGAACGGATAATGAGTATTAAAAAGATTGGCGAAAAGAAAACAATTTCTCTTGACGGAAAGTGGCGGCTCGCCTCATTTGAGCCGGGCGAAGGGGAAAAAGCCGGAGCGTATAAACCGGATTATCCCGTGAACAAATGGCTCCCGTGTTCCGTTCCGGGTTCGGCGCAGGGAACTCTTCTTTCTGCCGGAAAGCTTGCAAGCCCTTTTGTGGAAAAACATGCCGACGACTACCGTTTCATAGAATATAAGGAATGGTGGTTTACGAGGGAATTTAAGATTGACAGGAAATTTTTAAATAAACCGCTATTTCTGAAATTCCATGGAATAGACACGGTGTCCGCAATCTATATCAACGGGAAAAAAGCCGGTGAAACCTGCAACATGTTCACGCCTTACGAATTCAGAGTGAACGATTTCCTCCGCAAGGGTAAAAACACCTTAACGGTACGGCTCGACCCGGTTATTATGGCGGCGCGGAAAAAGGACAAAAGGAAGATTATAGACTCTCTGGAATGGCTTGTGGCCTCATTCATAAGAAAGGCAAACTTCGCTTTCGGCCACGACATGAGCTACAGGATGATAACAGCGGGCATATGGCGGCCTGTTGAACTTGCAGGTTACGGAAGCGCGAGAATAAACAACATCCACATAACAACCAAACTGTCCGGCAAATACACGAAAGCCAATGTCTCCGTATCCACGGAGATTGAGAAGTTTTCTTCCCGGGAAATACCCGTTTCGCTTGAAATCCGAATTGTATCCAAAAAAGGTGAACTGCTCGGAAAGGATTCTTTCAATTTGCAGAATAACCTGACGAAACGTAAGGTCTCTTTTGACATTCCGAATCCCGAACTGTGGTGGCCCAACGGAACCGGAAAGCAGAGTCTTTATACCGCTTTTGTGGAACTGCTTGATGCAAAGGGCAATACGCTTGATACGCACGAAGAGAGATTTGGCATAAGAGAGATAAAGCTGATGCAGGAGAAAGACCGAAAGGAAGGCGGAGAAACCTTCATTTTTGCGGTCAACGGAAAACAGATCTTTGCCAAGGGAGTAAACTGGACTCCGGCGGATACGCTGATGTACCCTATCCCCGCAAAAAGATACCGTGCCCTTGTCGCGGCGGCAAAGGAAGCTAATTTCAACATGTTCAGGATAAACGGCTTCGGCATATACGAGGATGAGGAATTTTACCGCGCCTGCGACGAAACAGGCATCATGATATTTCAGGACTTCCCTTTTTCCGACTGCATGTACAATGATAAGGACAGGGAGTTTGTTGAAGAATGCCGGAGAGAAGCAATAACAGCGGTCCGGATGTTGAGAAATCACGCGTGCATCGCTTTATGGTGCGGCAACAACGAGGTTGACGAGATGTATCATACGGGGGCGAACAAGGACTGGCGGTGGCAGGAGGCGTGGGGCGAGAAGATATTCCACGAGGTTCTTCCGGATGTCTGCAAAAAACTTGACCCGTCAAGGCCCTACTGGCCGAGCAGTGCGTGGAGCGCACCGGGGAAATATCCGCTGTGGAACAAGATGGGCGACTATCATTTCTATCCGGTGTCCTGCGGAGGATTCCGCCCGGTAAAGCACCCGCACGGCAGGGCTATACGCCTTCCGTTGAGTCTGGAAAACACCTCTTACCGCCGCTACGGAAAGGAAAAGGCGAAGTTTTACAGCGAGTTCGGCATCAGCTCCATCCCCTGTATCGAAACCGTAAGAAAGTGTTCGGGAAAAATGGCTCTGTGGCCGATGGACAACGATTTCTGGACATACTATCTTTCCGTCGGATGGCCCAGGCCCGTTAAGAAATTCCTTGAGATTTCCGCAGTGCTGAATTCCGAATTCGGAAAACCAGAAAACCTTGAAGAATTCATCCTGTATGCGCAGTTAGGACAGGCGTTCACGTTCAAGTTCGCCATGGAACACTTCAGAGCAAG
>CAYQXZ010000084.1:0-8083 GCA_964421645.1 uncultured bacterium
GAGCAATCTCAGCGACTGGCCGACCCGAGGCGTTTCGGGAGCCGAGCGGCGCCGATTCCCGTACCCCGCTTTGCCCCGAACTCTTCCTTGATATGCTTGAAGAGGTGAGGGGCTTTGATTTCATTGCACCCCCACCGCACCCATCTTTCAGATGAGTGTCTGCCTCCCCCCTCAAGGAGGGAGGCGAACAAGGTGCGGAATCCTGAATTGAAACTTGGCAGGATAGATTGCATCTAACCAATGTTGACTACTGGAGAGAATAATGATTACGGAAGTTGTTGAAAAATCTGAACTGGGCAGAGAAATTTCTTTTGAGGTGGACAGGGAAACCGTTGAAAAAGAGCGTCTTTCAATCATAAGAGAGATAAGGGAGAATGCTGCTGTGGAGGGGTTCAGGAAGGGCAAGGCGCCTGACTCCATGATAGAATCAAAATTTCAGGATACCATAAGAGAAAACATCCTGAAGAGGGTAGTTCCGGAAGTCTATTTCAACGGTCTCAAGGAGAAGGGCTTTTCTCCTGCGGTTGAGCCGGATGTTTACGCGGTGAATTTTGAAGACGGCGGTCTGAAGTTCAAGGTCTATTTTGAGCTCAAACCGCAGGTCAACCTGCCCAAGTACAAGGGTATACCCGTGAAACAGCGAACCCCGGAGCCTGTGACCGAGAAAAACATAAGTGACGTACTGGCGGAATGGGAAAAGAAACCCGAGTTTGCGTCGTCAATCATTGACCCGGGAAAGAGAAATGCCTGGCGTGAGAGAATAAAACAGCAGCTTGAGGATTACAACTCCATGAGGGCGCGGATGGAAGAGGAAAAGGAACTGTGGAGCGAGATTTTCAAGGGCACCTCATTCCCAGTCCCGGAAAAGATGGTGAACGAACAGGCGATAAGATACACTGAAGATTATTTGAGCCGGATGGACTTGAGGAACAAGCCCCAGGAGGAGAAAGAGAAGCTTGCAAAGGAAGTTTTTGACAGGGTGAAACCGGAAGCAGAGACAAGCGTTAAGAGATATTTTATTCTTGACAGCATAGCCGGGGCTGAAAAGATTGAGGTAAGCGAAGAAGAGGTAAAGGCGAAGATTACGGAGTTGAGCCGCACCGTGGGCGAGTCTTTTGACCAGATCAGGGAGAAGCTGGAGAAATCAGGCAAGATGCACGACCTGAAGGATGAGATAAGAATCCAGAAGGCGTTCAAGGTTCTCACGGACAACATACAATCCATCAAGAGAGTCATTCTGCCGGGAGAAGAGAAAAAACTGGAGATGATAAAATGAAAAACCTCTCACTATTCCCTCGCCCCTTGTGGGAGAGGGACAGGGTGAGGGGAAACTGGGAGATCCCAAAATGAAAAACCAGTTGATTCCGTACGTAATAGAATCCTCAGAAAGAGGGGAGCGGGCGTATGATATCTACTCCCGGCTTCTGAAGGACAGGATTATCTTCATCGGTTCGGCAATAACTGACCATCTCGCAAACGTCGTGATCGCCGAGTTTCTGTTCCTGCAGAACGAGGACTCGGAGAAGGACATTCACCTTTACCTGAATACCCCGGGTGGCTCAATAACTGCGGGACTTGCCATTTACGACACCATGCAGTTTGTCTCCTGCGATGTCTCAACCTACTGCATAGGACAGGCATCCAGCATGGGTGCGCTTCTGCTTGCCGGCGGCACGAAAGGCAAAAGGTATCTCCTGCCTAACAGCAGGGTTCTGATACACCAGCCGTGGGGCGGGGTTGAAGGCACCACCAAGGATGTCAGCATACAAACGAAGGAAATGGTGCGGTTGAAGGGGATTATCAACGGTATCCTCGCCCTCCATACCGGCAAGCCGGTAAAAAGAATTGAAAAGGATACGGACAGGGATTATTTCATGAATGCGGAAGAGTCTTTGAAGTACGGACTCGGAGACAGGATAATACAATCCACAAAGGTTTCATTACTGAAAAAAAATGGCTATACTGAAAAAAAGTGACCGGACTTTGAAAAAAGTCCTGCCGGCTCTGCCTTTAAGAGACCTTTTAATATTTCCCAACATGGTTGTTCCCCTTCTTGTCGGGAGGAACCGATCGGTAAATGCGGTGGAAGAGGCGCTTGCAAACGAAGAAGAGCTCCTCATAGTCTTCCAGACCGACCAGCAGGTTGAAGACCCGGAAATGAAAGATCTCTACTCCGTGGGTGTTACCTCTAAGATCATCCAGAGCGTAAGGGAGCAGAGCGGGGTGATGAAGATTCTGGTGGAGGTTCTCGGCAGGGCTGTGATAAAGGATTTCTCAAAGGACAAGAAGATTTTCGTGGGCAGGATTGAAAGAATAACGGAAAAGCCCGAAGAGACAAAGAACAAGGAAAACGAAGCGCTTTCCAGGCTCGTGCTGGAACTTCTTGAGAAATACCTGAGTTTGAACACATCCGTTCCAAAGGAACTTTACAGCACTATATCCACCATTGAGGATTTTTCTCGCCTGTGCGACACAATTGCCGGCTACCTGCCCCTCAAGCTCAAGGATAAAGGCGTAATAATGGAGACCATGCCGGTTGCCGAGCGCCTGAAGTTGCTCATAAACATATTGAACAGCGAGATAGGAGTTCTTGAGGTGCAGAAGAAGATCCAGAGCCAGGTGATAAAAAAGATAGAGGATACCCAGAAACAGTATTTCTTGAGCGAACAGCTCAAGGAAATCCAGAAAGAACTCGGCAAGGAAGGGGAGAGTGACGAGATAAACCAGTTGAGGGAGAAGATAAAGAAGGCGAAGATGCCCAAGTCCGCCGAGTCCAAGTCAATGGAAGAGCTTTCACGCCTCTCCAAAATGATGCCTCTTTCTCCGGAAGCGACAGTTATAAGGACATACCTTGACTGGCTGATAAGTCTTCCGTGGGACGTGCAGACACCGGACAACCTTGACATAAAACACGCGGAAGATATTCTGAACGAAGATCATTATGGCCTGGAAAAGGTGAAGGAAAGGATAGTGGAATATCTTGCAGTCCGGAAAAGGTCCGAGGGACTGAAAGGGCCCATCCTTTGTTTCGTGGGTCCTCCGGGCGTCGGCAAGACGTCGCTGGGAAAATCCGTGGCGAGGGCGATTGGCAGGAAATTCATAAGAGTATCTCTCGGCGGAATGCGGGACGAGGCGGAGATCAGGGGTCACAGGAAAACCTATATAGGCTCCCTGCCTGGCAGGATAATACAGTCGCTCAAGAAGGCGGGCGTCAGCAACCCCGTATTTCTACTTGACGAGATTGACAAGCTGGGGAAGGATTTCAGGGGGGATCCCTCAAGCGCGCTCCTTGAGGTCCTTGACCCGGAGCAGAACAACACTTTTTCCGACCACTACCTTGAGGTTGAGTTTGACCTGTCAAAGATACTTTTCATAACGACCGCGAATACGGAATTTTCCATACCGCCGGCCCTCCTTGACAGGATGGAGATAATATCCCTGCCCGGATACACGATGTGGGAAAAAAAAGAGATTGCGCAGAGGCATCTTATTCCCAAGCAGCTCAAGGAGCACGGGCTTACGGCCGAAAACCTGAAATTCTCGGATGATGCAATATTTCATATCATAAGAAACTACACGCGTGAAGCCGGGGTAAGGAACCTTGAAAGAGAAATCGCCAACATCTGCAGAAAGGTAACGAAGAAGATTGTGGAAACGAAAAAAGAGGGTCCGTTTACCATCAATGTAAAGAGTATAGAAAAGTACCTTGGACCCGAGAAATTCTCGCCGCTTGAAGGCGAAAAGGAGAACAAGGTTGGCGTTGCCACGGGTATGGCATGGACTGAATACGGAGGCGAGATCCTTTTTACCGAGGTTCTCACGATGAAGGGCAAGGCGAGTCTTATGCTGACCGGCCAGCTTGGCGAGGTCATGAAAGAATCTGCGCAGGCCGCGTTGAGCTACGTGAGGGCGCACTCTTCCGAACTGGGGATTAAGCCGGATTTCTACAAGAACCTGGATATACACATACATGTGCCCGAAGGGGCAATACCTAAAGACGGCCCCTCGGCCGGCATAACCATTGCCACGGCTCTTATCTCCTGTCTCACCGGGAAGCCGGTCAATGCAAGCATCGCGATGACCGGAGAGATAACCCTGCAGGGAAAGGTTCTCAAGATTGGAGGGTTGAAGTCCAAACTGCTTGCCGCCCACCGTTCAGGCATAAAGAAAGTGATTATACCTGCGGAAAACGAAAAGGATCTCAAGGAGATACCGAAAAAAGTTCATGAAGAGCTGGAAGTGATAACCGTGAAGAACATAAGTGAAGTAATCCAACACGCCATCATTGATTGGCAAAAGCAACAGATTGAAAAACAAAACCGAGATTCCGCACCGCTTGTCATTGCGAGGAACGGAGTGACGAAGCAATCTCATGAGATTGCCGCGCCGGAAGACGGCTCGCAATGACGAGATGATCGGGGTAAAGGAGACGCAATGTTAAGGAATAGACTTTTTACGCCGGGACCGACCTCGGTTCCCGAGCAGGTTCTGCTTGAAATGGCAGAGCCGGTTATCCATCACAGGACTGAAGAGTTTATAAAAATTGCCTCGGAGACACTTGAGGATTTGAAATACGTGTTCTGTACAAAGAACGACGTATTCATACTCGCCTCGTCCGGTACAGGCGCCATGGAGGCGGCCGTGGTCAATTTCCTGTCAACCGGAGACAAGGTTGTGGTTATCTCCGGCGGCAAGTTCGGAGAACGGTTCAAAGAGATTTGCGCCGCCTACAAGCTGGAAGTCATTCCCATTGAGCTTGAATGGGGAAAGAAGCTTGAGGCGGAAAAGGCGAGGGAAGTCCTTGCCGCCAACAAAGGCGTGAAAGCGGTCTTTGGTACCCTCTGCGAAACCTCCACCGGGACGCACTTTGACATTGAGAAGATAGGGGCGGTCATTGCGGGTTTTGAAGACACAATTTTCGTCGTGGACGCAGTCAGCGCAATGGGTGCGGTGCCCTGTCTTACCGATGAATGGAAGATAGACATCGTGGTTACCGGCTCGCAGAAAGCGTTGATGCTGCCGCCCGGCCTGGCGTTCATGTCCGTGAGTGAAAAGGCATGGAAGAAAGTGGAGACTTCCAACCTGCCCAAGTATTATTTCAACCTGAAGAAATACAAGAAAGCGCTTGCCAAGAGCGATTTCCCCTTCACCATTCCGGTTTCTCTTGTGGTGGGCTTGAGAAAATCCCTGGCGATGATAAAGAACGCCGGCATTGAGAAGGTATGGGAAGAACATCACAAGAGAGCGGAAGCCACAAGGCAGGCATTCCAGGCAGCAGGGCTCAAGCTCCTTTCGGAATCGCCTTCCGATGCCGTGACTGCGGTGCTCCTGCCCGAAGGCGTGGACGGTGATAAGCTTGTGAAGAGTTTGAGGGTAAAATACGGCATATCTGTTGCAGGCGGACAGGACCATATGAAGGGCAAAATCGTGAGGATCTCGCATCTCGGATGGCAGGACGAATTTGATGTCCTGACTGCCATAACCGCTGTGGGCGTGGGACTCAAGCAGGCGGGATGCAGCATTGACGTGGAAAAGGGCGTCTCCGTAGTCCAAGATCTTCTCTTCTGAAGGAGAGGATTCAAATGGCGAAAGAGATTGGGGTAGGTGTAATTGGATTGAGGATGGGCAGGGCGCATCTCGTCGGCTATCAGAAGAACCCCAATACAAAAATCCTTGGTATCTGCGATACTGACGGGGAGATTCTTGAAAAGACAAAGGAAGAATTCAGCGTGTCGCTGGCCGTGAAGGATTACAGGGCGCTTCTTGATAAGAAAGAGATAGGGATTATCTCGGTCGCTTCCCCTGATTTCGTACACGCACGGCAGGCGATAGACTCACTGGAAGCGGGTAAGGACGTGCTGTGTGAAAAGCCCATGACCGCTTCGGTGGAGGAAGCGAAAGAAACCATCGCGGCTGTGAAGGGAACCGGCAGGCGATTTATGGTGGGCCAGGTCTGCCGGTATGCACCCGGTTTCATGCTGGCGAAAAAAATGGTTGCGGAAGGAGATGTGGGCGAGTTGTTCCTGGTTGAAAGCGAATACGCCCACAGCTATGCGAAAATTCAAGGGGTCGGCAACTGGCGAAAGGATCCGCGCCGCGAGCCGTTTCTCGGAGGCGGATGCCATGCCGTGGATCTGCTCCGCTGGATAGCCGGAGACGCAAAGGAGGTATTTGCGTATTCCAACCACAAGTGCCTTACAGACTGGCCTGTTGACGACTGTACCATTGCTGTATACAAGTTTCCGAAAAACGTGGTGGGAAAGGTGATGGTTTCCATAGGCTGCATCAGACCCTATACCATGAGGACGGTACTTTACGGTACGAAAGGTACCATCATATGCGATAACACCAGTTCACAGATACAACTCTGCAAACAGGGAAACTTTCGGAACTCGCCTTCCTTTGCGTCCTTTCCGGTTGAGATTGAAAGCCACAATGTATCTGATGAAATAGCCGAGTTCGTTGAATGTATCTTAAATGACAGGCCGGTGCTGACAAACGAATTTGAGGGTGCAAAGACCGTTGCCACGTGCCTTGCGGCAGTGGAGTCGGCGAAGACCGGCAAGCCGGTCAAGATAGAAAAGGTAGAATGAATAACACCTTTTCCTCCCCCTTGAGGGGGGAGGATTAAGGTGGGGGTGACAATGATGCAAGCAGGATTTTTTACTACCGACATAACTTCTTCGTTGGGCATGGAAGGTCCCGGCGGATACGGCAAGAGATATACAGAATCCATACATGATACTCTCAAGGCAAGGGCTGCGGTAATATCCGACGGCAGAGAGCGTACCGCAATAGTCGGCATAGACAGCCTGGTTGTCCGTTCTCCCGAAGACGTCCGGGAAATACGCAGTGAAATTGAGAAACGAACCGGGATAAAGCCGGATGCAATCCTCATAGCCGCATCGCATACCCATTCAGGAGGTCCTTACTTCGGAATGCTGGAAGAAGAGTATGAAGATGCGCCCGCATTGATAAAAACTCTGATAAAGGAACACTCCACCATCCCCGATCCGCTCTATTGCGAGCACATGAAGAAGCAGATAGTCACTGCCGTGTGCGAAGCGGACAGGAGAAAAGTCCCTGCAGTTTTTTCCTCAGGCAGGGGTTTTGAGAACAGCGTTGCCTTCAACAGAAGGTTCAGGATGAAGAACGGGCGCACATACACGCATCCGGGTAAAGGAAATACGGACATACTTGAACCTGCCGGATCGGTTGACCCTGACGTCGGGGTTCTTTCGGCATGGGACGGAAAAGGTAATCTCCTCGGTTGTATCGTTAACTATGCCTGCCATGGTACGACGGGTCCGGGGGGCGTATCAGCAGACTGGATATACTACATGGAGAAGACAATCTGCGGCGCAATGAACAGAGATGCAGTAGTTGTTTTCCTTAACGGTGCCTGCGGAGACGTAACGCAGGTTGACAATCTTTCCTGTTGCGGCAACCAGTATGGAGAGGTATCTGCCCGCTTTGTGGGTACGAGGGTCGGAGCGGAGGCAATAAAGGTCATGGCAGGAACGGAGAAGGGTGAACTTATACCGGTTGCCTTCAAACGGGAAATGCTCAAGGTGAGACGCAGAAAACCCTCTGCAAAAAGGGTTGAGAAAGCTCTGAAGGTTGTGAAAGAGAGACTTGAAAACGGGCAGACCGATAAAACGGAATGGACATTTGCAAAAGAGCTTCTGATAGCTGACTATATTTGCAGAACACAACCTGAAATGAACGTGGAGGTACAGGGTATCCAGATAGGACCTGCAGTCTATCTGGCTAATCCCGCGGAATTCTTCTGCGGACTCGGACTGGAGATCAAAAAAAGCAGTAAGTTCCCCATGACATTTGTTGTTGAGCTGGCAAACGGGTGTGCCGGATACGTTCCCGACGAGGAAGCGTTCAGTCCTTCAGGCGGGGGTTATGAAACCGTGCTGACAAGCTACTCTAACCTGGAGCCGTCGGCAGGCAGGAAAATCGTGGATGTTTCATTGAAGGTTGCCCGCTCTTTCAATCCGGGTACACTGCCGGAAACTCCAAAGATAAAATCCACCTCAACTCTCTGGGACTACGGTATCCTCGGCCCCGACCT
>CAYQXZ010000085.1:0-2560 GCA_964421645.1 uncultured bacterium
GATGTGAACCGGGACAGCAGACAGCCAATATCCATGGCGATGCAGATGCGTCTGCTGAAAGAAACCGGGCTGGGAAGGACGTGGTCAGAGATACCGTGGATAGGGGCGGAATGCTTCGTCGACCCGACATGGAAATATGTCCAGGAGAAGGTCAAGGAAAACGGATGGAACGAATTGCTGTTTTATCTGCTTGACGAGATAGGAGGAAAGCCGCAGTTCTGGGACAGCCTGGAAAAATTGATGAAGAGGGTCAGCGATTTCAAGGAGAAATACCCGGAACTTGCTTTCAGGACAACTACGGCCGGTCCCGGAGAAAAAGTTCCTTATTACGACGTGGCCATAGAAGCGGTTACGTCCCTTGAAAACATCAGGAACCTTCAGGCGGCAGGAAAAGAAGTGTGGTCTTATGACTGCGGGCTTGCTCCCATTGACGCGCATACAAGCCGTTATTACTTCGGGTTCTGGGCATGGAAGACGGGTACAAAAGGGGTTTCCCACTGGGCGTACTACGACGGGGGGATGTACAACCGCTTCGGGACTATCGCAGAATGGAGCGGGAAGGAAGAGGACATGCGTGAATATACCCACCATTTCAATTTTGTCTATCCAACCGCAGGAGAATTGATACCATCCATAGGATGGGAGGCGGTGCGCGAGGGCGTAAACGACTACAGGTATCTTCTGACACTCAAGCGCACGATAGAACTGGCACGGTCAAAAGGGGCTCGAGCGAGTATTCTCAAACCTGCGTCAGCACTCCTGAAAGAGATTGAAGACATGATAGACCCGGATAGTTTGAGCAGGGAAAGGATACGGACAAAGGAGATGGGAAAGGAACCCGGCAGCCGTCCGGATATGAGGGATTTTGAGCGCAGACCTCCACAGCCGGAATTGACCGCGGAGAAATACGATGGGATCAGGCGCCGCATATCCGCGGAAATAGAGAGATTAAACAAGGCAGGATATATCTACCTGCGTTGAAGGAGGAAAGCAGAATGAATATTTTAAGAACAGCCGTTTTGGTAGCGTTCTCTGGAATCGTTTTTGCCTTCTGTGCAGAAGAAGAAACTCTGTGGGAGTCCTGTGACGACCTCAACAAGACTACGCCGATATACGGCCAGGTTGCATGGAGCCCGAAGTCTTTCCAGGGGACTGAAATAGGAAAAATGGAGATCAGTACTTTGGAAAAAGTGGAAGGCAAGGGCAGTATCAGGTGGACGGTGACAAAAGAGGACGTGGACAAGAAACAGCAGGAAAATCCAAAATGCAATCAGGTCATGATAAACTTCCTTTACGGGCAGAAATTCGACCCCTATATAGAGGTCCGTTTCAGTGTCAAATGCGAGAGTCCGAAGCATCCGGCTGTGAGCGCGATGCTTTTTGGCGGGAAAGCGCCGCACTTTCCTGTCCTGGCGCGCAACGAAGTGACGAACGGATGGAAAGAGATGAAGTGGAACCTGAAGGGTGTTGATATAGGCAGGAGCGAAAAGTGGGGCTATATCATGAATTATTTCCGAATCTTTACGGGCACTTTCCAGGAAGGCGACGCGCTTGAATTTTACCTGGACAACATGCGGCTTGTTACGGAAGCCCCTGAAGACGTGACTGCAACCCCGAAGTAGTCAACAACCTGACTTTCTTTCGGTGCATACAACAGAACAGGACGGTTTATCTTCCAGCGACAAAGGTTATTCATGACATCCAGAGAGAGGTTGAATACCGCGGCTTCTTTCAGAGAAGCCGACAGGGTGCCAATAGAACTGCAGATAGGGGAGAAAGAGAGGGAACTGCCTGAATGTAGGCGGATAGCGGATTTCGTGGACAGCTCGGCAGATAATTTCATGGGAGTTGCCGGGGCTGACTGGGGTTTCTTCGGACTTCCCTTCACATACCGTGAAGAAATAATAGAAGACATCCCCGATGAATACCGTAGACTAAAACGCATCTATTCCACGCCGGCCGGGGAGTTTTTTGCGGTAACCAGGCATTCTTACCCGCACCTTGAGAATCCGGATTATCGCTGGGAGAAACGCTATATATCTTCACTTGACGACCTGAAACGCCTGGCCGACGCTCACCGTACTGAATGCCCTGTTCTTACCGCAAGTTTCCGTGAGGGGGTTGAGAAAATCGGGGAGAGAGGTGTCCCCTTCACCGCCCGTCTGCATCCGCTCGGGCTTCTCGTACGATGGTCAACAATGGAAGAGGTTTATGGATGGCTTGTTTCCGAGTCTTCTCTGATACATTCTTTCCTGGAGAGAACCAACCGTCAGGTGTGCGATACTGTTCTCGCCATGGGCAAGGAAGGTATCTCCCCGTGGTTTATGACCTGGGCGCACGAAATGCTGATTCCTCCATGGCTCGGAAGAAGGCACTTTGAGGAACTGGTCTTTCCTTATGACAGGGCGGTGCACGACGCAATACATTCTATCGGGGGCAAGGTGCGCGCGCACTGTCACGGAAAATGTATTGATTTCCTTGAAAGGATGGCCGATATGGGCATAGATTCAATTGAGCCGCTTGAACCTACGCCATACGGGGATGTAAATCTGAAAGAGGC
>CAYQXZ010000085.1:2570-8014 GCA_964421645.1 uncultured bacterium
AAATATCCCCTCGCAGAACTTCCTGAACATGAGCAAAGAAGAAGTTGAAGAAAGCATCAAGAATGCAGTTTCCGGTGCGGCAAAAGGCGGAGGTTTCACACTGCGAACTACCGGCGGCAACGCAAACATAAGCGCATATCTCGACAGGGAGAGGTTTAAGAAAATAATAAAGAATACCGAGGTGTATATTGAAGCGTCTCTGAAATTCGGGGAATATCCTGTCAGGGAATGATTGCAGAAAGGAAACAACATGGAAAGAAAGGCAGTTCTGGGGCTTATAGGGGTGGGGTATCTTGCACAGAAACAGCACCTGCCTAACATGGTGCGGCTTCCCAATATAAGGTTGAAGTGGCTCTGCGATTTGGATGAAAAACTTCTTGATACTTTCGGGAACAGATATGCAATCAGTGAAAGGACAACCGAATACCGCAGACTGCTGGAAGACCCGGAAGTGCAGGGCGTTGTAATCGCAACGAAGGAAGATATTCAGGCGAGGATAACCCTTGATGCTCTTAACGCAGGCAAACACGTATACGTTGAAAAACCGCTTGCCAATACGGAAGAGGAATGCAGGCAGGTATGGGAAGCCCAGAAAAAAACAGGCAGGATAGTGATGGTGGGTTTTAACCGGCGTTTCGCGCCTGCCTATGTCAAGGCAAGGGAGTTACTGCAGAAACAGGGTGGAGCATTCAACATACATTACCGTCTTACCGATGCCTGCCATGCGAAGAAGTATGAAAATAAGGGCAGTAAACCCCGCTTCTGGGAAAGGGAGCCTGGAACCAGGGTGATTTACGAGCTCTGCCACATTTTTGATATAATCGCATGGCTTTCGGGTTCTGAAGTAGAATCGGTATACTGCGCTTCATGCAGGCCCGACGACGAAGTATATGCATTGAGGATGGCTTCGGGATGCATAGCAACCCTGATGCACAGCGGCTATGCGGCAACGGAATTTCCCAAGGAGCGTCTTGAAGCGGTTGCAGGAACAGGGGCCCTGACCGTTGATCAGTTTGTTGAACTGCGTACCTTTGGTTTTGAGGGCGAGTCTCCAGTTTACCGCTTTGCCGGGCATACACATCCCTCGTATTCGGAGTACATGCATAAATATTTATTCGAGGAGCTCGGAGTTGAAGCGATGTACGCAATGCGCCGCATCGACCGGCGTGTCAGGGAAAGGATATCACAGGTAATAGCGGATATAAACACACTGCCCGAACTCTCCCTTGACCGGCAGGCAATGGAAGAGGATATCAAGGCGGAATTTCCGGACAAGGAAGAGCTGATTGATTACTGGTTCAAACTGGTAGCTTTTACGGAATACCGGTATGACAAGGGATGGATGCATGCGATGAACGCTTTTGCCGTGGGCATTCTTCAGGGGAAAGCTCCTGCTGACGGAGCTTCGGCCGAGGACGGCCTGCGCGCAAGCAGGGTCGGACATGCGGCCATTGAAAGCAGGGAAAAAAATATCGTTGTGAATCTGTAGATACATCTTGAGGACAGGGAGAAAAGAAATGGGATTTTTGCGCGATGCGCAGTGGTCTTTCAACCGAGGTCTGAATCATTACAGGTGGGGCCCGGGTTTAAAAGATAAAGATGGTATAATAGACGCATGGAAAATACAAAGGTTACTGTGGCTTCGTTGAGGTCTGTCCTGATTTCCCCTGAGAGAAATCTCAATCTTGTTAAAAAGGCCTGTGAATATGCAATGGAGACAGGAGCCAGACTGCTTGTATTGCCTGAGCTTATGCTGACCGGACACGGAGGACATTCCAGGATGGTTGAAAATGCCGAGCCGGTTCCGGAAGGTCCTCTCAGCAGGAAAATTCTTGAGTTTTCAGATAAGTATTCTATATGCATCTGCGCCGGCATAGCGGAGCTGGAGGATAACATTGTTTACAACAGTCATATTGTCGCCGACAGGGGTAAATACCTTGGATTACAGAGGAAGATAAATCTTTCATACGACGAATACTGTTATTTCGGTGCGGGAGAATTCCTTGAGGCTTTTGACATCGGACAGCTCAAGTTCGGCATCCTGATCTGTTATGACAATCTTTTTCCCGAGTTGGCTCTGGTTCATGCGTTGAACGGTACCGACCTGATTCTCTCTCCCCATGCGGCAAGGTGCGGCAAATGGCCCGGGAATCCCGATAAGAAGTTCTGCCTGAGAACGATACGCAGCTGCCAGGAAGAGTGGGAAAAGGTTCACAGGGCAAGAGCTTATGATCACAATCTCTATGTTCTGTTATGCAATGCCGTGGGTTCTGCGGCTGAAGGGCTGGATGGGGTTGAAGCCAACCATGCAGGCACCGTGATGGGAATAGAACCCGGCGGAGAGGTTTTTCTGAGGACGTCAAGGGTGGATTTTTCAGACGAGATGGTTACCGTGGAACTGAAGAAGGAAAAGCGAAAAATAAACCATGCACCATCCCGCAACAGGCATATTGATACCGTTGTGCGCCTGTTAAATAAAAGACGGGGAAGTCTTTAATTAACAGTCCCGTATCCCTAAAAGCCATAAATGATTGAAAAGAAAAAGATGCTTTTGCGCGATGCGCAGTGGTTTTTCGGTGAAAAACCAGGGGAAATCCTGACATGGGCGTTGGAAGAAGCATCAAGTCTTGTGGAAAAGCTCACCGGCAAACATGCAGGTTCCACCCCAAGCGCAGGTCAGAAGTTGACGATTGCCGTCGGTTCGCCTGAAAGCAATTCTCTCGTGAGAGACTCCGGCATGGCTGAAATGGGGAAAGACTTCTGCCTCGGTCCGGACGACTACATAATTCGTTCCTCCTCGCTCAAGGGAAAGCCGGTTCTTTATATAGCAGGGAAAAATGAACGGGCAGCAATGTACGGGCTTTTTGCATTTCTTGAGGCCTTGGGCTGCAGGTTCCTTGTCAGCCGGGATGTAGTGCCTGAACCCGATCCCGGCATAGAAGTTCCGCTCCTTAACATAACAGGGAAGACATTAAATCCCTGGCGGGCCGTCTGGCTGCAATTCTGCTTTGTCGGAAATTCAATAATGTCCGTAAGCGACTACGAAAGGCTCTTCAACCAGATGGCAAAGATGCGCATGAACCGGGTAATATACTACCTTTTTGAGAATGAGCCGTTCATGGATTATTCATATGCAGGAGAACGGAAACTCGTGGGAGATGCCACCCCTATTGATTCCGCATGCATGTCACTGGGGCGCCAGGATACCGGGACATACAGGGTATCCGATATGATAGCCGGCCGCGGGAAATTCGATCGGGAGTTTGTATCGCCCAGGGAATTCCAGGATGCGCGCACCTCCCAGGAAATGCTTGATACCGGGCGTGCCTTCATGCAGAAGCTGATAGGCCTGGCGGCATCACGCGGGATAGGCACCTGGATCTCCTTTGATTCGGCATTTGTATCGCTGAATATGGCGAAGTATACGCGGCGCATGGCAAGGCCGCACGAAGTCTACTGCGCTCTGACAAGTTTTACCGACCCGGTGGTGGATGAAATCAACCGGAACCGCATAGAGAATATCGTGAAAAATTACCGGGACATTGAGGGCATATTTTTCCAGATAACCGAGGGCGCCTATGAAGACCCGTACCCGGAAAGCCAGGAGACTATCAACCGGCTGTGGCTCGAATACCGGGAATCGTACGAACTGCTGAAGAAACACTGGGGAAAGTGGTGGCAGGGGGAGGAGAAGCAGAGGACGTACATGCGGGCTGACATAGGCTTCGTGGAGAGGATGAAAAAGAGTATCGCCGCGGCAAGAGAGATAAAACCTTCTCTGCGTCTCGGCGTGCTTACAGTGTGCAAGGCATATCTGCTTACATACCTTGACAGGATACTGCCCAAGGAGATGCCGTTTGTGGATATCGAATCGCAGTCGCTCTGGACGGTGGACGGCGCGCCTCTTTATCTGTTCCGGCGCATGGAAGGCCGGGAATGCGTGCCTGTACCGAGGGCTTATGACGACGGTTCGCTGGCAGGTCTGCAGTTCAATCTCAATCTGTACCAGCGTGACGGTTTTGTTCAATCCCGCAGGGAGAACGGAACCGGCGGACTGTGCATACAACTTACGCACGTTGCAGGAAACGACCATAACGTACGGTTTCTTGCAGACGGAATGTGGAACGAAGAACTGACCCCGGATGGTTTCTACAGGGATTACGCGGAAACGGTCTTCGGAGACAGGGCGGCAGAGCACGTGATTCGGGCTTTCAGCATTCTTGAGAAGAACGAGGCATTTCTGGGAGGGCGGGGACTGAAAAATATGCCTTACAGCCTGAATCCTCCGGAGATATACATGTTGCGCGCCGCAAGAAGTCATGCGACGCCGTTTTTCTCCGCTCCCTGGGACGACGGGGCAATCAAGATGCTGACCGCGAGAGAAGAGAAGTTCAGAGAGGCAATAGCAATGCTTCGTGAATCCCTTGAATACCTGGATTCCGCAGGCAGTCACTGCAAAGCTTCCGGAATCACTGAACTGGAATACCTAAAGGGTAAAACGAAAGCATATATCCTTCATCTGGAAACGCTCTGCATGTTCAAGGATGCGTACGCCCTGTACGTGAAGGCATTTGCCGGGCTGGAGACCGGGAGACCTGCTTCCTGCAGGGAAGGACTGCGCAGGGCTTTGCTGCAAGCCGGCAGGGCTGAAGAAAACGCCGTGAAATCTGCCGAAGAGTTTGCGCGCGTTGTCGCGCATCCCACGGACCTTGCCGCAGTCTGGATGATGAACCACGTCATAATCGCCTGCCGGGTGTTGCGGCAGTTTACCCATAACGTTCTATGTTGTTTTGATGGGAAGGAATACTGGAACAAGGTTGACTGGGATCTTCTCTATGACACCAGTCCCTTCCCCACATATCAGGTGGAAGGTCGGGAAACTCTCATCTTCGGCTGATGATCTATGTCGGTTGATCATCCTCTTGCATACGCAGGACGATTGAATGTGGTTTTGCGGAGATTTTTCTGTCGTGGAAGGTTTTGAAGATATCCGGTTCCCCGAGGTATGCCTTGGTAAAGAATATGCGCAGCTTAAAGATATCTCAAAAAATCAGAGGGAGTTACTATTGAAATGCCGCGAAACGGAGAAAGAGCCAGCAGGTCCTTGTCCCCTGTAACAATGAAATCTACTTGTCCGGAAGAAGCGCATTCTAAAATTATATTGTCTTCATGGTCGCGGCAGATGGAGATTTCCTCTTTAGGGAAAACAAATGAAGCAAACGTTTCCAGGAACAAGAATAATTCTCTCCTGTCGTCTGAATCTACCAAACGGCAGATTTTAGGTTTGTTTAAAGAGGTCAGGATTTCAGTTAGAATTGGGGGAGAAGTAAACAGGGTAAATTGTCCTTCCTTAAATGCAAGGAAAATTTTTCTTGGAATGCCTTCTTTATTAAGAAGACCTGAAATGAATACGTTGGTATCAACGACCGCTTTCACCATACAAT
>CAYQXZ010000086.1:0-7795 GCA_964421645.1 uncultured bacterium
CTGACTTCGCTCTATTCAAATCCTCTCCGGATAAAACTACTGCCCGGCGAGGATTTGAACCTCGAACATCGGCTCCAAAGGCCGGTGTGTTACCGTTACACTACCGGGCAAATTAAATTTCCTGGGTAACTCTCAAGACTTCAGGGATTGTTGTAATGCCCTGCCTTATTTTCTCCGCACCGTCCATTCTCAATGTTACGAGATTCTTCTTCATGGCAAGCTTTTTTATTTCCGCAACCGAAGTTTTTACGGCTATTCTGTTCCTCATTTCATCGTCTATGGCCAGAAGTTCAAATATTCCTGTTCTGCCGTAGAACCCTTCATTGAAACACTTGCTGCATCCTTTGCCTTCCCTGTAATGCATACCCGACAGGTTGCCTTCCCCGAAAGCAATCTGCTCCATTTCCACAGGAGAAGGACTGGCATCTGCCGAACATTCGGGACAGTTAAGCCTGACCAGTCTTTGCGCCATTATGCCGACAAGAGAAGAAGCAATAAGATACGGTTCAACCCCCATGTCAATCAATCTTATGACAGCACTCGTTGAATCGTTGGTATGAAGAGTGCTGAAAACAAGGTGGCCGGTCAGAGATGCCTGTATTGCCATTTCTGCAGTCTCAACGTCTCTTATTTCACCGACCATGATAATATTCGGATCATGTCTTAAGATAGATCTTAATCCGTTTGCAAACGTCAAGCCCACCCTCGGGTTAACCTGTATCTGGTTTATCCCGTCTATGTTGTACTCCACCGGATCTTCAAGCGTAACTATATTTATACCCGGGTTGTTTATTTTTGAAAGAGCAGCGTATAAAGTCGTGGTCTTGCCGCTGCCTGTCGGCCCCGTAAGAAGAATTATTCCATGATCAAGATGAATAAGCTTGTTGAAATTCTCATAGTGTTCCCTGGAAAATCCGAGATCGTTCAGATTGAACAGGAAAGCGCTCCTGTCCAGAAGTCTGAGCACAACAGACTCCCCGAAGAAAGTCGGTATGATAGAAACCCTGATATCAATTTTCTTGTTATCTGCTTTAATTGACGTCCTGCCGTCCTGGGGTATCCTTTTTTCCGCTATATCCAGGTTTGATATTATCTTGACCCTGGTTACTATCGCAGGATGATATTTCCTTGGCAGTACGAAAATATCATGCAGTACTCCGTCCACCCTGTATCTCACCTTTAGGTTCGTTTCACCGCCCTGTATGTGAACGTCGCTCGCCCTCATGGATATTGCCCTGTAGAGAATCTGGTTGACCAGGCGTATGACGGGTGCCTTGTTGGCAAGGTCAAGAAGATTCATGCCGTCAACGTCTATGTCTTCCTCCAGATGCAGCATTTCCTCGGACTTGAGGTCGTCTATAACCTTCTTTGAAGAGCTGGGATGGTAGTAGAACTTATCCAGGCATCTCTGGATATTCTCTGTTGATGCAAGGGCAATCTTGACCTCCCTGTTCAACTGTGACCTGATTTCTCCTATATCGGTCTTCAGCGGATCGTCGGTCACTATTATTATTTCTCCCCCGGCATTCTTCAGCGGGAGCAGGCAGTTATTCTTCAGAAAAGCGTAAGGGAAAGACGTCAGCAATTCAGGATCAACCATATCTTCGGGGTTTTCTATCCATAGAACGGATTTGTTTTCCATCTCACTTTTTCTTAATTTCCAGAATCTTCTCTTTTTCAACCTTCATCGCTTCGGCTTCTTCAAAAGAAGTCATGATATGGGGAGTTATGAAAATCAGCAGATTCGTTTTCATTGTCTTCTTGGAGTTATACCTGAAGAGTTTGCCCAGCAGCCAGATGTCCCCCAGAAGGGGAACCTTCTGTACCGTATCCTCAACATCATCTCTCACCAATCCCCCGAGAACAATCGTCCGTTTGTTGGGGACAATGAGCTTGGTATCCACGGAGCGTTTCGCCGTGGTGGGCGCCTCGGGAATGCCTCCCTCAATAAGCTTTGTAACTTCCTGTGATATCTTGAGTCGTACGTATTTATCCTGGCTTATCTGGGGCGTAATTTTCAGGGTTATGCCGACATCCTTATAGTCATAGCTTTTTATTGTGTCGCCGCTGGTGCCTGTCGTGCCCTGAATGAACCTGGTTTCCTTCAGATAGGGGATGTTCTCACTTACGCTGATTGTCGCCTCCTGGTTGTCCATGGTCATAATCTGGGGCGTTGACAATATATTGAAATTTCCATCCTTTGCATAAAGATTGATCAGTGCGCCCACGCTTAAAGGGAATGACAATTCTCCTTTGAAAAAGCCCAGCGAAAGGCCTTCAGGCGCGACGCCCGTAGATGCATAGTCCTCTATATAGCCGAAATTGGTCCCTGCGCCGCCCGTAAATCTTCCGTTATCATAGGTATCCGTGGCAGCCCATTCTATCCCCATTCTCTTTACCGTTTCCTGGGAAACCTCAACAATCAGAGCCTCTATGAGAACCTGGTTTGTTAGCACGTCCAGTTCCTTGAGGATGTTTTCAATATTGGCGAAATCATCCGGGTCGGCATTCACGATAAGCGAGTTTGTTGCCTTCGCGGCGACCACGGACGGCTGTATGGCTGGGGCCTCGCCTCTCCGCACGGCCTGTCGCGGCCTTGCAAGAAGCTGGGTAAGTATCTTGGCAACTTCTTCCGCATCCGCATTTTCAAGACGGTAGATTTTCAGAACTTCCTTGCCCGGAGGACTCGGCACATCAATCTTTGCGATAATCTCCTGTATCTTTGATACATTGGCACCCACGTCGGAAACAACCAGGCTGTTGGTCCGGCTGTCAACGGTAATCTGCCCCCCCTTTGTTATATATGGCGCAAGAATCTGGGACAGGACGTCCGGCGGGTAGTACTTAAGAGGTATTATCTGTATCAGGAAATCCTCCATCCTGTCTGGAGGCACAGGACCCACATTAATATTCCGGACCCTTATTCTTGCCTCGCTGGATGGAACAATCTTGGATATTACACCCTCCCTGATAACAGAGAAACCGTACAGGTTGAGAACTGCCTTGAAAATTGTCTCTATCTCTTCGGAGGGAACCGGCCTGTTGGAGTATATGGTTATGTTACCTTTTACCGTGGGATCTATTACATAGTTTTCCTTAGTGAATTCTCCCACAAATTTTACAAATGTGCGTATATCCACATCATTGAAATTGAGGACAAAATCCTTCGCAAAACAACTGGAAAGGAAAATTAAAAAAGATATAGCCCCTATGACATATCCGCTCTTATTTCTCATCGTAATGAGGTCTGCCTGTTTCTTACCTGGCTGCTGTTCCAGGCAATACTCCCGAAGGGAGAACACCCGCACCGCCTCTGCCGCCGGCGCCCCCTTGTTCTCTATTATAATACTGCACGGTTCTTAATATATCCATGGCTGTAAGAAGCTCTTTTTTCACCTCTTCGTCCTGTTCCACGCGCAGTCTTTCCATCAGTTTCATCAGTACGTCGTCGCTGGATTCCCTTAGAGCGATCGTCTTTATTGCCTGTTTCCTCAACTCCGCATTATCGTCGTTGAGGTACTTGTCAAGCAGGGCGACGTCAACCCCGAACATGTCGCCTGCAGATTGATTGTTCGCGTTACCCCCCCGATTGTCGTTATTTCCGCCGCTTCTTATGTACCATTCAATGGAATCCACTATGGACTTTCTCACGCTCGGCTCCTTCTCGTGCTTCAGGTGGACAAGCATGGTCCTCAATGCGAGCAGGTCCCTTACCTGTCCCATATTCTGCTCGCTATTGGACGTGTTATTCTGGTACTGTGATGATGAGAAACCTTTCTTTGAGTAGATTTGAGCGGCATATTTTCTTATGAGCGGTTCCGGATCGTTCATAAACCTTAGTAACGTGGTATCTGTCTGGAAAATCATATCCAGACCCACTGAAGCGATATCCCTCACTTCCGGATCAGGGTCGGAAAGAAGAACGTACATGTCAGGTATAAACACTGCTCCGCCAACGCCTGTTGACGTCTCGTCCTTTCCTGAACCGCCGCCTCTTTCGTCACCGACGGCAAACAAGCTTCTGATCCCCCCTTCGTTATTGGCATTAGTGTTGTTATCGCCGCCAATCATTCCCGAAGATATTGCCTGTATGGCCTGCTTTCTTATTGTCGGATCAGGATGCCTTAACATCCCTCCTATTACAGCCATCACAAAATCCCTCACGGCGCCCTTGCGTTCTTCATTATCCCCTTGGTTCTGTCTGAAGTTAGAAGTACCTCCCGTGCTCCTCGTACTCCTGGAACTGGAACTGGTCGACTTCGTCTGAGCACTCAAGACTGAAACGACTGAGAGGATCAAAAACGTTGTTAGCATAGGCAAACAGTATTTTCTCTTATTCATCGCCAAACCTCCTTCCCTTCTTTCTATAGGGTATTTCTCTTCCCTGTTATATTTTACCCCATAATCCCTCAAATTTAAAGGTTTAGAATTTCTCAAGCAAGCCGGCATCTATCTTCTTTTTAGCCTTGTCAAGATCAGGCTTGCTTAGCGTTTCTGCTTCCTGGTACGTCGTAACAATGTAAGGAGTAAGGAATAATATTAATTCATCGGTAGATTTGGTATACTTTGGTTTCCTGAAAAGATATCCCAATATCGGGATCTTTCTTAGGAAAGGCACTCCTGTTTCCGACTTCTCCTCCCTGTGCTGTATCATACCTCCTATAACCAGCGTCTGGCCGTCAAAAAGAGTAACGTTCTGGGTCGTTTCCCGCGTGGATATTATAGGCTGTTCCGTCTCATAAGTAAGTCCTGCGGCAATCGCAGACAGTTTTCTTACTTCCACAAGCCGGGAGTCATAGATGTTCATGGTGAGAAAGACCGTCCTGTTTCTCTGGATGATAGGAGTAACCTCAAACTCCGTCCCCACGTCTTCCTCGTATACGTTAACGTTCTGCGTACTGCCTGTCAACGCACCGGTAGTGGGATTATAGGTCTGTTGATATTCCGGGATAATGTACGGAAAATTCTGGACAACCCTGATTATTGCGGTTGTGCCGTTAAGACACATGACCTTCGGAGACTGTATGAGTTTTACGTCACCCTGGGTCGCAAGCGCGCTGATCAGGCTGTTTACGTCGTTGTTTGTCAGACCGAAGGAGAATCCCGCAGGCAAACTGGAAGATACTCCGGGAGTAAATGTTGGAGCGACTCCGAACCGCGGACCGGTTAAAACGGTATCTATGCTCTCAATCATCCTGGAACTAATGAGCCAGTCTATTGAGAACGAATTCTCCTTTGAAAGAGCGATCTCAACAATCTTTGCCTCAAGCAGGACCTGGGAAATCGGCATATCCAGAGAGGATATGATATCCTGTATCTGCTGGAGCAATGTAGGATTGGTTACGTCAACAACGATAGAATTCGTCCGCGGGTCATGGACGATAGTATCCATCTTGAACGTTTCCCTTAGCGATTTCGCGATAAGTGCAGCGTCTCCGTAGAAAACGTTGAATACCCTTCTGCTTTTCTCCTTGACCGCCTTGGCGCGTGTATCATACTCGGTTTCCGTCATTATCTTGATAACCTGGTCTTCCTCTATGTACTTGAGCTTGTTTGCCTCGCATATCAGGTCAAGGACTTTCTGCAGAGGAATATCCTTAACGTTTATGGTAACCCTGCCCGTAATTCCCTTGCTTAGAATAATGTTCGCTCCGGTCAGGTCATATATAAGTTTCAGGCTTTGTTCAAGATCCGCATTGCTCAAGTTCAGGGTAACCGGTGTGGTTCCTACAACGCCCAGAACAGGTTTTTCAAGTTCTGCTTTCTTCTGTATAATCTGTTCCACCTGGAAACGTGCCTTGTTCGCCAGGCGTATTGTTTCTGCAAACTGTTTGTCTTCATAAGACTTCTTTGCCAGTATAAGAGTGGAATTCGGCTCCAGCATCTCAAAATTTGCGATACTGTACCGCCCCTCCATTTCCTCCAGATATGCGTAAGCATCAAGCAGGACTTTTTGCGAAGTCATCGCAAAAGTTTCATACTCCCCTTCCTTCACTACATCAACCTCGGTCCCCTTGCGTTCAGTGGGCTTGAATGTCTCCTTAACACCCGACTTGCCCAGTTGCGTTTCAGCGACCCGTATGAACCTGGTTACCTGGCTTGACCTGTAATTCTGGTCAATACCCTGGATTTCCTTGAATTGCGTAATGGCTTCGGCATAGTTCTTGGCGTAGTAACTGTTGACCGCCTTCATATACATAACGTCAAGATCGGCCTTCTGTGACTGTGCGTTCAAAGATTGTGCGTTCAAAACGCCTGATGCCGCCAGTAAGATAAAAAGCATAAGATACAGGTTAAGTATACGCTTCATTTGCATCCCTCCCTTTTATATTACCCTCTGTTCGTTGCATAATCAACAAATTACCGTGGTCAATCCAGGCTGATTTCATATAGTATACCGTCCTTTGAAAGATGCAGTTTATTGCTCTCTTTGCGGAGTATTCTGAAGCCTTCCACAACGTCGCCAACCGTAACTCTGTATGTTTTTTGTTTACCCTCTATGAACAGATATTCAACCCCCTCAACAAGCATTCTTCCTCTGTATATAAGATCGCAGCGTTTCTCCGGCATAATCAAAGGCGAAGGCTCGGGTGTCTGCACTTTTTCCAGAGGTGTAAGAGTGGCAGGTGCAGGAACTCCGGCTGACAGAGAGGGTTTCAGGATTGTCTGATATGCGGGTGCCTGCGGCTTTGTGACATCAGCCACTTTTTCAACCTCCATTTGTTTCTCTCCCCTTATAACGCTGACAGTCCTTGAAGGCCTCAAGATGGAAACAACTTCCGGCCTTGGTGCAAGTACTATGCTCGTCGGTGACGGCCTGTCCAGGACATCCATGGTCAGCCGCCCCGGTGAGAACGGATCGCGTTTTCCCTCAATGTCAATTCTTTCAGGTTTGTTTATTACAAAACTTTCTGGTTCTGTGACCGTCCCGGCTGACGGTTTCTCTCCGGAAGGCTTATCCGTAAATTCTTCGCCGACTATTGATTTCAGGCGTTCCTGTGGTTCCTGGAATCCTCTTATAAGCATGAAAATCTCTGCAAACCAGCCGATGCAAAGCAGCAGGAACACAAATTTGAAAGCATTCTTCCTTATAAACGGGAACAGACGGAAAGGTTCTCTGTACTTGGCAACTTTTCTTGCAGGACGACGTACAGACACCAGTTTTTCTTCCGATACCGGTTTCTTCTTGAATCCTGATATGAATTTCTGCGCGGCCAGAACGGATGGCCCGGTATTCTTTACGGCGGCACTGCTTATCCTGCCGGCTTCTTTTTCAAGAGAGTTAATATGTGCAGTGATTTTCTTCTGATCTTCCCTGCTTACGGCCGGAATTCCGGTTTTGGCCGGAACCGGCGGTTTCCCGGCAACCGGGAGTTTTCCAAGGGGAACCGGGACAGGTACCGGAACAACCCTCGCCTTCTTCTCTTCTGCAACTGATTTAAGGACTTTCCTTCTTTCTGCACCCCGTTCGTTAAGAAGTCTCCTAATTCTGATAAACTCCAGCAGTTCTTGTTTTCTTCTCAGGGGTCCGCTGAGAGGGACTGCAACAGTCTTCTTTTCCTGTGCAAGGACAGCTTCTTTTGCCAATTTCGCTGCGGTAGATTTTTCTGCGGCAAGTTTCTTTCGCGACTCCATCTCCCGCTGTTTCGCAAGTTTTGCAGCAACCCTTTCTGCAGCGACTTTCTCACGAGCCTGCCTTTCCTGCTCTTTCGCAAGTTTCGCAGCAGCAGACCTTTCTGCGGCAAGTTCCGCACGGGCTTTCTTCTCCTGCTCTCTGCGGAGACCGTCTTCCTTC
>CAYQXZ010000087.1:0-6323 GCA_964421645.1 uncultured bacterium
CTTCGACTCCCTCCGTAGAAGCTTAGTGCCGAAGTGGGGAGTCGAACCCCAACGGTGTTGCCACCACAAGGTCCTGAACCTTGCGCGTCTGCCAATTCCGCCACTTCGGCAATTGATTTAGGATATTGAGAGAAACAGGGTGTCCAATCCCAGTTTCAGGTTTATATTATACCTCACCTGTTTTTTCAATTCCAGTATTCTTTCCACGGCATCAAGGAACTTTCCTCCGTCCTCCGGTACAAACCTGTCTCCGGCATCCTTGTTGACGAGAAGTCCCTCAGGCATTCCGGCCTTCCTGAAAAAGGCGTCGCGATATAGCGTGACAATCTTTCCCAGCCACGCTTCAACGTCTTCTCTCTCCCGGTCTTTCAGGAACGCATCAATTTCCCTGAAAAACTCGTAGAAATCATGTTTCATTGACAGTTTCAGGAGTTCTGCGAATTCGTTCTTCACGGCGGCATCTCCCCCGTTCTCCCCGGTAAGACTGTAGTTGAGACGGATCTTCTGGCATCTTGAGAGTATCGTGGGAAGGAAAAAATTGGTGCTGCTGCTCTGTATTACGAGGACTCCGTATGGAGGCGGTTCCTCCAGGATTTTCAGCAGGGCGTTTGCCGACTCTTCCTTCATGTACTCTATGTCAAATATGTAAACCTTCTTTTCCCCGTAATAAGGAGTGAGGTATATGTCGTCTTTCACCCACCGTACGTCGTCTATGGACAGTACGCTTTTTGACGGCAGAATCCGCTTGATGTCCGGGTGGGTGCCTTTCCCTATCCGCTCGCAGGATCCGCATTTACCGCAGGGCGGAGAGTCCTTGCAGTTGAGAAGCATGGAAAGAAAAAGAGCGATTTCGTTCCGCTGCTTTTTATCTCCGCCGTAGATTATGTACGCTCCGGCGACCTTATTTTTCTCTTTGGTTCTTGTGAGAAACTTTTCTATTGTTTTTGCGTCCATTCAGAAAGCTCTCCCATTTCTTCACCACATCTGCGTGCGTCATCTGCAGTGCTTTTCTCCTGACGACCTTCACTCTTGACGGCTGCCGGGCCGCAATTGCAAGGTAGCCCTTCCGCACACGTTTCTGGAATTCAATGGACTCTATTTCCATCCGGTCGCGGTCCTTTCTGTCCAGAACGTCCAGCAGTTCTTCCGCAGGTGCGTCTATAACGAACGTCAGGTCCGGCATCAACGTGCCTATGGATATGCGATGGAGGTACCGTATGAGCTTTTCGGAAAGACCTCTGCCGTATCCCTGGTATGCGGTGGTTGAATCAACGTACCTGTCCAGTACGACGGTCTTTCCCTCCTCCACGGCGGGTTTTATGACCTCTTCAACCAGCTGCATTCTGCTGGCAAGGTAAAGCAGAAGTTCGCTCAACGGGCATATGCTGTTTTCTTTATCAAGCAGGATGTTCCGTATCTTGTCACCCGTATACGTTCCGCCTGGCTCATTCAACAGGACCGCGTTCACGCCTTTCTCCCGCAGGTGCCTGCAGAAAAGTCTTGCCTGCGTCGTCTTTCCGCAGCCGTCAATGCCCTCAAAACTTATTATCAGCCCTTTTTTTCTCATTTGAAATCAGACAGGGTTAATCAACAAATCTCACATAGATGCTTCCCATGGGTTCCTTACGGTTTTTCACAACAATCTCAAACTTGTCTTTCTCCCCCTCAATGGACCAGTGCTGCATCATGTCTTTATATGTTATCCAGTAGCCGATATCCTGTCCGTCGTTAAACCGGGCATTGCCTGCAAAACCCTTCAGGTCTGCCCTGATGTCTTCAGATCCGTCGCCCTGCGGATACTTAACCTCTTTTATCTGAAATCTTCCGTTTTTCTTTATATCTATCTCATCATCAGGAGCAACGTCAAATGTGTCGTTTCCCACCTGTATGACAACAAGGAAATCCGGAGTTTTGACTTCTTCCGCGGGAGCCTCCGGAAATATATTGGTTATGGGGTTTTCCGGTTTTATCACTTCAGTCTCCATTATGGAAACGGGCGCCTTAAAAAGGAAACCGAGATAAAGGTAATATGCCGCAAAAAGGGAATAGACTATTGAAAGCGTGAGGGCGGAAAAAAGTCTTTTTCTGTTTATGCCCGCAATGATTGTTGAAAGAACGAACATAAGCAGCGCCATTCCGGCCACGAATAGTGTAAGAATTCTGTCAATCTGGAACATCTCACTCACCCCTCCTTTTCCTTGTATATGGTTATTCTGTTCTTTCCGTCATTTTTTGATGAGAACAACGCACTGTCGGCTTTGCTGAGGATGTCATGTTCGCTTTGCCCGTGTTCCGGGAAACTTGCGATTCCCATGCTCAAGGTCAGATGCACGGATTGTTCAACGTTGTTTTCAAGGAAAACATGATGGGACACGACCTTCTTTATTCTTTCTGCGAGGGTGTTCGCCTCAACGCTTGAGGCGAATGGCAGAAGGTATGCGAATTCGTCTCCGCCGAACCGGCATACCATGTCGCTCTCTCTTATTGTGCCGCTGATCAGTGACGCGACCTCTGAAAGTATAACGTCTCCCTTCGGGTGTCCGTAGGTGTCCACGTAATTCTTGAAATTATCCAGGTCTGAAATCATGATTGAAACCGGGAAGCCCATTCTCTTCGCCTTCACGAATTTTTCCTTAACGCGTTTGTTGAAGTACCTCCTGTTGTAGAGCTGGGTAAGAGGGTCGGTTATTGATGCCTTGTTGACTTCCTCGTGCAGTATGGAGTTTTCAATCTCCATGTCAATCTTTCTTATAAAAATATCAATAATGCTTTTTATGTCATTGAACGTCTTTTTCACTTCCTTGCCGGACATGGAGGTAACCCCGACAATTGCCACGGTTTTCACCTGTCCGCCGCCGACGAAAGGGATGGTAACTATGGTTCTGCATCCTTCAAAATCATATTCTTTCATCAATTCCCGTATCCTCTTGTCAATGCTCACCGGAATATTCGTGGGGAAGAACGTGAGCATTCGGTGGTTATTATCGGCGGTCTCCTTGTTCCCCTCGTTCCCGGAGAGAGTGTTAATGTTAATGGTTATAACCTCGCCAGATGCATATTTCTTCACCCTTTCGTCAACGACCAGAAGAATGCCCAGCGGGCAACTGCAGAAGCTCATAAGGCTTTCCAGACTCTGTTTCAGCAAATCGTCCATCTTAATCTTTGAGCGCAGGTCCATGAAAGAACCGTTCAGTTTCTCTATGATGTTTTTCTGGTGCAGGAGCTGAAGATAATAGAAATTCAGAATTCTGAAAATAACGAAGATGAAAAAATAGGCGATGAGCAGAAAAGGGAATACTGTTTTGAAAGTCTCTTTCACCGGGATGGCGGATTGTATCCATGCAATCGCAAAAAGCATCAGGAACGTTACCACCGCAAAAATTGAAATTTCCGTGATTAACAGTATCTTATTGCTGCGTTTTAGCATGATTATATGGTAATTTTTTTCCCGAAACATTGCAAATCAGAAAGAACTTGATAAATTTTCCGTTTGAGAGATAATATGGAGAGATGTTATAACTGCCCGGGGAATATCTTGAGAGGTCAGGTTGCTTTCCAGGAGACAAAGGGGGGACTATGAACGTATTCGGGAGTGCTGAAGTGTTGGGCAGGAAGGAAGTGGAAAATATATTTGGCAATGCCGTAAGGATTCTTTCGGAAGTCGGATTCATCCTGGAGAATGCGGAGCTGCTTGAACTGCTTGCGTCGCACGGTGCGAAGGTGGATGCCGGGAAAGAGCGTGTGACATTCCCTCCTGCGTTCATTGACCGCCTGCTGGCAGATTCTTCGGAAGAATACGATGAGACGGAAGGGCTTGAGGTATCGTGCCTGCTGCCTTACGGGAAACGCAGGAGCTACGCCAACGGACTGGAGGTGACCGCCGGCACCTACCCCCAGTTCTACATGAGTCCTGACGGCAAGATCTCTCCCCACACGTATGAGACCGTTGCGTTCATGACCCGCCTGGCTGACAGAATGGAAAACATAGATCGTCTTGGCGTCATGGGTATCCCGTCAGACGTTCCTTCCGCCATCTCCCCGCTGCACATGCGTCTGATAGCCTGGAAGCATGCGGTGAACAAGTTGAGCGGCTGCGGGGAGGTGCGCAATCTTGACCTTATCCCCTATGTAATAGAGATGGGCGGTATCATGGCGGATTATAAGAGGGAGCCGTTGCGAATGCACACCTTTGCGGAGGTTGAACTTATCTCTCCTCTTAAATTCACCCGGGTGGAAGCGGAGATATTCGTGCAGTTCTGGAAGAAGGGATTGCTTGCGGGCATCGGCTTCATGCATTCCGCGGGCGGCTCCGCTCCGGCGACGCTTGCGGCAACGGTTTCGCTTGCGGTTGCGGAATCCCTGTTCATCAATGCACTCTACCGGTACTGCTACGGTTTTAAGAAGCTATGGTTCCAGATAAACTCCTCCATTCTTGACATGAAAAACGGTATGTTTCCTTTCGGCAGGCCCGAGCGGGGCCTGATGACGCTGGCGATGGGGCAGATAGCTCGCCAGTACAGAGCGGGGCTGTGGGCAAGCGCTGTCTACTGCGATGCAAAGACCCCGTCCATGGAAGCAGGCATGCAGAGCGCATTCAACGTCATCCCGGCGATTCTTGCCGGCTCCGCCGGAATAGAGTGTTTCGGAATTCTTTCGGGTGCGGAGATGAATTCTGCTGTGCAGCTGGCGATAGACAACGAATACGCGGGCGCGCTGAAGCGTTTTTCCCGCGGGTTTGAGGTGAACGAGGAGACACTTGCTTTTGATGTCATAAGGGAGACAGGACACGGGGGATTCTTCGGCGGCACCGACCACACGGTGGAGCATTACAGGAAGGAGCACTGGCAGCCGAAGGTGTTCTCAAGGGAAGGGATAAATGCCTGGCTCGCGGGAGAAAAGAAGACAGACGTTGATATTGCAAAGGAAATATGCAAGCAGGTAATGAAGGAACCCGCCGTTTACGGTATTGACGATAAAACGGAAAAAGAGCTGGCAAAGGTGATTGAAAAAGCGAAGAAAACACTCGCATAACCTGCTCAATCCGGATATGTGCCTCAGAAATGGAGGGGAAGGACGGTGGTAAAAATGAGAACTGATATAGCATTTTTTGTGATAATGGCAGTAATGGCGGTAATGTCTATCCGCCGGGCATCTGCAGAGCCGCGGGATGTGGCGTTCAGGTCGGACGCGGACGGTACCGAACAGCGGTACATGGAGATACTGCCTGCTGACTTTGACCGGAACAGGGAATATGACCTTGTTATCGGATTGCACGGACACGGTTCCGACCGGCACCAGCTTGCGGAAGCCGTGCGGCCGGAAACCGTGGCATTCAGGCAGTTTGCGGCGAAGCACGGGATGGTAGCCGTCACTCCGGACTATCGCGCCTCAAAATCCTGGATGGGGCCAAAGGCCGAATCCGACGTGGTGCAGATAATCACGGAGCTCAAGAAACAGTACAGGATTAAGCGGGTATTCATTGTCGGCGGTTCCATGGGCGGCGCTTCCGCGCTCACCTTCACCGCGCTGCATCCAGATCTGGTTGCCGGCGTCATGTCCATGAACGGGCACGCCAATCACCTTGAGTACGAGAATTACCAGGATGCGATTGCGGAATCGTTCGGCGGGAAGAAAAGCGAGATACCGGAGGAATACAAGAAGCGCAGCGCCGAGTACCGTCCAGAGGTCTTTACCATGCCGGTTGCCATGACCGTCGGCGCAAATGATGCGCAGGTTCCGCCGGGAAGCTGTCTGCGTCTTGCCGATATTCTGAAAAAACTGAACCGGAAAGTATTCGTCATCAACCGTCCTGCCGGCGGCCACGCCACAAGCCTGGAAGATGCGCTTGCCGCCATGGAATTCATGTTGACCGGCCGCGTACCGGAACAGACCTCTGCGGACGATAAGAAGTAATGGTTGGATAATGAACCGTTACGAGCGAGTATCCATTGGTTGACATCCTGCACTGTTGGGGTACAATTATGCGATGAAAGACAGAGATGTTCTGCGTGAACTGGTGAAAAGATATGCGGAGATAGCCGCGCTTCCGATACAGGAAGAAAAGCGGCGGCTGTGGACCGCGCACTTCGGTATGCAGAAGACCCGTATGCTTGTGCTGGCAACCTACGGTATGTGGAACATATGGTGCAGAGAGGTATTTGCTGACAGCGAAATGCAATGCAAAGATGAATTTTACCGCGAATACGAAAGATCGTTGAAGATACAGATCTTTCACCACCAGATGGTAGGAGATGATTTCATACAGGAGCCATGGATAACCCTGGGTGCTGTGCGAGCCAGGCCCGGGGATACGGGCTGGGGTG
>CAYQXZ010000087.1:6333-7605 GCA_964421645.1 uncultured bacterium
CATTCATGAACCGTGGATAGGGTTGGGCGCAACGCGGGCAAAGCCCGGGGAGTTGGCATGGGGCGTGGATTACAGTCTTGTGGGTGCCGACGGAAAAGGCGGTTCCGGCAGGTTCAACCCGCCGATAAAGTCATGGGATGACACGCTAAAACTGCATCCCCTTGCGCACCACGTTGACGAGGGAGAAACGCGGAGGAATTACAGTCGCCTTGCCGATGCGGTAGGCGACATCATTACGATAAACGTGGACAGGACCCCGGCCTTTCACGGATTCGGTTCGGATATTTCAACAAGTATTGCCAGACTGCGGGGGCTGGAGCAACTGATGATTGACATGTACGAGAGTCCGGCCGAACTGCACAGACTGCTCGCTTTCATGCGCGATGGGATTCTGAAGAATAACGATGATGGCGAGCGGATGGGACATTACTCGCTTACATCCGGCGTTAACCAGGCCATGCCATATGCCCCCGAGCTGCCTGCCCCGCGTCCCAACTCCGAACCTGTCAAGCGCAGTCAGCTCTGGGGATTCTGCGCCGCACAGGAATTCACCCTTATTTCCCCGAAGTTTCACGAGGAATTTCTTCTGCGTTACCAGCTGCCCATATACGAGAATTACGGGCTCGTTCATTACGGGTGCTGCGAAGACCTGATAAATAAAATCGGGTTGTTCAAGAACTGGAAGAACCTGCGCAGCATCGCGGTGACCCCGGTTGCGGACGTTCGCAAGTGCGCCGAACGGATAGGGACTGATTACGTAATTTCCTGGAGACCGAACCCTGCGGACGTTATCTGCTGCGGTTTTGACGAGGATAAAATCCGCAGGATAATCGGCAAGGGGATTGATGACCTTGCAGGTACTTGTTATCACATCCACCTGAAGGATGTTGAGACTCTTGAAGGGGATGTGTCCCGCTTGCGCAGGTGGGTTGATATCGTCCGCTCAAGGGGTTGTTGAGTATCATGAAATAGGGTAAAATAGGGAATAATGAGTTTAACCGTGTTCGCCTCCCCCTCGAGGGGGGAGGCAGTATTCAGCGGAAGCTGAATGCGGTGGGGGTGAAGAAGAATGAGAACACCCTCACCTGTCTTGCCCTGAAAGACGGGCTTCGGTCACCCGCCTCACTAACTCGGCGGGCGTGCCGAACGGTGCTCTTTATTCATCGCACCGGCACCCCTCTCCCCTCAAGGGAGAGGGGAACAGAAAACAGGGCGAAAGGAGAAAGAAAATGAAGAGAGCTCTCGGGATTGCATTACTGGCGGCAGTGTTTA
>CAYQXZ010000088.1:0-7424 GCA_964421645.1 uncultured bacterium
ATGACAATAGGGGGTACACTGAGGAGTTACTATAGGGTAAAGGAGGCGTCGTCATGTTCAAGAAGATGCTTATGTCCACAATTTTCTTTTCCTTTCTCCTTTCATTCACTGACCTCACGGCTGCAACTCCACAATCGGAACTGGATGAAGACCAGAATCTGACATTTGAATTTGCAACACCGCACACAAAATGGGCGAAACCCTATGCCCTGGGAAAGATACGCGTACTCTTCTTCGTGGACGCCTCCCCGAGTTCCCTCAAGCCGCGCGAATGCGTGGAGTTGATGCAGAGGTTTGACATTGAAGGCGAGGCGGTCTTCTACGGCAGGATAATTGATACGACAGCTTCCGGACTCCACGGAGGCGCCCAGGGTGAAAAACGCCTGCTGAAACTCCTTGAAAAGGATTGGGACGCATTTGTCTTTTTTGAGGTTGCGCCCACCGTTCTTTCGGATGAGTTCCAGTACAGGATTTTCAAAAAGGTGACGGAAGGCGCAGGGCTGGTTCTCTCGGGGGTCAATGACAGAAGGGTGTTCAAGGAAAAAAATCTCATGGAACTGCCTGGTTTTTTGCGTGCGGACAACATAGAGGCGGCTTTTACCGTGGGGAAGGGGCTGGGAGTTCTTATCAGCCAGCAGCCGTTTTTTTCCTACTATGAGGGTTGGCAGACCGATTACGACCACTGGCAGGAGATATTCGGCCGTGCAATATTATGGTCCGCAAAAAAGGCGCCGGACGCCGAACTCAGTCTGAAGGTTGCCGAAAAAAACGGAAAACGGGAACTGCTTGTTTCCCTTTCGGACCCGAGGAAAAGAAAAAATCTCCGGCTTAACCTCTCCGTGAAAGACGCGGTGGAGGAGAAGGCCTCATTTGACGAGAGGGACATTGTTCCGGGAAGGGAGTACCGTTTTTCCCTCCCGCAACTTCCTGAAGGGGAATACTATGCCGACGGGATAATATCGGGTACTGACGGCGTGGTGACGTGGAAGAGCGATGTCTTTTTTGTGGACTCGTACCGCTTCGTCAGGAAGGTGAACCTGAGCCGTGCGTGGGGTGAGCCGGGAGAAAAAGTTTCCGGCGAAGCATCGCTTGTCGGTGCAAGAATGCCGCAGGAAAAAATACGCGTCAGTCTGCTGGACCGCTACAGAAGGGAACTGGTGCATAAAGAACTTGATGTCACCGGTTCTTCCGTGCCTTTCAGTTTTGATACATACGCCTGGATGCCGATGCTGCTCACCGTTGAGGCAAAACTTTACAGCAGCGGAAGTGAAATCTCCGGCGCCTACGCTTATTACAGGGTTACAAAAAGAAACCGCGGACAGTTCAATTTCATGATGTGGGGGTCTCCCGGCGGAACTCTCGCGCCGTACGCCGAGGAACAGCTTGCCCGCAGCGGAGTCACGGTTAATCTCAGCGGAGGCAACCCTCCCCTCACTGCGGCGGCTTACAATATCTCGTGGACGCCCTACACCATGCGAATCACTCCGTTCATAGATAGCATCCCCGGTGAATCACAAGACAGATATTGCGGTTTCCCTTTCTGCTGGAACGATAAGAATGCGCTTTCGGAGCATTCGTCAAAACTTGCAAAACAGTACCAGCGCTCCAGGGAACACGGTGTTTTTGTCTATTCGCTCGGAGACGAGACGACGACCCAGGGCATGTGCCTTTCCTCATACTGCCTTGAGGCATACAGGGCCTATCTCAAGGAAGTTTACGGGACGATTGAAAACCTCAATGCCTCGTGGTCAACAAACTATAAAAGATGGGAGGATGTAAATATTTCCGAGGTTGACAGCGTTACGCAGGAGGAGTACAGTGAGTATCTGAAAGGCGCTTCCAGCGAAAGGAAGGTTGGCTATCTCTGGTTCTATTCCACCGCAAAAGGCGGCAACGTTTTCCCCAACTTCAAGCCCGACATAAACTTTTACCGCAATGAAGAGGGTCCTGCATGGAAGGTAAAGAATTACCCCAGGTGGTATGACAGGCAGGCATTCAAGTCATATAACTTTGCCAGTCTGTGCGAGAACTACGGGAAGAAGTTCAGTTCAATAGACCCACAGGCGCTTACAGGGTTTGAGGGAGCAGGGCACTTTGAGTGGGGTGACGACATAGACCTTATCGTCAGGAAAACCGGCTGGTGGCTCCCCTATCCCAACACCGCTGACGAGGTTATACGCTCCATAGCGCCAGGGGACTATCCGCGCGGCAACTGGATGGGCTACAGCAAGGATGCGGACAGCCTCCTCTCCGTTTACTGGAGGATGGTGACGCGGGGCATGAATACCATCGCATGGTGGACGTGGAGCGTTACAGGACAATACAGGGGGTGGATTGCACCGGATTTGAGACTCTTTCCCGCGGTCGCCGAGATAGTTAAAGATACCCAGGTTATGCGCGACGGCCTGGGTACCCTGTTAATGCGCTCAGCGATGCAGGATGACGGAATAGCCATGCTCTTTTCTCATCCCTCTTACTATGCGCGTCTTCTGGAAAACGGTCCGGCATGGGGCGATTATCACTCTGTTCACCTGGCAACACATGCACTCATAAGGGAACTTGGCATGCAATTTTCCTATGTTACCGACCGCATGCTGCGACTCGGTGAATTTGACAAAAGTAAATACAGGGTCCTGTTTTTGCCGGCAACGGAAGCCATCGGCGAGAAAGAGGCTGCGGTAATAGAAGATTTTGTGCGTTCCGGTGGAACGGTAATCGCGGACGTCAGGCCCGGCATATATGACGGGCACTGCAAGCCCATGGACACGGGTATTCTTGATAGACTCTTCGGCATAAAGAGAAAAAGCGCCGGGGAACCCAAGGTTACCGGAGTGACTCTGCCCGGCGGCGTCACGTTTGACTCAGGCAGGGTGGATACAGGAATTGAACTTGCGGGTGGAACTGCTCTCGGTTCAGCCGGAGACGTTCCCGTGATGATAACAAACAGGGTTGGTAAAGGGCAGGCGATTTTGCTGAATTTTTCACTGAATTCCCTTCCCTCTTTTAAATCCGACAGGACTCCGGAGTCCCTTGCGGATTACTTTCTCAAGGTAATGGAAGGGGCAGGTGTCTCTCCGGCCATGAAGGTGCATGACTCGCAGGGCAACAGGATTCGCAACCTTGAAACAGTCAGGTGGAAGGACGGGCAGGTTGAGATAGTTGCCCTCTTCCGTCAGGGCGGCGTTGACCAGCAGGCCGGTGTCACCCTTCAGGGAAACAGGCATGTTTACGACCTGCGCAACCGCAGGTTTATCGGCAGCGTGAAGACCTTCCCGGTAACCGTGTTGAAAAACCGTGCCAGTTTCTATGTCCTCTATCCCAAAGAGGTCCCTGAAGCGGAACTGAAAATACCTTCAACTGTCAGAAGGGGGGATGTTGTGAAGGCGTCGGTATCGGTCCCGGGAGGCGAAGGGCTGCATGCTTTCAGGATAAAGGTTGAGAACGAAGGGAAACACCTTGAATGGTACGACGGCGTTTTCCTCGCGGGAAAGTCTCCCGCGGACGTTGAACTGCCTGTCGCATACAACGACCCTCCAGGCAAATATGATGTCACCGTTACGGATCTTTTCACCGACAAAGGAGTTACCAGAACGTTCACGGCAAGATAGGGCGATAGCAGATGCTCACTCAACCACGTCATTGCGAGGAGCAAGGTCCCTTCGGTCGCTGGCAATGACAATACGGGGTTCACTGAATATTTGCGAGAGATAAGACGATATGGGCTATAAAAAATTAATCACAATTGTTATCTGTCTTGTAATATTACCGTTCTTTGCCAGTGCCGGAGATGATTTTGATATAAAGGTATATCCTGCCGGAAAGATAACAGGCGGACAGGTGAAGATAGACGGCAAGATAGATGAAGCCGTATGGCAGAAGTTGCCTGTGGCAGGCGGATTTACATACTTCAACAGGAATGAGCCGGTGGTTGTTCAGACATATTTTTATGCAGGGTATGACAATGAATATCTGTACATTGCCGTAAGATGTACCGAGCCGTTCTCTTCAAAACTCGTTCCGGTTCCTGCCGGAAGGGATTCCACGGACGTTTTTTCAGGAGAATCCCTGGAGATATTCATTGACCCGGGTCACAGCCATGTATTTTATTACCAGATAGTGGCAAGTTACGGCGGCTGTATTTATGACTCCCGGGAGATGGACAGCGGATGGGATTCAGATATCAGGGTTGAAACTTCCACGAAAGACGGCGAGTGGCTCCTTGAGGCCGCAGTTCCGTGGAGCGATCTTGAAGTAATAAGCAGGGAGACAGGAGCTGTCCCGTTCGTACCGAGGGAGGGGACGGTGCTGGGGGTCAATATCTGCCGCAACCGCAGACTGGGAGGCCCCACCGAATACATGAACTGGTCGCAGACCACCACAGGTTTTCACGACCCGCTTCATTTCGGGCACTTTGTTCTGTCCGCGGCGGATAGGCAGCCGGATTTGCAGTCGCTGGAGAAGGAACTGAGGAAAGACAACAGGCATGGGCTGATTGTTATGTCCGGAAGCGAAGGACAGGTGGTGGAAGGATACCGGAAGATGGCCGCCGCTTCCCTCTCGGCGGTGGAAGAAGTTTTACGGGAAGCGGAGAATCTCAAGTCCCTGATTGACCAGAAAAACCTGCCCCAGATTGGAGAATTCATTGGAAGGATGACGGAAGAGATAAAAAGGACGAGAAAGGTTTTTGCCGAGGGCAACAAGGACGACCTGTCATTCCTCGGTATGATTAACCGCGAAATCAGCGGCGTGAAAAGCGAAATTGAAAAAGGACTGTGGACCTTCAAACTTGCGATTCTGCTTGAGAGTATTTGAAGCGGGGGAACGGTATGACTCATTTGAAAGGAAAGATTCTTTTTGCCGCGTTCTTCGCGTTTCTTTTGATTTTCCCCCTGTTTGCCTACGATTACCTGGATAAATCCCCTGCCGGACATCTTGAAAATATTGCGCGCGGTAAGCCGTACGCTCTGTCCAGTCCGCCCAACTATTTCTACTGTACCGAGGAAGGGGATAAGACCGACCTCACTGACGGCGCCCTTTCCGGGGTATGGACGCCGGGGCAGACAGCCGGGTACTGGACGGAAAAGACCACGGTCGGATGGGTGCGTCCCAGGGCTGCTGTAAAAATTACCATTGACCTCGGAAAGGTTGAACCCATAAGGGGATTTGCCTTCCGGACCATAGGAGGTGGCGCCGGAGTTACCTGGCCCGGTTCGGTCGCGGTTCTGGTTAGCGAGGACGGGAAGGATTTCTATTTTGCCGGCGACCTTGTGCGCCTGTGCAGGGATGATTTTCCTCCCGCATATCCCCACGGCAAGCCATACTGGTTCTGGACGGACAGTATCCGGACGAAGGGAAGATACGTTTCCTTTGCCGCGGTTCCAAGCGGCATATTCCTGTTCACCGACGAGGTTGAGATTTACCGCGGCGAGGATGCCTTTCTCAGGGTCGGTTATGCGGGAGCGCCTGTGAAGGATGAGGATATTGTTGACAGGGGACGCCTCACACGACTTGGCGCGTACCGCAGGATGCGCAGGGACCTGGAGCAGGTCCGTTCCCTCGTGGAGATTTCCGGGACAGGCACACGGCAGAAGGAGGGGATGAGAAATGTGCTGCTGGAGATTTCAAAAGAACTGGAAAAAAGCAATTTCCCTGACGGCTGGGAGAGTTTCAGGGCAATTGTTCCGTTTAATGATCTGCACAGGAAGATATTCGCCGTGTACGGACGGTGCCTTGGATTATCGGGTAAACGGAAAATTTTCTTCTGGCAGTCACCACCCTATGTCATGCTGCCGCTCTTCACCGTGCCGGATGTCGGGAATGAGCCGGTGCTGACCGTGAAGATGATGCAGAATGAAAGAAGGCCGGTTACCTTTAACATTACCAACGCCTCCGCGAGAAGCGAGAAAATCAGGTTTGCATTAACAGGATTGCCCGGAGGCAGGAACCCTTCGTCGGTGCGCATTTTTCAGGTTGAATACGTGGATACTGCGGAAGGGGTGGTGGTATCTTCCGCCCTTGTCCGCCTTGTACCCAAATCAGGATACTACGAGAGTGAAGTTCCTGCGGGCATGACAAGGCAGATCTGGCTTCAGGTTGATTCGGCGAACCTTGACGCGGGCATACATAAAGGCAGTATGGAGATAAGGTGCGGGGAAATGAACAGGAAGGTTGATTTCACCGTGGATGTTGCGGCCGTGAGGATGCCGGACCGCCGCAGCATGGCATGTTCCCTCGGCGCGTGGGACTACGTCCACAACAAGGGCCGCGGTATCACGGATGCAAACAAGCAGGCGGCAACAGGAGATATCTACAACCATGTCATGAACACGGTCTGGGCCACCCCCGCAAGTCTGCCGGAGATAAATCCGAAGGATTTTGATGAACAGGGTAATCTTACCGGGAAGATTGATTTCTCCGAATGGGATGCGTTTGTAATGGAATGGCCGGACATGAAATACTACATGGTTTTTGCCGCCTTTCACGAAAAAACATCCTTTGCCGGCAGGCAACAGGGGACAGCGGAGTTTGACAATGCGGTATCGCAGTGGACTGCCGCATGGGCGACGCACAACCGCGAAATACTCGGGCTGAAACCAAAACAGGCCGGTATCCTGTGGATAGACGAGCCCGGAGACGAAAACTGGCTCAGGGCGACGTACTATTACTCAAGGGCAACGAAGAAAGGCACGGATGAAATAACGGTATTCAACGACGCAAACGCTTCCGTGGTCAACGTAAATTTCGGAAAGGAACTTCTTGAGATGTCGGATATAGTCTGTCCCACCCGCAGCAACTTCCTCTCTTTATCCCAGAAAGACCAGGAGTATTACAGGTCTCTTCCTGCAAGGGGGATTCAACTCCATTTCTACATGTGCAGCGGGCCAGCGCGGATGTTCAACGCGGCTTACTACCGTTTGCAGCCATGGCATGCCTTTGACAACGGCGCCACCGGCTCGCATTTCTGGGCATACGCTGATACAGGGGGAGGAAATAACTGGAACGAATACTGGATGGTGGGAACCACCAATTATGCGCCTGCCTACTTCGGTACGGAGAGCGTCACAGACTCCAAGCACTGGGAGGCGGCGCGCGCCGGTATACTTGACTACCAGTACCTGAAGATACTCCGTGACAGGATTGAGGAACTTGAAAAAGCAGGCATCCGGAACAGCGACATTGCCGGGGCTGAAAAACTCTCAGAGCTGGCCGCGGCTCTTGTCATACGCCAGGTTCAGGAGAAATACGGCACATATTACGAAAGCGCTCCTCTGTCCGAAAACGTTACGGGATATGCAGAGGACATGCGCATCCAGGTACTGGATATGCTGAAAAATCTCTTGTGAAATTTTCAGTAAAGGGTGGAGGAATGACATGAAAAATCCCCCTGTGTCCCCCTTTGTCAAAGGGGGAATTGAAGGGGGATT
>CAYQXZ010000089.1:0-7326 GCA_964421645.1 uncultured bacterium
ATCCAGGAATTCACCCGTTTGTAATGGTATTCCCGACGCGCTATAATATCAGGCAGTCTATGAACAAAAACAATGCACGATTGACACGTCAGCTCATGGCCGGTCTGCTGATATTGACGGGCACATGCTGCGTGATTTTCGCTGAAGCCGACGATGTCCGGCATATACCGACTGTTAAGGGCGAGAATATCGTGCACGCTGTCAGTTCCGGAGACTCCCTTTACAATATAGCCAGGACGTACGATGTTTCCTATATGTCTATTGCCCGGGCCAACAAAATACAAAATCCGAATCTCATCTTCCCGGGACAGAAACTTACAATTCCTCTAAGGATCATTATCCCGCAAGCGATGAAGCGCGGGTTGCTGATAAATATCCCGGAATTGCGACTTTTCGTTTTCAGGGACGGATTGTTAACCGGAGTACATCCGGTGAGCGTAGGACTGCCAACATGGCAGACTCCCGCCGGCGAATCGGTGGTCGTCAGCAAGGTCATCAACCCCGCGTGGTACATGCCTCCGGATATTGCCGAAAGAGAAAATGTGAAAAGAGAAGTCATACCTCCGGGGCCCGACAATCCCCTCGGCGACAGATGGATCGGTACTTCAATCAAGCATACCGGGATACACGGAACCAACCAGCCGATGTCAGTTGGTCAGGCTTTGAGCCACGGGTGCGTGCGGCTGTATCCCGAAGACATACAGAAAATCTTTGATGAGGTTGAGATTGGTGATCCTGTAATTTTCATTTACGAACCCGTCAAGATTTATGCAACGAGCGAAGAAATCCTGATTGAAGCCCATCCTGACGTTTATTCCCTGATATCCAACCTTGAAAAATTTGCCGGTCAGAAAATTGTGGAAATGAATCTCTCCGAACGGATAGACCCTGATAAACTGAAAAAGGCGCTAACCGCACTTTCCGGCATGCCTGTTCCGGTGAACAGATAATCACCGACATGAAATTCCATATGCCTTAAGTATCTGGACGGCGGAATTGTATAGATATTTTCCGGCATTCTTCATCGCTTTTTCAAGAGAGACAACACCCGGGACGATGCTCGCTATGACCGCGTCCTTGAAAATCCGGTTTCTGTAAACGTCCTCCTCAACGTTTCCTGCGAGTATAATCAACGGCACTCCGTATTTCCTGCAGAGACGCGCCAGGACTGCCGGCGGCTTGCCGTATGAAGTCTGAACGTCCAGCCTGCCCTCTCCGGTAAGAACAATGTCCGCAGATTTCAGTTTCTCCTCGAACCTTCCCATTTCAAGGATTGTTTCTATGCCTGAAACGATTTTAGCGGAAAGAAATGCCGCGAACCCTCCGGCAATGCCTCCTGCAGCCCCTGCTCCTGCCAGGTCGGCTATGTCTCTTCCCGTGATCTTTCTGATTATTCTGCCGTAATTCTTGAGACCTTCGTCCAGCAGTTTTACCTGCTTTTCCGTTGCGCCCTTCTGCGGAGCATACACATACGCCGCCCCCTCCCTTCCGTAAAGAGGATTCTTTACGTCGGACAATATTGTAATCCTGCATTTACGGAGTTCCGGAAGCAACCCGGAATCGTCAATATCCTCTATACTTGCAAGGTCCCCTCCACAACCGGGATGAATCCTTTTTCCATCCTTCCCTATAAACTTCACCCCGAGATCGGTTAAGGCGCCCAGTCCTCCGTCATTCGTGGCGCTTCCGCCCACTCCTATGAAAATCTCCCTGATACCTGAAGAAACTGCCTTTTGAATCAGCTCGCCCACCCCATAGGTTGTAGTCTTTAAGGGATTTCTTTCTCTGTTTTTTAGAAGCGTAAGGCCTGCCGCCTGCGCCATCTCAATATATGCAATATTACCTTTCCTCAACCACCTGCCTGTGATTTTCCTGAAAAGCGGGTCATGGATTCTTTCAGCGACAGACCTGCCTCCGTCTATCATCTTCAGCACGTCTATCGTCCCCTCCCCGCCATCAGCTACGGGGAAGAAAACAATCTCACAACCCGGGAAGACGTCAAGGCAGGCCTTCTTCATCACGCGTGCCACCTCCACATTGGTGAGACTTCCCTTGAAAGATGCAGGAGCCACAACGATTTTCATGATAATTAGAATAACATTTCGGAACAAACATACAAAGAAACAGCTGATTTTGCGCTTCTTCCTGTTTATTATATAATTGCCGTTGCCCTCTCCAAGGGTCAAAGGAACTTTCTATTATGGAAAACGGATTGAGAAAAATTCAACCACTGAAATACGGATGGAGATTTAAACTCGGTGATGCTCCCGGCACAGCAGATACAGATTTTGACGACTCCTCATGGGAGACTGTCAGAGTACCCCATGACTGGGCTATAAAGGGCCCGTTTGACAGGAACAATGACGTCCATATCATGGCGATTGTCCAGGACGGACAGAAAAAAGCCCTCCAGCATACCGGACGCACGGCAGGACTGCCCCATGCCGGCAAGGGATGGTACCGGATTCAGTTTGACCTTCCGGGTAACATCGGTTCAAAACGGGTCAGGATAGAATTTGACGGAGTCATGAGCCACAGTAAAGTCTTCTTCAATGGAAAATATGCCGGTGAATGGCCGTACGGCTATTCCTCATTCGCTTTTGACATAACGGATTTCGCCCTGCCAGGAAAAAATCTGCTCGCAGTGATGGTTGACAATAAACCGCTTGCGTCCCGCTGGTACCCGGGAGCCGGCATATACAGACATGTTCGGCTTACCATGATGTCTCCGGTGCACGTGAGCCACTGGGGTACTTACGTTACGACGCCGTCGATAGACAAACACTGGGCAAGAATTAACATCAGAACAACCGTGGAAAATCATACCGGCAGGAAAATTAGGATTGAACTGGAAACAAGCATTGTCTCTCCCGGCGGAAAAGCCGTCGGAGGCGTAAGAGACAGGAAAGAGATTCTCAAAGAGACCGTATTCCGGCAGGCAGTATACGTCAACTCTCCCGTTCTCTGGTCAATCAACTCTCCAAAATTATACACTGCGCAATCCATCGTCAAGATCAACGGGAAACCTGTGGATAGATATGAGACTCCTTTCGGCATACGTTCCCTTAAGTTTGACGCCGAAAAGGGATTTTTTCTCAACGGAGAAGGTATAAGATTCAAGGGAGTTTGCATGCACCACGACCTTGGTCCGCTTGGAACCGCACTCAACGCCACTGCACTCAAGCGACAACTTTCCATGCTCAAGAATATGGGCTGCAACGCAATCAGAACAAGCCATAATCCGCCTGCGCCTGAATTGCTGGAGCTTGCGGATCAAATGGGCTTCCTTGTTATTGACGAGGCATTTGACGAATGGCGCATACCCAAGTGCAAAAACGGATATAACATTCTTTTTGATAAATGGGCGGAGAAAGACCTGCGCGCAATGATAAGGCGGGACAGGAACCACCCGAGCATAATCATGTGGAGTATAGGGAACGAGGTGCCGGAACAGGGCGATGCCAGAAACGGAAAGAAAACCGCACGTTTCCTGCATGACATCTGCCGGGACGAAGACCCCACACGTCCCACAACGTCGGCGTTTAACGATCCCGTATCAGCCATCAAGAACGGACTGGCCGAAACGGTGGATATACCCGGATGGAACTACCAGTCGCAGAATTACTCCCTGTACCACTTTAAACTTCCGCACAAGCCGATGTATGGAAGCGAAACCGCATCCTGCATCAGCACCCGCGGAGAATATTATTTTCCGGTGGAGGAAGAACGCCATCTAAAACGGGATACTTTGCAGGTAAACAGCTACGACCTGTCAACCACCGGATGGGCAAGCACGCCCGACGGAGAATTCAGGGGCGTTGATGAAAATCCTTTTATCATGGGCGAGTTCGTGTGGACGGGGTTTGATTACCTCGGTGAACCAACACCCTATTATGAAGAATGGCCCAGCCGCAGTTCATACTTCGGTATCATTGACCTGTGCGGCATTCCCAAGGACAGGTTCTATCTTTACCAGAGCAAATGGGCGTATAAGAAAACTCTTCATCTCCTTCCTCACTGGACGTGGCCCGGCCGGGAAGGCGAAATCACGCCTGTCCATTGCTACAGCAGTTGGGATACGGTTGAACTTTTCGTCAACGGGGTATCACAGGGCGTCCGGACAAAACATCCCAAGAATCTGCTTGAAAGGTACCGGCTTGTCTGGAACGGAGTCATATATAAGCCCGGTGAAATCAAAGCGGTTGCCTACGACGCCAGAGGTAAGGCCGTTAAGGAGACAGTTGTCCATACTGCGGGGAAACCGGCAGGGATACGCCTGACGATTGACAAGAAAAACATGAAGGCCGACGGTGACGATACGGCATTTATCCTGGTTACCATCGTTGACAGGAAAAACAACCTGTGCCCACGCGCAGACAATCTTGTCCGTTTCAGAATCAATGGTCCTGCCGGAATAGCAGGTGTTGATAACGGCAACCCGGCGTCAATAGAACCCTTCCAGGCAGATTACCGGAAAGCATTCAACGGGAAATGCATCTTGTACCTGCGCTCAATCAGAGAGATTAAGGGTATCATAACGGTAACGGCAGAGTCCGACGGACTCGAGAAGAGCGGCATAACCATAGCGGTCAAATGACCAGTCCTTATTACAAATTCTCCAGCTACCTGAAGGAAAGATTTGGATGCAGGGTACATAAAATCACGGTTGACGCGGGATTCAACTGTCCCAATATTGACGGCACCTTCAGCAGAGACGGCTGCATCTTCTGCGATAACTTCGCGTTCAGCCCCGCCGTGAGAAAAAAAGGCATCCCCGTTGAACGCCAGATTGAGGAAGGAATATCTCACGGGGGAAAAAGATATAAAGCAAAGAAATTCATAGTTTACTTCCAGCCTTACACAAATACATATGCACCGGTGGAAACTCTCAAATCGCGATACGATACAGTCAGAAAATTTCCGGAGGTAGCCGGCATTTCCATAGGTACGCGCCCTGACTGCATTGACGAAGACAAGCTCTCATTGATTGAACAATACACGAAAAACTATGAAGTATGGATTGAGTACGGACTCCAGTCTGTACATGACAGGACGCTGAAGCAAATCAATAGAAATCACACCTATGAGGATTTCCTTAAAGCGATAGACATAACAAAGAACAGGAACATAAAAATATGCACCCACGTGATCCTGGGACTCTCCGGGGAATCAAGAGAAGACATGATTGAGACGGCTAAGGAATGCACCCGCCTTAACCTTGATGGTATAAAGATACACCCTCTGCACGTGGTGAAGGGCACCATCCTTGAAAAGATGTTTCACGAAGGGAAATACAAACCCCTTGAGATGGAAGAGTATATTGAGTTGACCGCGGAATTTCTCTCGCACCTTAACCCCGGCATGGTAATACAACGGCTCACCGCCGACTGCCCGAAGGATATCCTTGTCGCCCCCGCCTGGCTAAACCGCAAACAGTACATCATGAAATCCCTCGAAGAATACATGTCCCAAAGAAACATCTCCCAGGGATGCCGCCTCACTGCCTGATATACCCTGTTATAATGCATTTGACATTTGGAATGTTTTGTATTACAATGTATTAAGTGTATTACAAAAATATTGGGGGTGGATAATGGGCACGATATCTTTAAGACTTCCTGAAGAACTGGATAAACAACTTAACAGGATAACAAAAGAAGCCAACAGGCCGAAATCCTATTTTATAAGGAAATCTCTGGAAACATTCCTGTTTGAGATTGCCCTGTATCAAAAATCTCTGGACAGGCTTAACGATTCTTCCGACGAAATAATATCTTCCAAAAGGATGGAAAAAGAAATTTCATGAATTACACAATCCTTTATAAGAAAAGCATTAAGAAAGATTTCGCCAGACTTTCAGCAAACAAGAAAGAGGTTTTAGCGGCCAAGGAAGACATAGAAAACTTTCTGAGCAGGAATCCTTGTCAAGGAAAACCTTTGAGAGCAACCTATCAAGGCCTTTATTCCGTCCACATAAGAAGAAAAATCGTTGTTGTATATAAAATTTTTGAGAGAGACGTTCTTGTTCTGGCAGTGGAACAACGCGAAAAAGCGTATAAAAAAACATATTGAAACACTTAAGAACATATTGGAGAAAGAAAATATGACTACCAGGAAAGGCAAGGAACACCACGAACAGATAAAGGCGCTCTACGAGATAAGCCGGGCAATGACCTCGGATATGTACATAGAGGACATACTGAAGCTTATCGTCAACGTCACCGCACAGGCGACCGGTTCAAAGGTATGTTCCATCATGCTGGTGGATGAAAAGGAGCAGCTCATAAAAATCCGCGCCAGCCAGGCAATCAGCGATGAATACCTGAAAAAACCCCCGCTGAGACTTGACGAAGGCATTGCCGGAAAAGTCATAAGAACCAGACAGCCTATCGTAGTCAAAGACGTGCGCGAGGAACCCGAGTACAAAAACCGCGAGATAGCCGCGAGGGAAGGAATGGTCTCAATGCTTGCGGTCCCCATGAGCGTGAAAGGAAAGGTGACAGGTGTTTTGAATATCTACACGGCAAAACCGTATAAATTCAGCGAGAGGGAAATAGAAGTCCTTGGTTCAATAGCAAACCAGGCCGCAATCATCATTGAGAACACCGAGCTCATGGTGAAGACAAGGGTGCTGGAGGCTGAGATAGACCTGCGGAAGAAGGTGGAGAGAGCCAAGGGCATCCTCATGCGCGAAGAGAAAATTTCGGAAGAAGAAGCGTACAATAAGCTGCGGAAGTTCAGTATGGACAACAGGAAAAATATGAAGGAAGTTGCGGAAGCAATAATCATAGCCGACGAGATAAAGAAATAGTATCCTGCCTGCCCAATGAAAATGTATGAACTCTATGAGATCCTCCGGGAAAAGCATGGCGAACCCGGAGGTCAGTGGGTACTCTGGTGCAAAAGACCCAAAACAAATCATGAGAAAGAGACTGTTATCATAGAATCCATCCTTACGCAGCGGGCAAATTGGAAGAACGTAAGCATCGCCGTCGCCAATCTGAAAAATGCCGGAAGGCTGGGACTGAAGCAAATACTCTCCGAAAAGGATGAAAAACTCCAGAGCTTTATAAGACCTTCAGGATTTTATAAAACCAAGTCTATTCGCCTGAAAGCACTGGCAGGTTTTATCATCAACGAATGCGGAGGGATTGACAGTGCAATGAAAATCCCCTGTCATGAGCTACGCGAAAAGCTGCTTTCATTAAGCGGCATAGGGGACGAGACAGCCGACGACATACTCCTTTACGCCTTTGAGAAGCCGGTTTTTGTCGTAGACGAATACACGAGGCGTCTCGTTAAGGAATTACGGTTGACGAAAAACTT
>CAYQXZ010000090.1:0-3693 GCA_964421645.1 uncultured bacterium
AAGACCCCAGATAGACTATCTGGTTAATAGGCTCCATGTGTAAGGCCCGTAAGGGTTTAAGCTGAGGAGTACTAACCGGTCGTGCGGCTTGGCCATAATTTAATTTCATGCTGATTTCATCCGGATAGCATCGCCGGCATCGTCAGCGGCTTCCTCGGCGTATGTCTTAATACGCCTCGTTGCCGCTTTCTTTCCGACTTGCTATCCGGCGAACTCAGCCGGAATTGTATCAGTTCATGTATTTTCATAAGACAGGGCAGGAAGGTGATAGTAATATTACCCCCCTGCCCTTTTTTTTATTGCCGGTCCAATTTTTTTGCGTATATTCCGTTGACTAAGAACCGGATTACCTGTAAAATAATTGTATGAAGAAAACATTTTTCGGCGGTTTTACTCTTATAGAACTGTCGCTTGTAGCCACGATGGTTTCGGCTCTCGGGGCCGGGACCTACCTCGGAGTCCAGAAAGGCAGGGAGAGAGAATGTATAAGTAATCTCAAACAGATTTACGAGGCGGTCTTGATGTTTGAGATGAATAACAATGATGTAATGCCCTCCGCAAAATTTTTCCCGGCAGATATATCGGATAACCGCGGCATACATTACATACTTGCCCAGTATGGAGTGCGGGGCGTCATGTTCTGTCCTTCGCTCCCCACGCAGCTTAACACCTACGGCACAAATTACATATGGAATGACACATTGAGCGGCAAGAACGCCGATTCCGCTCCGCCGTCAACATGGCTGATGACCGAGATGACCGCGGTGAACAAGAATATCGGTTCTCCGCACATGGCCGGTTTCTCCGTTTTGTATGTCGGAGGAAACGCCCAGATTGCTCCCAGGGTTGAATTCCCTGATGTTCCGTCCAAACCCGAGCCCGAGAAGCCGGAGTTGAAGAAACCTTCGGAAGTGCCGGTTGCGGTTGAACCGGCGAAACCCGGTTTCAGGGTTGTCGGGAGCAGGGAGGTTACTGTCGGCGAGGAGGTCAAGATATCGGTTTTTCTCTATGGCCCTGGTGCCAATATCCCCGCCGGAACGCTGAAGATAACGTGTAATCCGTCGGAGCGGAATCAGGTCCCCGGTACGGTTGAATCAAAAGGCGATTCTCCCGAAGTCTCCTTCACCGCAGTTTTTGGCAGAGCCGGTAAAGCAATCGTCAAGGTCACCGATGAGGCGACCGGAACCGAGGGGATGCTGGAGATACTTGTTTCTCCGGGTGAATTTTACGAGGCCGTTTTTCAGGATTTCCCCGCAGCGTGGGAAGCAGGCAAAGCACAGAAAGTCAGGATTGTTCTGCTTGACAGGGAGAAGAACACGGCTGATTACAGCGGAGAGATCGTGATATCTTCTTCTTCCCCGGAAATTCACGCGAGAAATGTTGCCGTCAAGAACGGTGTATGGGAAGGTGAAATGACGGTGAACGCCGTTTCTGAAGGCAACCTGCTGTACGTGGCCGGGAAGAGCAAGGTCAGCGCGAGCCCGCCGTTTGCCGTCAGGCATTCTGCCCCCTCGTTCGTGGACATTGTCTCTGCCGGCGACGCAATCGCAGGGAACGCCTATGAGATGACGGTGAAGGTCAAGGATGCTTATGGAAATGTTTGTGCTGACTATACGGGGGAATTTGAAATTGTACTTCCGGAGGGAGCCGTCTCGTCGGAGAAAAAGGTGGCCATACTCGTTGAGGACAAGGGTATGAAAAAGAGCGAGCTGACGTTTTTCAAGTCCGGCGATGCCAAGATACAGGTTTCAAACAGCGAGTTGAAAGGAGCCAGGAAGATATACGTAAATCCGGGGGCATTGACCGGGTTCAGCCTGGGGGAAATCAGGGACCAGGAAGCAGGCAAACCGTTTGACATACTTGTGAGGGCGGTAGACAAATGGGGCAACCAGGTGAAAGGATACTATCTCAAGGATGCGACCGGAACGGTTCAGTACGTTAACAGGGATTCTACAGCAGGTGTCTGGATGGAGACCCTCGTGATAAACAAGTCTGGTGAACACACGGTTGCGATAGAAGATGCCGACGGACGTAAGGGACACTCCAACCAGTTTGTGGTCAAGCCTTCTGCGCCCGTCAAGATGGAGATTACCGGTATCCCGGTTTACATCCCGAAAGAAAAGGAATTTGCCGGAACCGTTACGTTGAAGGACGTATTCGGCAATGCGATTACCGGCTACGGCGGGGAACTTGTGCTGGAAAAGACCGAAGGATTGCAGGCAGCTATTTCTTCCGCGGGTTCTCCGGAATTGCAGATTAAAGTGACCGCCGAAAAAACCGGATGCCATAAGCTTACCGTGCGGGATAAGAATAACAAGGATTTATCCGCGGAGCAGGTGCTGTTCGTCACCGAAGCAAAGCAATAGCAGAATTGATTTTCCGCCACAGAGCATAGGCGGACTGTCGCATCCATATAGCTGCTTCTATAATTTTTGATCCGGATAAGACCAGGGATATCGTTATGTCAATAAAGACTGTTCCGTCTGAATGCAGAATTGAGGTTATCTGTGTGGGAAGCGAATTGCTGCTTGACAGGGTCAATACGGACGTGAATCTCCTGTCGGGCATACTCCTTAGAGCCGGGTTCAGCATCAGGCGCTGCTGTATTGTGGGCGATGACAGGAAGGAGATAATGGAGGCAGTGGCTTCCGCGGTCAAGAGAAGCGACGTTACGTTCATCACCGGCGGGCTGGGTCCGACATCCGACGACATAACCAGGGAAAGTCTCTGCGAACTCCTGGAAAGAAAACTCGTATTTGACGAAGCAATCTGGGAAGGGATATGCGAGAGGTTTCGTGCCAGGGGTATAAAAACGTTTCCCGGGATCAACAAAAGACAGGCATTCGTCGTGGAAGGCGCAACGGTTCTTAAGAACGAGGTCGGGACTGCGCCCGGGCTTGCCATAAAGAAAGGGAAAAAGGAGATAGTTGTACTGCCGGGCCCTCCTGCCGAGCTGGCCCCCATGGCGGAGAGATACGTTGAGTTGATGAAGAGAGAGAGGAAGGGCAAAGCCCTGAAGGTTTACCGGTTCGGGATATCCGGGATGCCGGAGTCAACGGTTGAAGAACACCTGCATCCTTTCATGGAGAAGAAAGGGATTCCATATACGATACTTGCCCAGCCGCACATGATAGAGATTCTGATTGTTTCCGCGACAATCTCGCTGAAGCTGGTTTCGGAAGTGGAGAAGCGCATAAGGCAGAAATTCGGCGACGGTTATCTCGGGCTGAACCCCCCCGCTCTTCCGGAAATAGTCGGTAACCTCCTGCGAAAAAAAAGATGGAAAATTGCGCTTGCCGAATCCTGCACCGGAGGGCTCGCGGGTAAAATCCTGACGGACATCCCGGGCAGTTCGGATTTTTTTCAGGGTTCCTTCGTGGCTTATTCCAACGTCTTGAAAAGGCGGATCCTGAAAGTACCAAGGCCGGTCCTGAAGAAGTACGGCGCAGTCAGCGAAGAGACCGCTCTGCATATGGCAAGGGGCGCCAAAAAGGCAGGCAAGTGCGACGTATCCTTGAGCTTCACCGGTATTGCGGGCCCGTCCGGAGCGACTCCGGACAAGCCGGTTGGCCTTGTATATATAGGGGTTGGACTGCCCAAAAACAGGTTTTATGCTTACAGGTTCCTTTTCCCGGGTACCAGGCAGAGGGTGAGAGAGAGAGCGGTATACCAGGGATTGGACCTTTTAAGGAA
>CAYQXZ010000090.1:3793-7287 GCA_964421645.1 uncultured bacterium
CCGCGATATGGGCGCTGATAGGGGGATTCCTGCTGGTAAAGGTCATCACCCTGCCGCCAAAGGTGCAAACGGCAAGACTGGTTGAAGTGAATGAAGGCGCAACCGCGGAAGATGTTGCAAAGGCGTTGGAAGAAAAAGGAGTGATAAGAAACGATGACTGGTTCCTGTACCTGACCAACAAGTACAGGGTGCAGGAAAAATTGCAGGCAGGCATTTACGAGTTTTCCGGAAGGACTTCGCTGAAAAAGGTTATACTGAAGATTGTCAGGGGGGAAGTCGTGCTTGTGAGGGTGACTGTTCCCGAGGGCTATACCATAAGAGAGATAGCGGAGCTGCTTGAGAGGAAGAAACTGGCCGGGAGCGAGGAGTTCATAAAATATGCCCTGGAAAACAAGAAGCTTGAGGGTATGCTTTTCCCGGATACTTATTTTTTCCCGCACAGTGTATCGGTTGAGGCGATAGCCGCCACCATGTTCCGGAGGTTTAAGGCCGTTTTTGAGGAAGTATACGGCGAACCGGTGACAGACGCCAATTTCCACAAGGTAAAGGAGATTGTCACCGTTGCATCCATTATTGAGAAAGAAGCGACGTATAAAGACGAGAAACCGATAATAGCCGGCATAATCTATAAACGGCTGAAAAAGAAAATACCCCTGCAAAGCTGTTCAACGGTCATCTATGCTCTCGGCAGGTCAAAGGCGCGCCTGTCCACAAGCGATTTGAAAGTGAAATCCCAGTATAACACGTACACGCACAGGGGACTGCCGCCCGGGGCGATATGCAATCCCGGACTTGACTCAATGCAGGCAGCGATAAAGCCGGAGAAGACCGACTACATGTATTTTGTTGCCATGGGCGACGGCAGGAATTATTTCTCCAGGACTTACAGGGAACATGTTGCCGCGACGGAAAGGTTCCTTTCTTCGGCGACAAAACCGGAGACAGCCGCGGAATGACGGCTCCTGCAAAGCGCATTCAACCGGCAGGATATTCCACTATGCGGGGATGGAAAGAAGCAGGGGATTACTTCAGTTCGTGGACCACAAGGCAGGATGGCCTGCAAGCGCTGTGGTAAACGGTATTTACCGCAGTGCGCCTGTGTCGGTCAACGCCGGGAATTCCGCCTGTATTGGGGTTGATGTCAAACCGCGGAAAATTGCTGCTTGAAATATCCATCCGTATCCTGTGACCGGCTGCGAAGCGGTTGGCAGTCGGATCAATCTCAAAATGGATTTCATAAACCTCTCCCGGGTTGACCGGAGACTCTTTTTCAAACCCGCCGTGAAAACGAAGGCGCATGATGCCGTCTGCCAGGTTAAGCGCAACGCCTTCAGGATACTCCGGAGAAGGCGGATAGACATCCACCAGTTTTACGGTGAAATCCGTATCAAATCCGTCGGTGGAAACCCAGAGCCGCACGTGCAACGGCCCGGCAATTGCCATATCCCGGACAAGAGGATCAGTCATGAAACAGATGACATCATTGCGTGAACAAAGAGGAAGCCTGTCCGTGCTGAATATAAACCGGTCGTCCCCTTTTTGATTGAAACTGCCTGTCGGAAGGGGCATGACGGCAAGATTTCCGCCTATGGTTGGAACGGGATTATGCGGGTCAAATCTATAGGAAGTTGAGTTTTCTCCGCCGGCAGGCGGTTTTTCCGCGAGAAGTCCCCCCGGCCAAAGATAGAAACATGACGCTTCCGTTTCCCCGGGCGGCCAGCTGTCTGACGTTTTCCATTCACCTCCGTGCGGAATTTCTTTTGCGCCTGTTTGCGGACCCTTCCCTCCCCCCATAAGAAAGTATCTTAACCTCTTTTCTTTCTCCACCCCGTTGGGCAGGTCTTTCAGCCAGCGGTCAAACCATTCAAGCTCAACCGAACGTATGTCGGGCGCTCCTCCTTCAGGCGCGGTGGACATATCGCCGGCGGTCAGTGAAGCATATCCTGAATGTGTCCATGGACCCACAATCGCGTGAACAGGTTTTTTCTTCCGTTGTCCGAGCGCAACGAAATTCTCAAGGGTTGCACGGGCATAAAGGTCGTACTACCCTCCGATATACAGCGAGGGTACGTCAGCGTGGATATCATAGAACGGGCGCGGACCGTAACCCGGACGGCGCCAGTAATCATCATACGTGGAACTTGTGGAGACGTCTATGAGCCACTGTTCATACGAAGGAACAAGGGCAAGCGGGGTCTCTCCTTTCCGTATGGGATAGAGCTTCACCCAGTGCCAGATGTTCTCAAGAGCTTTCTCCAGCTCTGTCTTGATGTGCGGGTCGGCGGCGGCCTCGCGGCTTGTTGCCGCCATGTTGAACGCGTACACAACGAATAACATTTCAAATGCGCCGTTGTGGCGCATTGCGCAGTGAAAGTAACTTGAAGGTCCGAATGTGACAACCATGGCGGAAAGTCCCGGCGGGTTGAGGCTTGCCGCAGCGCTTTGTGCCGCGGCCGCGTATGAAGAACCGGTTGTTCCCACCTTCCCGTTGCACCACGCCTGTGACGTGATCCATTCAATGGTATCGTAACCGTCGTTGCCTTCATTAACGAAGGGATAAAAAGTTCCTTCCGAGGCATAACGGCCCCTGACGTCCTGGATAACGACAACATATCCGCGTTCCGCAAAATACCGGAAATCTGACAGATTGGTTTTATTGTAAGGCGTACGTACAAGTATTGCAGGTAAACGTTCAGCTGCAGGCCTGCCGCCTGCTGCAGGAAGGTATATATCCGCGGCAAGGCGCACTCCGTCGCGAAGATGCATCACGACATTTTGCCTGATCGATACGTCAAATGAAGGATCTGAACAGACGGTCGGGTTTACCTTCATGTTAACCGCATTATCTTTTCCCATGATATTGTGTAAAACATTATCTGGCAGGACAGGTTGGAGACAAAACCGGAGACAGCCGCGGAATGACGGCAATATTTTTATTTGGCGGAAAGCTTTTCTACCTGCTGCTGGGCCAGATTTATGTGATTCTGTGGTGCGGCTTCCATGGTTAAAACCTTCTTGAATGCCTCTATTGCCTTGTCGGTTCTGTTCAGGCCGGCAAGCGCCATACCGGTGTAAAGCTGCGCCGCGGACCGGTGCTGGGGATGCGCTTTTTCCAGGGAAACCACCTTTTTGAATTCCCCGAGGGCTTCTTCGTGTTTCTTCTGGTTATAGTAGGAATATCCCGCATTGAGGAATGCGTTTGACACATGGTCCGGCAACGCGTTTTCAATAGTTGCCACCTTCTCAAATTCAGGGATCGCTTCATCATACTTCTTCTGCAGGTAGAAAACGTATCCAACGTTGAACTGTGCGTCCGAAAGGAGCGTCGGAGGCGCTCCCTTGATTCCCGCAACCTTCCTGTATTCTTCTATTGCTTCAGGGTACTTCTGCTGTGCGGCAAGGCAGCGTCCCGTGTAGACCTGTGCGCCGGAAACATGGTCCGGATGGGCGCCTTCAATCAGCGCAACCTTCTTGTATTCCGCGATCGCCTCGTC
>CAYQXZ010000091.1:0-4679 GCA_964421645.1 uncultured bacterium
AGGTATAGTATAATATCATCATGAAACTTGCGGGCAGGTTGAAGTTGTGGATTGACAGCGAGATCCAGTTAAGGTTTGTTGTGTATGCGCTGGTATCTCTTGCCGTAGCATGTGCGATTGTAAGTATCACCACCTTTTATACTATCTGGACGGATGTATCCGAAAGGGTATTGAAAACCGGGGAATTACAGCAGGTCTATACCGCCTCTCTGCATAAATTTATATCGGTGAACTTTGTTCTTATTCTGCTTCTTGCGCTTCTTGCCACCCTGGGAATGATGATGCTTTCCCACAGGGTTGCCGGTCCTGCCTACAGGATAAGAAATATCCTGAAGGACCTCCAGGAAGGGAAAAGACCGGCATTCACATTGAGAAAAGGGGACGCCCTGAAACCGATGCTGGAGGAGATTGAAAAACTCTCCGCCCAGCATAACGAGGTAGGAGAGAGCGCATTAAAAGTCATTGAAAGGTGGAAGAATACCGAGGTAAAGGACATGAGCCTGAACCTTGCATTAAAAGACCTGGAGAATAAGATTGTTTACCTGACCCTTGCACAGGAAAGGGAAAGAGATAAGTCATAGTCCTTAGCCGCTTGAAGTATTCGGCAATAATTGAGGGCAATGGAGAAGAAAATGAACGCGAAAAGAGGTTTCAGTTTGATAGAGATTATCATATTCTGCTTCATAGCCATTACTCTGCTCACTCTTTTTGTCGGGCTTGCCATAAATTCAAGAGAGTTTGCAAAAACGGTCGGCTGCGTGAACAACATGAAAACCATCGCGCAGGCGGTTAAAAACTTCCAGGCCGACTACAAGACAACTCCGACAAATCTCTCTGACCTGTATCCGCAGTATGTTACAAATGAAAAGGTATTCAAGTGTCCCGCGGACAGAACCGTAGACACCAACAGCTACGAAAAATACTACATAGGAAGGTTTATCGCTTCGGAAAAGGCCAACAACGTCTTTCTTGCCTGCCCGAGGCACCACAGGAAGAACAAGACGGTTGCCGCCTATCTTTCCTACGCGGTTGACATCGGAAGAAACAAGCCGGTCCAGTGGAGCGGGACACCGGCGGACAACTTACGTTTTCCGATGGAACCACGGCCAAGGTTGAATCCGGCAAGGTGGGCCTGGTCTCCTCCTTCGTGGACAATTCGGACCACATATACAGTATCATATACATCCCGCAGGGAACTGCAGGAACGATTACCGTAGATCACAACGGGAATTCAAAGTTTGAGGTCATAACACCTGCTGTCATAGCCGGCGTGGAAGGCACAAAATTTACGGTCAAGGATATGCTGGCAACCAACAATACCTGCACAACCGACGTCAATGTGCTTGAGGGCACCGTATACGTGGAAGACAGAAGCAGGGACGCCACCGAGATAGCGGTAATTCCAACCATGAAAACCAGCGTTGCGGTACTGCAGCAGGTTTTTGATTCGTCGGAGATAGATATCGGCAAGATAGTCCCGAGAAAACCCAAGAAGTACCACAAATAATTGATAGCCGGACAGGGAGAGTTGAAGCGCAGTTCCGAAAACGAATGAAATTTCTCATTGCACTGAAGTTATCCGTAGCGATTCTCATTTCACTATTTGTCCTCCTTCTCTTTTCACATAAGTCTCTGGAAAAAGCCGAGCTGACTTTTTATGACTGGCGATTGTGTCATTCATACGTTCCCGAAGAGACTCCCGAACCGCTCGTGATTGTCGGAGTGACCCAGGATTTTGAGAAGAAGGTCGGAGAGCCCTTTTCCCGCAAGTTCTATACCGATCTGCTCAAGACATTGAAAACCGAAGGCGCGTCCGTGGCGGGATTTGATATCTTCTTCCCGCAGATAGCAGACAGAAAGACCGATGAGCCGTTCATTAGAATTCTGCACGAGGGCACAAAAACAGTCCTTCCCGTTTTTTCGCCCACCCGGCTTGAAGAAAAGGACGGGATGTACTATGTTTCCCCGGAGATACGAGGGAGCGCGGAAGACTTCAACAGGGCCGCCGCTTCTCTCGGCCACATCAATACTATTCCTGACAGGGACCAGGTTGTCAGGAAAGCGCCCGCACTGCTCAAGGTCGGAGGCAGGACATACCCCCAGATATCTCTTGAAATGGCCAGGATTTACAATAAACAGGACAGAATACGAATTGCATATCCGGGATTTACCGTTCCTCCCGGGACGGTTCCGGTCACAAGAGACGGAGACCTTTACATAAAATTCCTTTCCCGGGAAGCGGTTGAAAAATATTTTGTCGCTTTTGAGGATGTTATAACAGGGACTTATCCTGCCGGGAAGTTCAAAAACAAGGCTGTTCTCATTGGACAGACCATGGTCGGAGCCAAGAATTCGGATCTCATTCCGACACCATGGGGAACTGAATTCGGGGTACTCCTGCAAACCAGCATCCTGCATGACGCTCTTTCCGGAAGATACATTTACCGCCTGGACCGTTCAGTCATCTCGCTTTTTGTCCTCCTGACCGGGATTCTCATGGGATTCGTCGTTTTCTCCCTGAACATGTTTGCAAATACCGTACTGTTTGCGGGATTCTCCGGCTTCCTGACACTGTTTTCGCTCCATGCAATGCGGAAAACCGGTTTGTTCCTTGACGTCATTCCCTTCTTCGTACTCTCTTTCTCTCTCTATTTCGCTTCGCTCGTATACTCCCTGGTGAACGCTGTCCAGAAACTGCTGAAGAAAGAACGCTCAATAAGAGTCATGCAGGACGTAGAGAAGGAGATTACCAGCATACTGAATCCCGCCGACCTGCCGGGCATCACTGACGGGATCACTTTTCCCGGCTTTGAAGGGACAGAACTGATAAAGCAGACCCCTGACATTACCATAGGAACTCTTATGGCTTCCTTCGGAATTGAGGCAGGCGCTTTCATAATGCTGCCGACTCCGGAAAAGTACCAGATCATAGCCAGTCACGGAGAGTTGATGTCGGGAATTGATATGAAAAAGGTGGTCAACGCGGCTTTCAGGAAGAAAGATCCTATAATAATAAACAAACTGCCTGGAAAAAACGAATGGGGACAGGGCATAAGAAACCTGATGTTGCTGCCGGTCATTTCCCACGCATCCTTCACAATCCTGGGTCTCTTTATCAACAAGAATCCCGCCCCGTTTTCAAAGACGTCCGTTTTCGTGCGCGAAGACGTGCCGATCATGGAATCCCTTTCTCTCCAGTCAATGATAGCGATACAGAACGCAAGGCTGAACATAGCGCTTAAAGAAACGCAGCTTGAGAGCATCTTTCGTCTTTCCGTGGCAATTGAATATCGTGACAGGGAAACGGGGATGCACATCCATAGGGTCAGCGAATACTCGGGAGTCATCGCGGAAAGAATAGGGTTAGGGTCCAAGGAGGTTGAGCTGATAAAGAGCGCAATGCCCCTGCATGACATAGGCAAGATCGCCATACCCGACAGTATTCTTCTGAAACCCGGAAAACTCACGCCGGAAGAAAGGAAGGTTGTTGAACAACATCCCGTAATAGGCGCCAGGATGCTTGAAGGTTCAAACTCCCTTATTCTGAAGGTTTCGGAGATAATCGCCCTGTACCATCATGAAAAGTATAACGGTTCGGGTTATCCTTATCACCTGAAAGGCAACAGTATCCCCCTGTACGGAAGGATTGCGGCTATTGCTGACATCTTTGATGCCATGTCATCAAAAAGGGTTTACAAGGAAGCGGTAGAATTTGACGAAAGCTTTGCTTTTCTGAAGAAGGAATCAGGCACGATATTTGACCCCATGATGGTGGAAGCATTCATAAACGAAGCGGATGCTATAAAGAAGATAAAGAGCATATACAAGGACACCGAAGATACAGCTCTTATGTAATAGGAGGGCCGCCTTATGAAAAAAATCAGAGAACCAGCAGTCGCCGGCTATTTTTATCCTGAAGGGAAGGACAGAATTCAGAGGATCCTGGAGAAATTCGTTGACAGGAACGCAGACAAACAGCCGTGCAAGGCGCTGGTCAGCCCTCACGCGGGATATGTCTATTCAGGCGCGACGGCAGGTGCGGTATTCAGCAGGACGGTCATCCCGGAGACAGTAATCATGATGGGACCCAACCATACGGGATACGGAGAACCATACTCCGTGGCAGGTCATGATTCATGGCTTACCCCTCTTGGTGAGACAGAGGTGGACAGGAACCTGGCGAAGATGCTTGTGGAAGCAAGCCGGTATCTGCATGAAGACGAGGTCGCCCACGCAAAGGAGCATTCACTGGAAGTGCAGCTTCCTTTTCTGCAGTTCTTGAGAAAAGACGTGCGGATCGTGCCGATCGCACTCTCCGGTTATGTGGACGATCCGGCATGGAACGACATCGGCGAGGCAATTGCGAACGTACTGCATTCGGAAAAGAGGGAGAACAAGGTACTGCTTGTTGCCAGTTCGGACATGACCCACTACGAAGAGAATGCCGCGGCGCAGGAGAAGGATAACTATGCCATAGAGGCCATAATGGCTCTGGACGAAGACCTGCTGGCTCAAAGAATATACGAAAGGGAAATCACCATGTGCGGCTACGGACCCGTCATCGTATCCATTATTGCGGCAAAGAACCTGGGTGCGGAAAGAGCCGAACTAATCAAGTATGCAACAAGCGGCGAGACATCCGGAGATTACGCAAAAGTGGTTGGTTATGCCGGCATCCT
>CAYQXZ010000091.1:4779-7259 GCA_964421645.1 uncultured bacterium
GCCTGTCTTGCCGTATAGAGTGAAGGAATGAGCCATCCGCGGGCGATGTCTCCCTTGACCGTATAAAAAGTCATGAGCGACAACTGCCTTATTATCAGCCGGTACAGGGACTCCGGGTCATCCTCCCGGCCGGTGTTGCGGTAAATGCACCAGGGGCTCTCCAGAGAGGGCTGTGCCCTGTCCCCGTTAAAACAGAAAATCACCGGGCCGACAGTCAAGAGTTCCATCCCCAGCAGCATCTTTCTTTCATCTTCACCCAGCTGATTGAGAGGCTTTTCCTTTTCCAGCAGTTTGAGGCCTTTCTTGATAACCTCCGCCTGCGCGGTTGAGGGGCCTTCAGCGGCTCCCTCCTGCCTGGACTGCAGTATCCTGCCCGCTCTTTCCGCATCGTAAAATACAAGTTCCATCAGAAGAGAAGATGCTTCTTCGTCCGCACGCGCGGTGTCAGCAAAGTTGTTTACAACGCAGGCCGTCAGGTCAAAACCGGCAAAATTTCTAAAATAGTTGTCGGGAAAACCCGTCCCTGCGGGAAATCCCTTGAAGTCATAGAACTCAAATTCGGGATATACCACCTTTCTGGCTTTATGTGTTTCTGTAATTACGGAAAGATTCCTATCTTTATATATTCCAACTCCCACGTTTGGCTTGAAGGGATCATAAACGTCGTCCTGCTTTCCGGTAATCGCCCTGAAGAGGAAAGTCTTTCCCGACCCCGAGTATCCGAACAAGGCAATCCTATACACTGGCAATCCTCACGGTTATCCCGCGCCCCTTTGCCCGGGACTGTTCAAGGATGGCATACATCCATTGGAAAAGCCTGTCCCTGGATGCAGTCTCTGCCGGGATTCCTGTCACAAAAGAAAGGGAGTTGCCCAGCAGTTCGCTTATGAATCCCTCGTCCGTTACGAAATCCGTTCCTTCCCGAAACGCATCCCTGAATTCCGCTTCCACGGTTATTTCCGCCTTCCCGAAAACCTTGAGAAATTCACTGCCCGCGCGGCTGCCGGAGAGGAAAGAAAACTGCCTTTTCATCGTCTCCGAGCACAATGGAATGAAGGTTCTTATATAATCCTTGAGAGGCATTTCCGACTGTTCGGCGTAGACTCCTGCCATGGCGAGATTCACGGAAATGCGGTTCAGCACGAAAATGCCCCCGCCGGGCCTGCACGGTGAAACGGTGACAGTGCCTCCAGCGGACAGGTTGCCGGAGACTGCGGCATATCTTTCCATTTCTTTCCGGCTGTCAATCCTGAAGGAGGCCGGGATCTTCCCTGTTGCGGCGTTCAGAATAAGTTCTTCCTTTACCGACGAAAGCGGGGACTCCATCATGAAAGGCCTTGAGAATGAAAATTCCGCCTTTTCAATAGCGTGAAGCGGAACGTTTTCGGGGAGAGACAGTACGAGATCTTTCTCCGTGAATGGCTCCAGGACTTTCAGAAGCCTCCTTATTTCATCAACTATTTCCCCGGAAGGTGCCGCCAAAACGGGGACAACGGCGCAATAACACCTGTCTATTCCCTCCCTGTTGCGGATGATAAGTTCGCCGCGCAGGTGTTTCTCAACCGCAGCGTCCGGCAGGACGGAGTTCATTGCGAATTCTCTTTTCACAGCCCTTCCGAACTCCATAGACAGCTCATCCGGTGATCCTCCGAAACTCTCAAAAAAGGTCTTGACGTCATAGAAAGGCAGCCCCAGCCTTGCATGACGGCTCCTTTCTTCCTCAAAGCCGTACTGTATCAGTTTTGCGTTGACCAGCTCCCTTATCAGGACGGAGGACAATTTTCTCACCTTGGATGCAATAATCTCCTCCTCAACCTCCATGACTATCAGTTCGCCGACATTTTCAGACAATCCTGTTTCCCTGACGAGGGCCGCGACAATCCTGTTTTTGTCCCAGAGGCTCACATTGTCATCGCTTCTTCTGACCGGAAGGTTTACCTCCCTTCCGGATCTTGCCCTTTCCTGCTCCCTTTCGGACAGGTCCTCCGGGATAAATCCTTCTCTTATCTTTCTCGCCCTGGCCCTCTTCTGCCTGTAAAGGATATATGCCTTCGCAGTCCTTGCATGCCCTGTTTTTATCAGAATCCTTTCAACGACATCCTGGATCTCCTCAACCGACGGAACGTCGCCTTTATATTCCCTGATGAGATACATCCTGACTACCTCGGCAAGATCGTCGGCGAGATACCTGTCCTGCCCGCCTACGCTCTGCGCCGCCTTGAAGATGGCATCCGCTATCTTCTGCCTGTCAAAGGGAACGGTCCTGCCGTCCCTCTTTCTCACGCACTCAAGTTTCTTTTCCACTTGCCCCGAATTCTCCTTTGATACGCCCGCAAAATGAGGGGTGATCTGCTTTGGCTTACAGAATTTCGCTTATTCCTTTCACTATACCCTTTTGGGGAAATTTTTTCAATGGAGTTTGGATACGGGTGCACCGCCGGCAGGCTTTCTTCAGACGGGACACTTGGCCGCCCCGGCGA
>CAYQXZ010000092.1:0-7207 GCA_964421645.1 uncultured bacterium
TTCTACCATTCCCGCATGTACTGGCCCGGGGGCGGCGCATGGTCAGGGATATCTCCCTATTACGCCGCACAGGTGAGCCCTGTAATCATGAATGAATTCTGCCACTCAAGATTTCCCATCGCAAAGATTGCCTCGGCATGGGACGATCGCATGAGCAGAGAGTACGGCAGAGGAATCTGGGATATGTCCTGGTTCTGGTCCGGTTACCAGGATGGGCCCGGCGTACAGGTGAGCGATGAAGCCCAGTACGACCTTGCCATAGCAAGGAAAATGGGGCATGAACTGCACGGGCTGATTTTCTATCTCTACAGCCTGCCGGTGTACAACCATCTGCCCGTAATGACCAGAAAATTCTCCTACTGGCACAATTTTTTCAGCGCTCACTGGGATTTTCTCAAAAACGCCGAAGTGGCAAAGCCGGAGATAGCGGTGCTCTTTCCGGGATATGCTGCATATTTCTACAAGCAGTGGCGTTACAACAAGGCAGACTTCGGGTGGGGGCCCCAGGCGCTGATTGAGGCGCAGTACCCTTTCACGGTGCTGCAGGACGAAGAAGTTGAGACGGGAAAACTCAAGGGCTATAAACTCCTTTATGTCTTCGGGGCGGAACGAACCAGCAAAAAAGTAATAAATGAGATTTCTGATTTTATAGAAAAGGGAGGATATGTTTTCGCCGACGCCGACAGTCTCTTCCTTGATCTTGAGGGGCAGAAGACAGGGATGCTGGAAAAATATTTCGGCATATCCCCTGAAAGAAAATATAAAACGCCTTTCTGGCCGTCAGTCCTGGACAGGAGGGAAGAACTGGACGATACGTGGCTGTCCGTAAAAGACAGTGCTGAAAAATACCAGGTGCCGCCTCTGTCAACAAGCGGTTTTCAGCAGGAAAAACTCAACCCCGACAGTGTAAACATTTTAAGTGTTTCCCCCGGGATTGTGCCTTCGGGGTCTGTCAGGACCTACCATGACGTTGTTACAGGCAGGATACTCGCCGGCAAAGCTCTCGCACAATATAACGGGCAAACCGCCGCGGTTGAAACCGACCGTACGGTCTGGTTCGGCAACCGTCCGGGTTTTGACATATACGCAACATATCCGTGGGAAGCTCTTGTGGAGATGGGAGAGACACGTTACAGCGAAGGCATGCAACACGGCTGGTATAATCTTGACTCGCCGGAAAAACGGGCGGACTACCGGAACATCATTACATATATTGCAGAGAAAGCCGGCATAAAGAAGCCCGCCCTGGTAATAAAAGACGGCATACCGGCCGTTGACGTTGAAGCGGCTGTCAAGACCGACACGCAGACCGGGGCGAAAATGATTTTCCTGGTTAACCAGGGCAAATCCGCAGGGCCTGTCCGGTTGGAAGTGCCCGGGATAAAGAGCCGTTCTCAAGCGATAGCGATGGACATGGAGGCCTGCCGCAGTATCAGGATGACGGACCCGGGAATACTGGAAGTTGCCATAAAACCGGAGTCTTCCCTTACGGTTTTTATCGGCCCGTCAGCACAGGTCGGGAAGATCGCAGCCGCTCATGAAAAACTTGTCAAAATGGACCTGGCGCCCGGAAAGTTCACCGTCGGCCCGAAGTTCGTTGATGAACCGCCGGTGCCGGAAGTGAATACTGCGGAAAAGGTGGAAACAGGAAATCTTGCGCCGGGCGCAGTTGCGGAAATCCGGGTAAAAGTCGTCAACCGGGATAAGCAAAATTCCAGAACCGCGGAGCCGGTGGTAATTCCGGCGGACAGGTTTGCTTCCCGCCTTCAGGGATGTGATATCAAGGGAGTCAGGCTGGACGGCGATATCCCGGTACAGTGGGACGACATTGACAAAAACGGGGTGCTCTCGGAGGAGGATGAGATTGCATGGCAGGCCGATCTTGCTCCCGGAGAAGAGAAGTTGTTCAACCTCCGGTTTCTGGATAAACCCGCAGAAAATTCACCTGATAAGAACTTCCGTTTGCGTGTGAGCGGAAACGAAGGTTCGTTTATCGTCAACAACAAGAACGTATTCTGCGTCAATACCGGACATCAGTGGATATTTCCCCTGGCGCCCGGCAGAGCCCGTTCCCAGTCCGGCGCCAGCTTCTTCAGGGGCGCGATGTCCCGTGTTGAGGTGAAGCTGAAAGAACCTGTTATGGAGGTAATCTCCGACGGGCCGGTCAGGAAATCTGTAGTGTTACGGCATGGGTACGAACCGTTCAAGGACTACTTCGGCATCTTCCGTGAGCCGGACATAACCACGCAGGGACGCTACACGGTATATAGCCGGAATCCGGAAAGCGGCAACCGTGTCTTCGCCTCAATCACCCACCACTTTAACGAGACATACCGGTTTGAACCCCGGGGCGACCTTGGAGTTCTCACCGGGTACACACTTGCCGCGCTGGATCCCGGGACGTTCAGGGACAAGACCGGATGGTATGTTGACACGCTGGGAAGAATCAGCCCTGCGAAAGGCTCCGAGATAATAGAAAAAAACTGCGGAGGATGGCTTGCGGGACCGCTGGAAGACGGATCTGTTCTGGGGATCCTTCTTCGTCGGACAAAGGGCATCACAAGAAAACTGCCGGTACCGGACGAACAGGACGGTGTCCAGGTATTGCAGGGCACACTCTCAAGAAGTTTCATCAACTGGAATGCCTCCGACATAAATTACCTGGTTGACAAGGAAATATCCAAAGGAAACGAGTACAGGCTTGACTGCATGCTGATTCATACCAACGGGGGGACGCCGCAGGACGTTGAATCACTGCGACGGACTTTTGCGTCTCCTCCCGAAATCAAGATTGAAGAAGTTCTGGTTGCCGAACGGGGGTTCAAATGAAAAAAACAGCAGTTTTGTTTGTCGCTGTAATGTTCATTGCCGCATGTGCCGGTTTTACCGCAGAAAAAGGAACACTTCGCATCGTTGATAACGGGAAGCCGTCAGCTGTCATCGTGATCCAGGAGGGGGATGCAAAACTTCCTCCTTTCGTTCCGTGGGGCAAAGACACGCTGTCCATCTCGTATGCGGCTGATTTTCTGAAAGAGAATGTGAAATCCTGCACGGGCGCCGAACTGCCGGTTTTTACGGAGAACCAGGCTCCTGCCGGCAAACCTGTTATCGCAGTCGGGAACACCGCCCTTGCAAAGAAACACGGCATAGATACCCGGAAATTGCCGTCCGAAGGATTTATTATAAGGAGTGTCCCGGAAGGCATTGTCATTGCCGGACAGGTTGACTCCGAAGGGTATGACAGGGGAACGCTTTTCGGCGTCTATACGTTCCTGGAAACTTTCTGCGGCATAAGATGGTACTTCCCCGGAAAAATCGGCACAGTCATCCCGGAAACAAAGAATATTCATGCCGACCTGCCGGTAAATATTGCGAAATCTCCTTATTTCCCTGTTCGTATGGGCGGAATCGGCGGCTGGGGAGCGAAGGAATGGCACCCTGTCCTGAAGTACGGAATGACGCAGGGGCTGGTCGCCAACCACACTACAAACACATGGAAAGATCTTTACGGTAAGAGCCACCCGGAGTATTTCGGCGTGGACGCCAAGGGAAACTCATCGCTAAACGCGCCCCGTCCCTACCTGTGCTACAGCCAGCCGGGTGTTCTGCAGCAGCACCTGGATAATATCCGTGCCTACGTTGAAAAGGGCGACGCCTCTGCGTGGAGAGGCGCAGCGGCACATCCGCAGGGCAAGAACATCCCCTTCGGGCCCAACGACACGTGGACCAAGTGTTCGTGCCCGGAATGCAGCAAGATGTACCAGCCGGAGAAAAACCGCGCCGGCAGATGCTCCAACTACATTTTTTCCTTTGCGGCAAAACTTGCGCGGGAGATGAAGAAGATAGACCCGGAACTGAAGTTGTGGGTCCTGACCTACCAGAGCTACCTCATGCCTCCGGACGAATCAGTTGTAGATATTCCCGACAACCTGTGCATCACCCCGTGCCTCTATCCTACAGAAACTGACCGCATGGCACAACCTCAGTTTTTCAAGGAGAACGAAGACCTGATAAACAACTGGCTGAGACTCCTGAAAAATGATCCTTCACGAATTATCGTCTGGAACTATTTCCTATCGCCTGGATACCTGAAAGCCTCGGTAGAACACCCGCACGTTCTGGCGGAATTCACAAAATTCCTCAAGACCCGTTCTCTCGGCGTTTTCTGCAATGGAATGGCCTGGTACGAAGTCACAGGATACAACCAGACCATATACATGGGATGGATCATGCATAGACTGCTCTGGGATCCGGACATGGACGTTGACAAGGCAAGGGAAGATTTTTGCAGGGATCTCTTCGGGCCGGCATCAGGTGAGATGCTTGCGTTTTTCCGCCTGCTTGAAGACAGGTGGGAAAAGGTCCGCTGGCAGAGGTCCGCCGGCACCTACGTCGTCCCAACCATGACCGTTTTCATGGATAATTACCCGCTTGAAGTTGCGGAATCTCTGAAGAAATTTCTGACCGAAGCCCGTGCAAAAGCACCTGAAAATACCATCTACAGGGAAAGGATTGACTGGTTTGACAGGGAGGTTTACGGACCGTTTATCGCGCGCACCGAGGCTTTTCACAGGTGGCGGACTGAAATCCCGAAGGCAAAATGCGTCATGAAAGAAAGTGCCGTACTTGCGGAAGGAGTGCCGGACGCGTCGGTTTTTGCAGAATCGGAAACCCTGCCCGTACTGCACTTTGACGGCCTGGAGCCGTGGCATAAAGGCACGGTGAAAACTGCATATGACGCGGAGAATCTCTATGTTGAGGCACAGTTTAACAAGATAACTCCGGAAGACATACAAAAAAACATCATGAAGAGAAAGGATACCGTCATGGAGGGCGATAGTTTCGTCATCCAGATTCTTGGCGAGCCGCGCACCAGGGGATACATGGATATAAGCGTTTCGCCTGCCGGAAAGATAGGTTCGCAGTGGGTTGGCGGGGACGGAGCCCCGGCTCCGGCCGGCATAAAAGCCGGTTCTGTTTCCGGCGGAGGTTCCTGGACCGTAAGGATAAGCATCCCATGGAAAGATACGGGAAGAACCGGAGCGCCTGCTCAAATACGGGTACAGTTCCTTCATAACTTCCAGGGCGGCAATGAACAGGACTGCTGGTCGCCGACGCTCCAGCTTGAGACGTATCCCGGGGCAGGCCGTTTCGGACAGTTGAACCTTGACAAGAAAACTCCGTGAAAATCCGGGTAGGCTCGCCGGGTTCCGTCGTTTGCGGGCATGCGGGAGTATGCTAAAATACTGGGGTGAAACTCAACGTATACCTGGCGCGCTGCGGCGTGGCGTCGCGCCGCAAGGCCGATGAACTCATAAAGAAGGGCGCGGTGCAGATCAATGCAACGAAGGTTGTCAAACCTTTTGTTGAGGTTAATCCCGGCGACTGCGTGAAGGTCTACGGCAAAGCCGTCTCACCGGAGAAACACGTCTACGTCGCCCTTAACAAACCCGCCGGTTACACCTGCACGGTCAAAGACAGGTTCGCCGAAAAGAAGGTCACCGAGCTCATACCCGAATCCTGCGGCCGGCTTTTCCCCGTGGGACGCCTTGATAAAAACAGTTCGGGTCTGCTCATCCTCACCAACGACGGGGAATTCGCCAACCGCCTGACACACCCGCGGTACCAGGTGGAGAAGGAATATGTCGTCACGGTATCGCCCGCCTTTGACAACCGCGATGCAAGAACCCTCAAGGCGGGTATAACCGACGAGGGGGAGATTCTTCAGGCGGCTTCCGTGAAACTCTTGAAGATATTGCAGGGCAGAAGCGTGGTGTCGGTAGTTATGAAAGAGGGGAAGAAACGCGAGGTGCGCAGGATGTTTGAGTCCCTCGGCTACAGGATTATTGAGTTGAAAAGAATCCGTGTAGGCGGTATCCTCCTGGGATACCTGAAACCCGGAGGATACCGGATTCTCACGGAAAAAGAAAAACAGGGGGTTCTGCGATAAATGGAAAAGATAAATCTTTTGTTGGCGCTGACAGGCGCTTTCATTCTGTCGGTGACCGTAGTGGAAGGACGGGACATTGCCGGTCCGGCAGTGAAACTGGGCATAGACGTTCTCGTGGAGAAACACGCGGACATGCTGAAAGGCAAAAGCGTGGGGCTCATTACCAACGCGACCGGCGTTGACGGCAGACTGCGTTCCACGGCAGACATCATATACGGCATGCCGGACGTCAGGCTGGCCGCCCTTTTTGCACCCGAACACGGCATACGCGGCGGGGTGATGGGATATACGGAAGACGAAACAGACCCGAAAACAGGAGTAAAAGTTATCAGCGTTGGAGCAAGTGAACCAACCGCAAAAATGCTGAACGGGATTGACATCCTTCTTTTTGACATTCAGGACATCGGCTCGCGTTCCTACACCTATATCTCCACGATGAAACACTGCATGTCTGCGGCGGCAAGATACAATGTCCCCTTCGTCGTGCTTGACAGGCCCAATCCCATGGGCGGACTGATAGTTGACGGACCCGTGCTTGACATGAAATTCCAATCCGTCGTGGGTATCGGACCTGTCGCTTACGTACACGGCATGACAATCGGCGAGATCGCTCAATTCTTCAATACCGAAATGCAGATTAACTGCAACCTGACCGTGATAAGAATGGAAGGATGGAGACGCGACATGTACTGGGAAGATACCGGGCTTGCCTGGGTACCCACCTCTCCTCATATTCCCGAACCGGATAGCCCGCTTTATTACCCGGTAACCGGAATAATCGGAGAACTCTCCACGGTAAGCATCGGGGTAGGATACACCCTGCCGTTTAAGATCGTGGGAGCACCATGGATGGATGCGGAGAAGTTCACTGCCGTGATGAATTCAAAGAACCTGCCCGGTGTCTTTTTCCAGCCGTTTTACTTCAAACCCTTCTACGGAATGTTCTTTAATGCAAGGGAAAAAGAAAAAACGCCGCAGTGCAACGGATTCCGGATCATCATCACGGACAGGAAGAAATTTCTGCCAGTTGTCACAAGTTACAACATAATAGACGCCCTGATGACGGAGTATCCCGGTAAACTAAGTTTCAGCATTTCCGAACACCTGCCTGCCATTCAGAAACAAGAGAAGAAAAAGATGCTGGGAATGTTTGACAAGGTAAACGGGACGGACATCATCCGCCTGCAATTCCAGAACGGGCTGAGGGCTGAAGAAATTGTCAGCGGCTACCAGCCTGCCCTCAAGGAATTCATTGAG
>CAYQXZ010000093.1:0-7139 GCA_964421645.1 uncultured bacterium
AAAGAAAGAGTCTTGAGAGTCCTTAACCACCAGATACCCGACAGGGTTCCCATACAGGACAGTCCCTGGACCGCCACCGTACAGAGATGGCACAAAGAGGGAATGCCTGAAGACATGACTCCGGAGGAATACTTTGGCTACGAATTTCAATACTTCGGTGCGGATTTAACGCCAAGATTTCCCGTGAAGGTGCTGGAAAGGAGCGAAGAATACATAATTTCCACAACTCCGCAGGGCGGCAAGAGAAAAAACCACCGGGATTACTCAACAACCCCGGAAGTCATTGACTGGCCCATAAGAACAAAGGATGACTGGAAAGAGATCAAGAAACGCCTGGCGCCGGATTTCATGAGAGTCAACTGGGCATCCGACCTTGCAAGAAACAGAACCGTATGCGAAGAAGAAAAGTTTGCATGTTTCACGGCAGCCTGCGGCTACGACGCACTTCAGTCATATATGCGTTCGGAAGAGTTGCTCATGGCCATGGTTCAAGATCCGGGCTGGGTAAAAGAAATGGTTATGACACTGGCTGAACTAATCATAGTGATGGCGGAACTGATGATCAACAACGGGTTCAGATTTGACGGCGCATTCCTTTTCAATGACATGGGCTATAAGAACGGCCTGCTTTTCTCGCCGGATACCTACAAAAAAACCCACTATGACGCAGACTGCCTCCTTTACGCATATTTCCATTCAAAAGGAATGAAGACCATCCTGCACAGTTGCGGAAACGTATCGGAATTGATACCCGTAATGATAGAGACCGGCCTGGACTGCCTCCAGCCGCTTGAAGTCAAGGCAGGGATGGACCTCATCAAATTGAAAGACAAGTACGGTGACAGCATGGCATTTATGGGGGGGATAGACGTGCGGCTGATGGCCGATGAGGACCCCGCGAAAATAGAGGAAGAGATAAAGAAGAAATTTGAGGTCGCAAAAAAAGACGGCGGATACATATACCACTCGGATCATTCCGTGCCCAAAAACGTCAGTTTCCAGCAGTACTGCAGGGTAATGGAACTTGTGAAGAAGTACGGTGTTTACCCGGAATATGAAGAAATGTTGAAACAGGCAGCGGCACCGCAGATGATTGAACAGCCGGCTGCAGTTGGAAAACCTGAAGCGCTTGTCCCCGCGGCTGCGGAACAGAAACCGAAACGCGGTTTGTTCGGAAAGAAAGGCGCAAGCGAGCAGCCGGAACCTGAAAAACCAAAGCCGCAGCCAAAACCCGTCCCACCGCCCCCCGCCAAAACACAGAAGGCGGAAGAACCCGCCGGCGAAGAGAGTAAGAAGAAGGGCTTCAGACTGCCCTTTGGGAAAAAGAAATAAGAAATACAAAATCACTAACCCCTCACTGTGAGGGGATATCAAAGGAGAGTTCGGGATAAATGAAGAGGGCTGTCGGCATAGATCTCGGCGGGACATTCATAAAGGCAGGCCTAACCGACGAGAACGGGGTGATTCTGAAAAAACAGCAATTCCCAACGCTTGCGGAGCAGAAAAGCAGGGATGTTGTCATAAAGCAGATGGAAGCCGCCGTTGAATTTGCGCTTGAGGATGCAGGCGGTGGGGTTGCCGGTATCGGAATCGGCACTCCGGGTGTTGTGGATGACAAAGGCGTTGTTTTCTCCGCTCCGAACCTGCCCGGCTGGGACAACCTGCCTATCAAGAAAATTTTTGAGGAGAAATACAGGCTGCCCGTGGTGGTTGAGAACGACGTGAATACCATAACGTGGGGGGAATTCCTTTACGGGGCCGGGAAAGGTTACAGCACCATCATATGCATAACACTGGGCACCGGACTGGGAGGCGGCATCGTCAAGGACGGAAAACTTCTGCGGGGCGGGAAATATTCCGCGATGGAAATAGGGCACATAACCATTGATTACAGGGGCCCGCGGTGTAAGTGCGGAAATATAGGATGCATAGAGAGATTTGTAGGCAGGGACTACATTGTTGAGCGCGCCGTAAAGGCAATACAGGACGGCAAGAAGACACTGATAACCGAACTTGTGAACGGCGAGACGAAAGAGATCACCCCAAAAATTATATCCGAAGCATACAAGCAGGGCGACAGGGTTGCCACGGACATATGGATAGACGTCGGGGTGTGCCTGGGAGCGCTGTTCACAGGGCTGGTCAACCTTCTCAACCCAGACCTGATAATTATCGGCGGAGGCATATCCAGGAATGTGGAGATTATGTTTGAGACCATTGAAAAAAAGATAAAGGAACAGGCGATGGCAAAACTGGCGGAGAAGGTCAGAGTAATACAATCACAGCTCGGCAGTGATGCCGGCATAGTCTCTGCGGGTGCTCTGGTATTCCAGAAATGAGAATAATATACTTTGGAAGTGACTGTTTCGGCACGCCTTCGCTCCAGGAATTGAAGGAAAAACACACCGTCGCGGGAGTCGTCACGGCTCCCGACAGGCCCAGAGGAAGAGGGTTGAAACTCGCCTGCACCGAAGTAAAATACTGGGCGGTGAAGAACGACATCCCCGTCTACCAGCCCGAATGTCCTTCAAGCGGGGAATTCAGGAAAATCCTGAAAAACCTGAAACCCGAGCTGATAGTCCTCATTTCTTACGGCAAGATTCTTCCCGTCTCAATACTTGAAACTGCATCGCTTGCGGCGATAAACGTACACCCTTCGCTTCTGCCGGAATACAGGGGAGCGGCTCCCATGGAGTGGGCGCTGATCAACGGGGAGAAGAAGACCGGCATCACTGTCATAAGAATGCAGGGCAGGATGGATACCGGCGATATCATAACGCAGAAAGAAGTTCCTATTGATGACGGCGAAGACATCTTTTCCCTGAAGAAAAAACTCTCCGAAATCTCTCCGGGAATACTTGCCGAAAGCATCGGAAAGCTCCGGGCAGGAATCGCCCCGGTACCCCAGAAGGGCGTTCCTTCCTATGCAAGAAAACTCGTGAAAGAAGACGGCCTCATAAGATGGGAGAAGTCCGCACCCGAGATTCACAACCTCGTGCGCGGGACAAAAGAATGGCCCGGCGCTTATACCTACCTCAACGGCAAGTACCTGAAAATCTTCAACTCCATCCCCGGTTCCAAACCCGGTATGGAATGGGGGATAAAGAACGTGGAGCCGGGGGAAGTGGCAGGAGTGGACAGAGAATCTATTCTTGTCGCATGCGGAGAAGGTGTTCTCAAGATAACAGAAGTGCAGATGGAGGGGAAGAAAAGGATGCCTGTATCCGAATTTTTGAAGGGGCACAGAATTCAGCACGGCGACAGACTCTTGGAAACAGACAATGAAGGCCAATGAAATAAGGCAGGATTGCAGGTTCTTCAAGACGGACAGTCCCTGCATATACCACAAGACCGAACAACAGCTCTGCCCGGGCTGTAGACATTACAGGCATATCAGGGGCACAATCCTCGTTATCAAGAAAGCCGCCATGGGAGACGTGTTGAGAACCACCTGTATCCTGGAGCCCCTGCGCAAGAAATTCCCCGCACACAGAATTGTCTGGTTCACCGCGGGAACAAGCAGAGAGGTTCTTGAGAACAATGCTTATATTGACGAGATCTGGACAGAGAGTTGCGAGACGTCCCAGAAGTTGTCACATTTCAGATTTGATGCAGTGATTAACCTTGACCTTTCTCCTGACAGCCTGGCTGCGGCAGGCTCGGTCAATACAGGCAGGTTCTACGGGTTCAGGTATGAAAAAGACGGCACGGTGTCATGGTCAAACAGACCTGCCGGAGAATGGTTCGCGATGAGCCACGATGATGAAGCTAAGAGGAAAAACAGGAAGACCTACCAGCGCATAATTTCGGAGATTCTTGAACTGGAAGACTTCGGGGAGATAATCGTTCCATTGCAGAAAGGCCCTGCAGAGAAAGCAGAAGCATTTGCCAGGCAACACAAACTGCGCGGGAAAACCTTAATCGGAATCAATACGGGCAGCGGTTCAAGATGGCCTACCAAGAGATGGCCGGAAGAGAACTTTCTCAAGCTTTTCTCTCTCCTGAAAAATGAAAGATATTCCATAGTCATATTCGGCGGCAGAGAGGAGAAAGAGATCATGCAGAGGCTGGAAGCAAAAAGTGTCGTTTCCCTGATCAATGCGGGTTGGGACAACACCGTTGCGGACTTCTTTGCTTTGCTTGACCTCTGCAGTGCAGTCCTGACCTCGGATACACTTGCCCTGCACGCGGCGACAGGCCTCAAAAAACAGGTTGTCGCGCTTTTCGGGCCGACATCGCCGGATGAGATAGAAACCTACGGCAGGATGACAAAACTCGTCACGCCTCTTGAATGCCGGTGCTGTTACAGGAGAGAATGTGACAGAAACCCGTTCTGCATGGAAACAATCACCCCTGAAGCCGTCCTTTCCGCGATAAAAAAATCACTATGAACGAGCAGAAAAAATCCGCTGCGGTGGTTATTCCCACATATAATGAAAAAGACAACATAGTTCCTCTTGCCCGGGAACTTCTCAAACTCCCATTTGAAATGAAAGTGCTTGTGATTGACGACAACTCTCCGGACGGAACAGGGAATATCGCGAGAGAGGCCTTCGCGGACAATCCCGCGGTATCCGTGTTTATCAGGGAAGCAAAGAAGGGACGCGGACTCGCAGGCATCTTCGGTTTCAGGCAGGCACTTGAGACCGGCTCCGAAGTCATAGGCGAGATGGACGGAGATTTTTCACACCATCCCCGTTTCATCACCGAAATGATGGAGAAACTGGAAGATTGTGATGTGGTAATAGGTTCAAGATACATAAAAGGCGGACGTGACGTAAACAGGGGACCCTTGCGCCGCGTAATAAGTAACTGTGCGAGGATGTATATCAGACTGATTCTCGGCATCAATGTTGCAGATCCGACGTCAGGATTCAGGTTGTTCAGAAGGAAAATCATGGAGCAGATCGTTGACAGTCTTTCGGCCGAAGACCCTTTTATCGTCACGGAAGTGCTGTTCTATCTCAAGAAGAAAAATGCAAGAATTGCCGAAGTCCCCATTGAATTCTACGAACGCAAGGCAGGGGTCTCCAAGCTGGGCGGCAGGACACTTCTGAAATACCTCGGTAAGGTTTTGAAGTTGAGACTGAACCATGGAAGATAGAAAGTACGTCCGTTATCTTATCATTCTGATAACGGCAACCACGCTGGCAAGGCTCTGGCTCGCACATGTGCTGGGGCTGGGTGTTGACGAGGCGCATTACGTGCAGTATGCCATGCATCCCGCCCTCTCCTACTACGACCATCCTCCGCTGGTGGGATACCTGATACGGCTGTTTGTAATCCTCATGGGTAAGTGTACGCTCGCCGCAAGGATGCCGGCAATACTCTCCGGCGCCGGTACCGTAATACTGCTTTTCGTCCTCGGGAAGAAATTCCACAGCGCGGCTGCCGGATTCTGGACGGCCGCAATCTTCAACTCTATCCCCCTGTTTTCGGCAATAGGGGGTATAACTATTGTCCCTGACACGCTGTTATGTTTCTTCTACCTGCTGTGCCTGCTTCTGCTCTGGCATCTCCATGAAACAGGCAGAGGATATCTGTGGTATGCGATAGGAATCACTGCGGGAGTCTCCCTTCTTACAAAATATACCGCGGTACTCCTTTATCCCTCCATTTTCATTTTCACCGTCCTGGTCCCGTCAATGAGGAAATGGTTCAGAAAAAAAGAGCTCTATTTATCTTTTCTGCTAAGCGTGCTGATATTCCTGCCCGTTATTATCTGGAACTACGAGAACTGCTGGGTATCCTTTGCATTCCAGTTTGCCCACGGCATGGGAGAAAAGGCCTTTTTCATCCCGGAGGAACTTTTCAGAAATATCGGAGCGCAGGCAGGAGTCTTTTCACCCCTTATTTTCATTTTCATCGTGCATGCGCTCATCCGCACAATAGTATCGTCCGTGAAAAAGGACGAGAAACATCTGATTTTTCTTTCATTTGCCCTGCCCGTAATACTCATCTTTGCCTGGTCCGGGCTGTCAAACCAGGTTCTCCCGCACTGGCCTGCCGTTGGGTATCTCGTGCTTCTGCCTGTTCTCGGGAGACTTGCCTGTGAATTTTTTAGCGGCAGCGCAAAAAAAGCCGTGCGGTACCTTTTTGTTTTCTCCCTGGTGACAGGTATCGTACTGACACTTGTGATTCCGGCGCAGGCTTTGTTCAAAATTATCCCGATTCCCTCTGAAGATGATCTGACCAATGACATGGTCGGGTGGAAAGAACTTTCGGACCGCATAAAAGAAATCAGTATGCAGGAGGAAAGCTTTGATTTTTTCGTCTTTACCCACACGTTTTACCTGGCAAGCCAGCTGGCATTTTATCTTGAACCGGAAATACCGGTTTACTGCTTGAGCAAGAAGGTTGACCAGTACGATTTCTGGCAGTACCCGCAGGGCCTGAAGGACAGGCTGGACGGTAGAAACGGCATATTCTTCCGCGACGACAATTACAGGACGCCCCCGGAAAAACTCTATTTTTTCAGGGAGATAGAACAGGAAAAAAGCCTTGAAATTTACCGCATGGGGAAATATGCGAAGAGTTTTCACATATACAGGTGTTACGGGTTTGACACGAAGAAAACCGAGCCTGCCATCCTCCAGTCTCTTCCCTTCGTCCCGAGGTCATTCAAGACGCTGCTGCTGAGCTGGAATGAAAAAGGCTTTCTTCTGATCAACGGTTGTGCACGGAAGAACAGGGCACTTGACATGTTTTTCGTCCTGGTGAACTGGCTTGGCACAAGTTACGTACTCTTGCCTCTGGCAGGAATTCTTGTATGGCTTAAAAAGAAAAAACAGTTTTTCCGGTATTTCTGGATGTTCGCACTTGCAATGCTTCTGGGCGGTATTGCCGTGCACTTCATGAAAGAAGCTCTTTCGGTTCCAAGGCCGCTGGGATATTTTGAAGAGGGTATCGTTAATGTCATAGGGGAACGATTGAAAAGCGGTTCATTTCCGTCCGGGCACAGTCAGACAGTCTTTACCGGCGTTCTTTTCCTTGCATGGCTCATACCGGAGTACCGGCTCGTTTTCTGGATAACCGGCATACTCTCCGGTATATCACGCTGCTACACGGGCGCACATTTCCCGTTTGACGTAATCGCGGGTTTCATCGTGGCACTCCTGTGCTTCCTTGTGGTAAGATTA
>CAYQXZ010000094.1:0-7102 GCA_964421645.1 uncultured bacterium
TTTATTCCAGAATAGCTCCGGTATTTGCCGATTTTACCATCTTTGCATATCTTGAAAGAACTCCCTCAAGTTTCTTCTCCGGCTTTCTGTGTTCCTTCCGTCTCTTCTTCATTTCCTCCGCACCGACTTTCAAATCCAGTTTTCTGCTCTTGATATCTATTTCTATGGTATCTCCATTCTTCACCAGACCGATGGGTCCTCCGTCGGCCGCTTCAGGGCTTATGTGCCCTATGCACAATCCTCTGGTTCCCCCGGAGAATCTGCCGTCGGTGACCAGTGCAATCTTCTCCTCCAGTCCCTTACCCTGTATGACGGACGTTATTGATAGTCCTTCCCTCATGCCCGGCCCGCCCCTGGGCCCCTCGTACCTTATCACTATAACGCCCTCCCTGACCTTATCCCTGATGACCGCTTCCAATGCCGGTTCTTCCGAATCAAAGACCACTGCCTTCCCTGCAAATTTCATCATTGCCGGTGAGATCGCGGATTGTTTTATTACGGCACCGTCGGGTGCCAGCGAGCCGCGCAAAACAGCAATGCCGCCCTCGGCAGAATAGGGATTATCCAGGCTCCGGATTACTCCCCTGTCCCAGACATGCGCGCTGTCAACAATCTCTTTAAGCTTTTTTCCGCTCACGGTAACAACGTCTGTTTTGAGAAGCTTTTTCCCGGATAACTCCTTCATCACGGCGGAGATTCCTCCCGCTGCTTCCAGGTCCTGCATATGCTGCTTTGATGCGGGAGATATCTTGCAGATATTCGGAGTACGGCGGCTGATTTCATCAAAAAGATCAAGATCAATCTCTATACCCGCTTCCCTCGCTATTGCCGGAAGATGCAACACCGTGTTTGTTGATGCCCCTACCGCCATGTCAACGGTAATGGCATTCTTGAATGCATCAATAGTCGCTATTTTCCTTGGCTTGATATCCCTCTTCACAAGTTCCATCACGCGCATGCCCGCCGATTTGGCAAGACGTATGCGCTTTGCGGTAACCGCGGGAACCGTGCCGTTGCCCGGCAGGGCAAGACCGAGCGCTTCGCTTAAACAATTCATTGAGTTGGCCGTGAACATTCCGGAACAACTTCCTGCACCGGGGCATGCCTCGTTTTCAAGAATCTTCAGAGATTCCTCGTTCATACCTTTTTTTCCTACACTGCCGACTCCCTCAAAAACAGAAATGAGGTCTATCGGTTCGCCCCCGGGAAGATACCCGCACAGCATGGGACCCCCGCTTATAACCAGGCCGGGTACGTTGACACGCAAAAGGGCCATAAGCATCCCTGGTATAATCTTGTCGCAATTCACAACCATCACAACACCGTCAAACTGGTGTGCCTGCAGCATAATCTCAACGGAATCCGCTATTGTTTCCCTTGAAACCAGGCTGTAATGCATGCCCTTATGTCCCATCGCAATACCGTCGCAGACTCCTATTGTCCCGAATTCAATGGGCGTTCCGCCGGCCATCCGTATCCCTGCCTTCACCGCCTCGCATATATCATTGAGATGTATGTGCCCGGGAACAATCTCGTTGGCGGAATTTGCAACTGCTATAAGGGGCCTTGCAATCTCTTCGTCAGTCAGACCTATGGATTTCAGAAGAGACCTGTGCCCTGCCCTGGCTAATCCCTTTTTTATATTGTCGCTTCTCATTTTCCTCCCTTAAAACTTACTGGCTCTTCACTGAACACTTACCACTATCCACTGTTTTTGCTATATAGCCATATTTCTGATTATCTCCAGGTGCTTGTGCGGAATATCCTTTGAGCGCGAGACTACGTCACTCAAAGGCACATATACTATCTCTTCCCCCCTGACACCGGCCATAAGAGGGTACTTTCCCTTCTGCAGAGCCTCCACTGCCGCGGCTCCAAGCTGCGCCGCCAGGACCCTCGTGAGATAGGTCGGACTTCCACCCCTCTGTATATATCCGAGGACAGAATAGCGTATCTGCCTTTCGGGCAGCTTTCCCTGGAGCCATTCAGTCAGTTCAGGAGCCTTCCCGGCACCTTCTGCAAGAATTATGATAGAGCTTGTTTTTCCCTTCCTTTCCTGTTCTTTCAGAAGACTGACTATCTCGTCCCTTTTCATCTTAACCTCGGGAACAATCACTATCTCCGCGCCGCAGGCAAGAGCAACCTCTATGGCAAGATTGCCTTTTTCCCTGCCCATCACCTCAACCACAAACGTCCTCTCGTGGCTTGTAGCCGTATCCCTTATCTTGTCAACTGCCGAAACTGCCGTATTTACCGCGGTATCAAAACCAACGGTGAAATCAGTTCCGTAGAGATCGTTGTCAATGGAAGCAGGAATCAGAACAACCGGAAAATCAAAGTCCGAAGACAGCTGATATGCTCCCCTTGCCGAACCATCGCCACCTATAACGACGAGTCCTTCAATAGATTCGTCAAGCAGATTTTTGTAACACTTTTTTCTGACTTCGCTCTCTTTGAATTCAGGAAACCTTTTTGTTTTGAGAAACGTACCTGCTTCGTTTATGATACCGCTGACGCTCCTTGAGGTCAGTTTCACAAAGGACCTGTCGCAGAGACCACTGTATCCCTTCTCAATACCGACCACTTCCATCCCGAAAGAAATGGCCGTGCGCACAACCGCCCTGATGGCGGCGTTCATGCCGGGAGCATCTCCGCCCGTAGTGAGCACCCCTATTTTCTTCATGTTGTATGCCTCGCCATCAATCATCATGGCAATACCGTATTGAGTTCGCCAGATAGCAAGACGGCAAGGAGGAAGCGAGGAGGCGTACTATGGTACGCCGCACGCTGCTGACGACGCTGCCAACAAAGCTATCTGGATGAAATCAAGACGGTATTACGCCTTGCCGTCACTGCCGAGAAGCCTGCACTTTGCAATGTACATCTTCTTCAATTCCTCCCTCGCAGGACCAAGATACTTCCTCGGGTCAAACTCCTTCGGATTTTCAGCAAGGTATTTCCTTATCATCGCGGTCATCACGAGACGTCCGTCGGAATCTATGTTCACCTTGCAGACGTTTGTTTTCACGGCCTTCTTTATCTGCTCTTCCGGAACGCCTGCCGTATTCTCCATCTTCCCGCCGTACCTGTTAATTATCTCTATGTATTCCTGCAGAACGGAAGAGGCGCCGTGAAGAACTATCGGGAATTTCGGAAGACGTCTCTCGCACTCCTCAAGGATGTCAAACCTCAAGGGCGGTATTGACTCTCCGGGTTTCACCTTGAACTTGTACGCACCGTGAGACGTTCCTATTGAGATGGCAAGACTATCCACGCTGGTTCTCGTGACAAAATCCTGCACGACTTCCGGTTTGGTATAATGTGTCACCTCTGAAGATACATGTTCCTCTATCCCCGCAAGGACTCCAAGTTCACCCTCAACGGTTACGTCCCTTCCACGTGCGTATTCCACAACCTTCTTGGTTACTGCGACGTTTTCTTCGTACGGCAGGGAAGAACCGTCAATCATCACGTTTGAAAAACCGTAGTCTATGCAGCTCTTGCAAATATCAAAAGAATCACCGTGGTCAAGATTGAGAGCGACAGGAATGTTGCTTCCCATCTCCCTTGCCACCGCAACCGCTCCCGGCACCATATATCTCAAAAGCGTCTGGTTGGCATACTGCCTCGCACCCTTGGATATCTGGAGGATCACAGGCGAATTGCATTCAACGCACGCTGTTATGATCGCCTGCAACTGCTCCATGTTATTGAAATTGTATGCAGGAACGGCATACCCGCCGGTTACCGCCTTGGCGAAAAGTCCCTTCGTATTGACAAGCCCCAACTCTTTAAAACTCACAGCCATTTTCTCCTCCCTTGCCCCGTGAGGGGTAGTGATTTTTTAAAAAGGGTTGAATGAATCTAAATTATAGAAGTTTTTACCTTCCCTGTCAAAATCAACTTTTCCCGTTTGAGACGCCGACACATCCGGACAATCAAACTTTTTTACATCAAATACCGGGATTGGCGGGACGACCCGTGCGTTGAGATTTGTAGAAAGCATCCATAAGCTGGCTTTGCACGATACCGTTATGTACCGTGGTTCGGGGCTCGGCGCGTCCAAGAATGGCATCAATAAAATTGTGAACCGGAGAAACCGCATTCATTTCCGGCGTGATGGGAGGATACTTCAGTTTTTCTCTGCCCTGCCATACATTGATCCAGCTGCCGCCCCAACCGTCTATTTCAACCCGCCCGCCGTCAAAAATATAAGCCATGAAAGTGCCTCCGCCCGGACAGTTGCCGCCAACCGTGATATTTGCAAGGACACCGTTCACGAATTTTATGCTGCAGACGGAATTTATATCAACGCGCGTTCCATGGTTATCCGCGAAAGCGAAGATTTCTTCTATATCGGACTCCACTGACCAGCAAAGGCTGTTGAACAGATGCGCGCCGGAATCATACGCCTGCCCGCCTCCCGAAAGGGCAGGATCCTGGCGCCATTTCCCCGTGGTGAACTTCAGCCAATCCTGTGATATGAACCCGGTTACCAGTTCCAGGTTGCCGAGAATCTTATTCCTGATAAGATTGCGCAGATAGAAGAACTCCGCGGAACAGGGCGTGTTGTAGCCGATGACCAGAACCTTACCGCTTTCTTTTACCTTCTTTTCCAGACTGTAGGCATCCTTGAGGATAGTAACCATGGGTTTTTCCATGAAAACGTTGCAGCCTTCATCAAGCGCCTGCGCTCCCTGTGCATAATGCTGCGTGTGCGGCGTGCCGATAAAAACGGCGTCAGGCCTGCACGCGGCATACATCTCCGCAGGATCGGTGAAAAAAGCCGGTTTTCCAGGAACGTCTGGCATATTACGGTTGACGAAATCCTGCAGAATCTCCGTCGTAACATCACAAAGCCCCACGATTCTGACATCCGGATGCCGTTTCAGACTGGCAACGTGAGCGCCCATCATTCCACCGCACCCCAGCAATGCTACCTTTATTCCCGCCCTGGCCATTGTAAACCTCCTGTATAGCTGCTGTTTCCTGAAAGTCTATTTATATCATGTGCACCGCCTTTTGTGAAATTTATTTTCTCCGGTATTTAAACCGGCTTGATTCAGGGGTAAAATGAAGAGTTATGGAAAAATTCAAGCTCGCCTCCGGTTACAAACCGGCAGGAGACCAGCCACAGGCGATTGAGCGCTTGATTAACAACCTGGAAAAGGGCGAGAAGGAACAGATTCTGCTCGGCGTGACGGGCAGCGGCAAAACCTTCACCATGGCAAACGTGATTGCCGCAGTCAACCGGCCCACGCTGGTAATCTCTCACAACAAGACCCTCGCCGCCCAGTTATACAGTGAGTTCAGGGAGTTTTTCCCGGAAAACAGGGTGCGTTATTTCGTCAGTTATTATGATTACTACCAGCCGGAAGCATACATACCTGCAACAGACACCTACATTGAGAAGGATGCCTCAATAAACCAGGACATAGACCGCTTGAGACTGGCCGCAACAAGCGCGCTTCTCTCCGCACGCGACGTAATCATTGTCGCAAGCGTTTCCTGCATATACCCGATAGGCAGCCCCGAAGATCACCGGTCAATGATGCTGCATCTTGCACTTGGACAGAACATAGACAGGAAATCAATACTGAAACGCCTTATTGAGACACAGCATGAACGGAATGAATTTGAACTGACGCGCGGAAAATTCCGTGTACGCGGCAATACCATAGAGATAATACCGTCCTATGAAGAAACGGCAATACGGATCGGTCTCATGGGAGACAGAATTATCAAACTGCAGAAATTTGAGCCCCTTACAGGAAAAAACATTGCAGACGAAAACGAAGTCTTCGTGTACCCGGCAAAACACTTTGTCACACCCGCGGATAAACTGCACAGGGCAATTGAGAGCATCAAAACGGAGATGAAAGAACGGATTGAGTTTTTCAAGAAGGAAAACAAGCCCCTTGAAGCCGAACGAATTGAGATGCGGACTCTCAACGATCTTGAGATGTTAGAAGAACTGGGCTACTGCCACGGGATTGAAAACTACAGCCGCCACCTTGCGGGCAGGCTGCAGGGAGAAATGCCGGATGTCCTTCTTGACTACTTTCCGGAAGACTACCTGCTCTTCATAGACGAATCCCACGTGACGGTACCGCAGATAAAGGGGATGTTCTACGGCGACAGGTCAAGAAAGGAAAACCTGATCAATTACGGTTTCCGGTTACCTTCGGCGCTTGACAACAGACCGCTTGTATTCAATGAATTTGAACAGAAGATCAATCAGGTAATATACGTTTCCGCAACGCCGGGTAAATACGAGCTGAACCAATGCCGTCTCAACAGGATAGGAGACAGGTCGCAACTCGTGGCAGAACAGATAATAAGACCAACCGGACTTCTGGATCCGCCGGTAACGGTAAGATCCACCAAAGGACAGATAGACGACCTGCTTTCACGGATAAGACAGAAGGTGGAGAAAAAACAGCGAATTCTCGTGATCACCATAAGCAAGAATCTCGCCGAGGAGATAGCCGATTACCTGAAGGAGTTTAACATAAAGATCCGTTACCTGCACTATGAGATAGATACGCTGGAGCGGGTCGAGATACTGAAAAACCTGCGGGAGGCAAAGTTTGACGTACTCGTAGGCATAAACCTCTTGAGGGAAGGCCTGGACCTTCCCGAGGTGAGCCTTGTGGCGATACTTGATGCAGACAAGGAGGGCTTCCTGCGTTCTGAAACCTCCCTTATCCAGATAGCCGGCAGGGCGGCACGCAGCCTTGACGGAGAAGTGGTCATGTATGCCGACAGGCGCACGGCCGCGATGGAAGCGGCCATAAGGGAAACCGAGCGCAGAAGAAAAAGACAGACCGAGTACAACAAATTGCACAACGTAACGCCCCGCTCAATTGAAAAACCGATATACAAGAGCGTCACGGAAATCATAGGCGGCGCCGGGAAAGCGGCTGCAGAAAGGACGTTCGCCAAGGAAGAAGAGGAATTCTACGGCAAGGATCTTTTCCAGACGCTGAGACGAATGGAAAAGAAGATGATGTCGGCCGCAAAAAAACTGGACTTTGAAGAAGCCATCTATTACCGTGAAAGAATCAAGAAGCTCCAGAACGAAAAATAAATAGGCGCACTA
>CAYQXZ010000095.1:0-5645 GCA_964421645.1 uncultured bacterium
CCCATCCCGCAGGAATATCCCGCAAGAATGATGGGGGTATACCTTCTCCAGTTGGCACCTACCTTCTTGGCGAAATAAAATTTGCCGAGGAGAGCGCCTGCAAACATGGGTAAAGCCATATGGGGAAGCACCTGGACTCCGCCTATCATGCCGTAAAAAAGGGCAACCGGCGCCTTAAGAAGCACAAGAATGAAATAGAGCGCGAAACTTATAACGGAAGCGTTGAAAATGTACTTGAATTTTATGGCTTCTATCATCCAGCTTCGGCCCGCACCCGGCAGGGTGCTTGTTACCCACAGAGACTGAAACATTGCGCTCATGGGCCACATCTTCTGGACGTACGGATAGGTTGACGAAGGAATGGGCGACATGCGCCAGATGATTGACCAGAAAAGGAAACTGCAGAAAAGCATAATGACAAGCGAGGTGAATTCCGCCTTGTACCAGGAAGTAAATCTGGTTCTGGTAAGCTCAAGCTGTTTGAATTCCTGGACGGAAGCGCCATGGTCAAAATACGGAACCGGCGCAAACCATATGTCCGCACCCTTGTATCCGCTGAAAATGAACGTGCCTTCCCTGACCATGGGAAAAGAGATTCCCCCGGCAACGCCGGTTATACCGAACATTCTCGCCGACGTGTAACTCAACAGCGGGGTCAGCATGAAACCGAAGAGAATAAAGAAGATAACCGGGAACCTGGGAACCAGGATATGGCATATTACTATATAAACCAGCGTTGACGCCGCCCATATTCCCAGAGCAAGAGGCAGGGGATAGTCCCCTCTGCCTTCTGGAACCGGCGCCTCTTCCATCCTTATCCTGTTTTTCCTTGCTCTTAAGAAAGTTATTACCATCCTCCCGATGCCTATGAGAGCAACCACCACTCCTCCCGAGATAGTCACGTTTATCCAGAAATCAAGGTTGGTGGCAACGTTGGCAGGTATGGCGGTCATACCGGGCTGCCAGTTCTTTATTATCCCCGCTTTGTAGAGTATCGGATTGCCTACGGTTTTGGTCAGAATAGAACCTATGAAAGAGCCGGTGACGACCCAGAAAGGCAGGACAAAACCGGTAAGCACAACCCCCAGTTCGGTCATGCACCCGAGCATGGCGGACGGGAAAAGTGTACCCATCTGCGCGGTAAAATCCACCCACGGTATGGGAAGCAATTGAAACGGCTTTGACATCAGCAAACCCGTTATCGTGGGAACCACAACATAGAAAGCGCCGAATATGACGCCTATCATGGCAGATATACTGAAAACCCTCCATCTCCAGGTTTCTTTCTTGCCGCTCACTTCGGCCAGCGCGGTTGCGCCTTCGGACGCAACGGGAGCCATGGGGAACGGGAGCTTTTCTCTGTCACTCGTCACGCGGAACAGGGTATAACCGAGTGTAAACCTGTTTATCTTGAACAGGATGTTGTGCACTATGAGCAAGAGTATCGGTATTGCCCATGCCCTGTGAAAAAAGGTTCTCTTCACAAGCGCGTCCGAACCTGCGGGAGGAACTATCCAGGAAGGCATATTCTCCGGCAATTTGAAAGCCTTCGCGTAAGGCGACTGAACGAGATACTGCTTCCAGATCATATCGCTGAATGCGCCGCCCTGCAGGGAAAGTCCGACAGCTCCGAGAACCAGACCCGCACTTATCAGCGAAGCCGCAAGGATGTAGATTATGTATACCTCCTGCTTTTTCAGCTCAATAAAGGAACGTTTTGCCATCTCAACAAGGAGTATCACGGTCACCCATTGCGCGGCACCTGCGATTCCGCCGCCGGTGATAAGACCCAGGTATATCGCACCCGGCAGCATGATAAAACCGATAAAGAGTGCGGCAATTATGGTCTTAAGGTTGAAGCCTTCCTCAAATCGCTCAATCTTATCCGGCTCAAACTGGACTTCTTTCTCAAGTATCTCTTCAGCCATTTTTACCTTCCTTGTTATGATTGCCCGTTTCTCCCCCTCACCAGCAGTGGGGAAGATACAAAAATCCCGCAGCTGTCATCAAAATCAAGCAATATTCAGAATTTTCTTGCCCTGCTGCTCGTAATCGCGTTTGACATCTCCGCTGACGGTTCTCCATATGAGAAACTGTTTCCTGATTCCGTCAAGGAACCTTCTGTTGAGCCGTTTCCAGTCAGTGGACTCGCCGCTGGTTCTTTTCATTACGAGATCAATCGTGTAAAACTCGTACTGACCCATCGGTTCCATTATCACATTGAGGTTCTGGCTCACACCCAGGTCAAACGGCGCCAGCCATATTGTGGTGTCTATCACGTATTTGTTCTTGCCGGAAGGCAGCTTTTCGTAATTCAGCTTTGCACCGCCGGTGTAGAAATTGCCGAGAGAAACATCCTGGTACGAGTTATAATACTCGGTCAGGAACGTTACAAGCCCGAGAACCTCATACTCGCTTACCGTGAACGGGAACTCAAACTCCCAGTTGTCGCCCTTGGGTTCCGGCAGCACCCATTTCCTGGTTACATCCGGAACCGACATCTGCGCCGCCTTTCTCGCCGGATACAGAGTGGAAAGCATTACCGTGATAAAAATTATTATGGTGGCAAAAACCGCCGAAAGGGAAGAATAATTCAGTATCAATCCCTTCAGCATGCCGGTTGCCATGAGAATTTTGGCAACCACCTGTCCGAGCAGGTATCCCGCAACAGAACCCAGCACCGCGTACACGAGGGATTCGGCGAGGAAAAGGGACGATATGTGGACAGGAGCCAGTCCCACTGCGCTGTAAGTGCCAATTTCTCTTATCCTTTCGTAAACCGAGCCTAGCATAGTGTTGAGCACTATCAATGAAGCGATAAGAATGGGTATTATCAGATTGCTGATGCCGGCGAAAGAAGTCAGTCCCATACTGCTGTAAATGAATGTCTTATCACCCAGCCCAGCGAATATAATTACTGCGAGCTTGGATATAAAACTCTCCACCAGGGAATTTGCTTCATCTCTGTTGTCAAATCTTACGGCAACCGAGTGCAGGGTCCCTTCCATGTTCATAAGCGTCCGGTAAGGAAGTATCAGGATGTTCTCGGCTTCCGTGTGTATGAAAGACTCCATTCTTACCTGGGACGTGAAGACCTGCGCCGATTTCTCCATCTTCATCTTGGCAACTTCCCGTTCCGGCAGAACAGAGAAATCAACAGGAGTAAGCTTTTCATCGTCAAGATCCTTTATTTCATTGACCTTCTGCTCGTCAAAGATCCCCTTGAGCAACAGGCTTTTCCCGTATATGAAGACACTGATTTTCCCGACGTCTTCTGGCCTGACATCCAGCTGCTGCGCAATTTTGCGGGGAATCAGCACGGAATTCTCCGAGTCATCCGCAAACCACTCTCCTGTTTTTATCGTGTTTTTCACCGGTGTGATTTCCTGGCAGGAAAGCCCGAGCATCCCGGAAGCAAGGAAAGTATTCTGACCGTTCTTTATCTCAACAGCCGTCCGGTTTCCAAGCTCATCAAGAACAAACCATGAACGCGGGGCGATTACTCCCTTGCCCGAAAATTCGTTCTCGGCATAGTCAAGAGCCGTGCCCGTAAGCGGAGACCAGGAGCGGTCCCTGAAAAGAATCCCCTGATACGCGGGTTTATACGGCCTCATGACCTGGTTGTACTTGAGATACGATTTTATGGAGGTGAAAGAGAGAACGGTAAACGTGAGGAGTATGAGGGTTATCGCAGTCAGTACCGTTCTTATGGGCCTTCTCTTCATGTTCGCCACGCCCAGTGAAAATGCGGTTGCGGTTGCGGTTATCCTGCCAACGTCGGTCTCGTAGACCTTGGCAGTTTCCATCTTCAACTGCTTCATCTGCTCCTCAAACTTTGACGCCACGATTGAAAGCACCACCATTGAAAGCGCCAGGACTATGAAGGAAAGAAGGATTATCTCCGGGGCCTCCGTCAGCTTGAACGCCGGGTGGACCCATCTCATTATCCAGTAAATCAACAGGAAGACTCCAAAAATCCCCGCTATGCGCTTCTCAAGCCTGGCAAAACCGAACAGGAGCCTCTCGCTGAAATATGCGAAGGGAAGAAGGAGCATGAAATAGAAAATCACGCCCTTTATGACGTCGTTGGCGGTATTCCTGACGTCCGGGTAGGCACGGGATTCCACCGCCTGGGACTGTCTTGAATACTTCAGAAAGTCATACCATTTCCTGTTGTTCTTTGCTTCCGTCGCCATGCTCAAGAGAGAAGCCGATTCCTTCTGCAGTTCTGCCAGACGCTCGTTCCTGATGCCGTACTGCTCAAAATTTTTTCTTCTGAAGTTGTCAAGGATCGTCATGTCCTTCGCACCCTGGTAGGGAGTATCATATATCGCCGGGTACATGTCAACCTCAAATCCGGTCCCTTCCGCCTTTTCCTTTGCGTCAACCTGGGCTTCCACGGAGTTCAGAAGCAGCAGACGCTTGCCGAGGGGACCTGCCTGTCCCAGCAGTTTCACCCTGGTATGCGGCCTGACAAAAACAGTTCCGACAGGCTCGGAATAAGAAGTCCAGATAAAGGGAATGAAGTCCGGATATTGCATATAGTTTCCGTATTCGCTGGGACTGCTGTTTGCCATGTCAAGGACTTCCACCTTGTCAAGCTGCACCAGGTACTGCGGATCAATCAGTTCAAAGAGATCTATGGATTTTGATTCAAAAAGCACAATCATCCAGTCTTTGTCCTTGTAATCAATCTTTACCTTTACCGGGTACTGTGCCGCACCGCCCACGCCGAGATCGGGAGCCAGCGCTATCCGGCCGTTTTCGTTATCCGTCCGGAAGGCATCCAGCTCTATGTTCTGATTAAGCACGAGCCTGGAACAGCTCATATTTCCGTCCGGACCTGTCATCTCAACCAGGGTATTCCTTACCCCCATGTTCGTTTTCCGGATAATGATGTCATTGCCTGACGGTATTATCCTTGGTATGACAAGGGCCCCGTCAACCGGGTCGCTCGGAACAAAACTCGTTCTCGGGTCAAATGTGACGACCCTTGTATTGAGGGTCGCAATTACATCCTTCAGGTCCATCTCAACATCAGGGAAGAATTCAGGGTCATTAAGGGCGGTTGCCAGGATATTCTTGAGGAACAGGGATTGTCTGGCCACGTTGTTCACGTTCAGGTTCTCATAGGTGTCCGCAGGAGTGTCAAGCTTCCATCTGCCGTCGTTTACGGTAATAAAGGAAACCGCGGGATTGCCTGAACGGATTACGTATTCTCCGTCGGTTCTTATCCTTTCGGGCAGAAAGGTCTGCCATATCAGGCCTTTCTCCGGGCTTATTCCGTTCACCAGCGCGGACTCCGCGCGGTAACCCAGTCTCTTGCTTACAGTTTCGGCATAGGTAAGAAACTTGCGTCCGAAAGGAGCAAAAACCCTCTGGTGGTAAAAATCGTATGAGTTATGCCAGATTCCCAGTGTATCGGAACCGTCGGACAGATTGAGACCTATGACCAGTTTCGGTTCAATGATATTTTCCTTCGCTATTCTTTTCCTGAACATGGGATCGCGTCTCATATGCTTCTGTATGAAATCATCCATGCCCTTCATGCCCTGGTAGTAAGAAGAAGTCGCAAGAAACAATATCGTTCTCTTGGGACGGTTTATTTTGAAGTAGTCAACCATGTCAAGAAGCGTGGAAATTCC
>CAYQXZ010000095.1:5745-7054 GCA_964421645.1 uncultured bacterium
CGCGGCACGTCAATGGGAACTTTCACCCACTTTTCGTCTGCCTGTACCCGGCTGATACTGCCGGTATCGGTGAAGATGAACGCCTTCACTCCGAGCATCGCGAGAGTTCGCCATTTCGCGCCTGAATCAAAATTAAGTACAACTATGCTGCCCTCTATGTCCATGCCGTCCAGATTTCTCAGGTCACCGTTGCCGCCGTATAAAATCTTCCCTTCTATGCCTTCCGGAGGAACCGTAGATGTACGGATAAGGTTGGGCCATAAACAGTTGATGTCTATCCGCGTGTTTCCGGAACGGATGAAAGCGTATTTTTCAACCGGCACTACCACCTTGAATTCTTCTTTTGCGATTTTTGCAAGCCCCGCTTCCCTGAATTTCTGCTCTATGAACGAGGCTGCCTGCCTGTGCCCCTCTGCGCCCGGGATTCTTGAAGAGAGTGAGGAAAAAAACTTCAGGTATTCGTCAAGGCCGTCTGAATATGAGAAGGGAGAAAAAAGGAAGGATAGAAAAAGGAAAATGAAAATCGCCCTCTTAATCATTTGTTAACCCCCTCAATTTTTGCCATGCCGCTTTTGAGCCCGGATTGATATTTACCTCGTCAACAAATTCTTTTCTTGCAGAAGTTTTGTCACCCTGTTCTTCGTAAATCAAGCCTTTCAGGAAGTGAGCGTTGGGATAGTACCCGTTTGCATCAAGCACCTTGTTCAGACCATCCGCAGCGCCTGTGAAGTCTCTCTTATGAAATTTTACAAGTGCATTATTGAAAAGAAGATTAACATTATTGGGAAAATAAGTCAATCCTTCTACAGTCCATTTTTCCGCCTGGTCAAGGTCGTTCTTGACGATTTGCGCCATTATTATTTTTTCATACAGCTCGGTATTTCTCCTGTAAGCAAGGGCTTCCTTCCACATGTTGACCGCTCCGTCCGCGTCACCTGCGGCAAAAAGTTCATCGCCCTTTCCGGATTTCTGCATCCATTCATGGGAGGACGGGCTGACAGAACATCCCCCGGCAAGCAGGGAAACCAGGAGGAACAAAAGGATAAATTTATGTGCATTCATTGTGGGGTATTATTCATCCTGCGGATTCTTCTGACAAATATCCATACCAGCAGGCATAAGGCCGCTATCATCACAATCCTGCTAAGCGGGGTTTCTCTTCGGATAACCGTGGGCCAGAGTGTAAAAATGGAGAGTATGATTACCGCATCTTCCCAGATAGGCGTTTTCTTTCTCATAATAAAAAGGATGCAGTGCCGGGAGGGGGATTTGGCTCCCTCGCCTCCCAATGCGGCTCGGGTAGGCCATT
>CAYQXZ010000096.1:0-1745 GCA_964421645.1 uncultured bacterium
TCCTCGCTGTCTTCGTCTCCCAGACTGCGCATGTGCGGGTACATGCCGGGTTCAACGCGGATGAGGTAGCAGACCGGCGCCTCGGTCCCCTTTGCACTGTGAGCTGTGACCAGCACCACCTTGTCCTCGTCGTCCGCCTTCTCAATCTGTGTCACGTTCACCGGGTCAAGGGTGTAAGTCTCAAGGAATCCGTTGAGTGTCCTGTGATTTTTTGCCAGGCGCGCCAGCAGGGCAAAGTCCTGCCTGCGTTTATCCCATCTCTCGTACCTGGAGCTTAACAGCGGCTCCAGGAACTTGCCTGCTTCAAACATAGCTTCGGAAGGATTATCGCTGTTCTTCAGAATGATTTCAGGCCCCCGGGATATGTCCTTGCTGTACTTTTCCTTCGGGTCGAGGACCTCTGCCAGTTCCTTGAGGGCGTCCTTCATATCAGGGGCTTTCTGCATTCCCGTAATAAGCCTGTCAGCGGTGGCGTCGCCGATATTGGGCCACAGCGTCAGGTATCGCACCCACGCTATGAGGTCCTGCCGGCTTATAGCGCACCGGACGAGGCACAGCAGGTCTTTGACGTGCGCCGACTGGAGGAAACTTACACCGCCGATGAATACGTACGGGATTTTCTTTGCTATCAGTGCGGCTTCAAGCGCGCGGGCGCCGAAACCCGTGCGGGTGATTATCATCAGGTCCTGCCACTTTACGCCGCCCTCGCGGCGTTCCAGCAGGTCTCCGGTTATCCAGTCCGCTTCCGACAGGTCGTCGTCGAACTCAACCAGTTTCGGCTTCAGCCCCCTGCCGCGGTATGCAACGAGCTTCTTGTTGTAGCCGAGAGGGGATTGTTTTAACAGCCAGTTGGACAGGTCAAGGATCTCCTGGGTTGAACGGTAGTTTTCCTGCAGGCGCAGTACCGTCGAGCCCGGGCATCTCTGCGTAAATGAATGGACGTTGCGGAAATCCGCCCCGCGGAATGCGTATATGCTCTGGGCGTCGTCTCCCACGCAGAAGAGTTTCGCGGGGTCCCGCAGTCCGTCAAGTATCAGCCACTGGAGCGGATTGGTGTCCTGCATCTCGTCAACGAGGATGTTGTCGTACCTTTTTCGCAGCTTGTTGCGTATCTCCGGGCTGGAATGCAGTTTCCTGGCGAAACGGTAGAGGATATCGTCAAAGTCAAGGTAGTTACACGTTTTCTTGCGCCGGTCGTAGTCCTCAAAGACCTTTATTATTTTGTCAATCGTCTTCTCGTCGTGCTCGGTGAATTTCTTCAGGTATTCAAGGCGCGGCTGGTTCGTGTTGCGCACATAGGAATAGAGGTCTGTCAGCTTTGCCGCCTTGGGAAAAGCCTCTTTCTTCTCCACGTGCTTTGCCCTTGCCAGCCGCATCAGCTGTTCCTGGTCGTCACGGTCTATGACGTTTGCGCCCTCTATGCCGAATTCCTTCTGCATGCGGCGCATTGTCACCAGGCAGTAGTGGTGGAATGTGCCGGATATTATATCTTCGGCTGATTTGCCGACCATCTTCTTCAGGCGGTCCGTCATCTCCTTTGCCGCGCGGCGGGTGAATGTGAGCAGGAGGATGCGCCTGGGGTCCGCGCCGTTTCTTATGAGCCAGGCGATGCGCTCTATTATAGTGCGGGTCTTGCCCGTGCCGGCGCCGGCAAGCACCAGGGCGTGTCCGCCCGTGTGTTCAACCGCTATCCTCTGCTGTTTGTTAAGTTCCAGTCCGTATGCGTCCATGCGGAGATTTTACCG
>CAYQXZ010000096.1:1845-6969 GCA_964421645.1 uncultured bacterium
TATATTGAGAAAAAGGTCAGGGAAGACGGCGCTCCACCGACAATCAGGGAGATAGGAAAAAAGTTTTCCTTTTCTTCCACCGGCAGTGTCCGCGACCACCTTAAAGCCCTCGTTGACAAAAAGTACATAGAGTGCATGCCCGGGGTTTCGCGCGGTATCAGGCTGTTGAAGAGGTCGCTGTACCCGTCGGTCCCGGTAGCCGGCAGGATACTCGCGGGAGGACCGGATCTTGCCCTGGAGAATATTGACGGCGAGATACAGGTTGACGAGAAACTTGCCGGAGACGGCAGGAGTTTTGCCCTGAAAGTGAAGGGCGACAGCATGGTTGACGCGGGAATACGGGAGGGCGACTACGTGGTCGTGAAGCCCCAGAGCACATGCGAACAGGGTGAGATTGTTATTGCGATGATAGGAGACGAGGCCACGGTGAAAAGGTTCGGGCGCAGGGGCAAGTCCATCCTGCTGGAACCTGCCAACCCGGATTATAAGCCGATAGCGGTTGACGAGAGGGTGAAGATTATCGGCAAGGTAGTGGGGCTTATCAGGTACTATCGTTAGGAGTCCCATCTTTGGGCCATTGCGGCGTTGCGTCTCGGTTATGTGCCACAGAGGACACACCGCCCTCGACGCGCCTTGCACTGACCTCAAATCTGGAACTCCAAATTGTCAATGTATAAGAAAGGGAAATCGCCATGATGGAAGAAATCCTTGAGCAGGTGCGGGTCGGGGCTGTGTTCGGCAACGGCAGTATAAAGCCCAGGTGGTTTATATGGAAGGAGAGGAAGTATCCGGTTGACAGTGTGAGTTATACCTGGCATGACAGGAGCGGCGAGGAGCCGGTCTATTATTTTTCGGTGGTTGCGGGCGCAGACCTTTACGAACTGTCATTCTATACAAAGAAAATGAAGTGGATTCTGAATAAAGTCTATGTTGAGGGATAAGAATGGAAAAGGTCATACTGCACGTGGACATGGACGCCTACTTCGCCTCCGTGGAGGAGAGATGCAACCCGTTTTTGAAGGGAAAGCCGGTGATAGTGTCCGGCGATCCCGATACGCGCACCACTGTCGCCACGGCAAACTACAGGGCGAGAGAGTACGGCATAAAATCCGGGATGCCTTTAAGGAAAGCATTGAGGTTGTGCCCGGACGCCGAGATAGTTGTCGGCGATTCGGCAAAGTACTTGAGCACCACCTCAAGACTGCTTGAGATATTCAGGGAATTCACGCCGTGGGTGGAGTGTTATTCCATAGACGAGGCGTTCCTGGACGTAACGGGAACGGCGGAGCTTAACGGCGGTGAGGTGGAGACTGCGAAGAAAATCAAGGAAAGGATAAAATCGGAGCTGGGGCTGACCTGCTCTGTCGGCATAGCGCCCAACAAGCTCCTGGCAAAGCTTGCCAGCGACAGGATGAAACCGGACGGTCTGACACGGATAAAGGCGGAGGAGGTTCCGGAACTGTTCAAAGACATGCCCGTGGAGAAGCTGTGGGGCATCGGGGATAAGCTTGCCCTCAAGCTGAACTCACTGGGTATAAGGACCTGCCGGGAACTGGGCGATTACCCGGAAGAAAAATTGACCGACATATTCGGCATCCAGGGGCATATACTTCACTGCATGGGCAGGGGAGAGTATTCTTCGCACGTAAGCCTTTTCTCCGAGGAGCCGGAGTGCAAGTCCATGGGGCATTCATATACGCTCTTCCGCGATACCTCAAACCCGCTCCTGGTGAAGGCGACGCTATACCGGCTCTGCGAGCAGGTCGGCAGGAGATTGAGGAAAGATGAGTACCGGGGCAGGACAATAACGCTGATTGTGCGGCTTTCGGACTTTGAGACGTTTGCCCGGCAGAAGAGCATACAGAACCATACAGACGACGGCGGTACCATCTATAACGTTGCGCTTTCCATCATGGAGACGTTCCGTGTTAAAAAACCGGTCCGTCTGGTGGGAGTGAGCGTCTCAAGCTTGGTTAAGGGAGAGAAGCAGCTACCGCTGTTTGAGAGGGACAGGAAGAGGGAAAGGTTATTGTCGGCGACGGACAGGATAAACGACAAGTTCGGGGAGTTTACGGTTTCGTCCGGGCTTGTGCTGATGGAGAAAAAACTTTCCGCCCGACGCCGGGTCTGCCACGGCTTTATCAAGGAAAGATGAGTTTTGAATTTCCGTGCAGTCGGTATAAAATGTGGACATGAAAATGAAAATACTGACTGTAGGCAGCATCAACATTGATATGGTTGTGAAAACACAGCGCCTGCCTGAAACAGGGGAGACAATCTTGAGCAAATCCTATCATGTAATCCCCGGGGGCAAGGGAGCCAACCAGGCAGTTGCAGTGTCCAGGATGGGCGCGCAATCCTATCTCGCCGGAAGGGTCGGGGATGACGTGTTCGGGAGCATGGTATTAAGAAACCTGAAGAAAGAAAAAGTCAACGTGAAGCATGTCCTCACAGACAGGAAAGCGCCCACCGGGACGGCCTTCATCACCGTTGATGAAAAAGGGGATAACACGATAGTTGTGGCAGGCGGAGCAAACATGAGATGTTGCAGGGAGGACGTGGATGGAGTTGAGTACCTGCTGAAGGATACCGGGATGGTATTGCTTCAGTTTGAGATTCCCATTTCAACGATCTCCAGCGTGGTATCAATGGCTGAAAAGTACAGGGTACCCGTTCTGCTGGATCCCGGACCTGCGCGGAAATGCCCTTTGAGCATATTGAGAAGAGTTGCGTTTCTTTCCCCGAATGAGACGGAGACCGAAGCCCTGACCGGAATCAGGGTCTCCTCTCTTAAAACTGCGAAGAAAGCCGCACAGAAATTACTTGAAATGGGTGTAAGGAACGTGGTAATGAAACTGGGAGCAAACGGTGCACTGCTGGCTTCATCGAAGACCGGCCGGCACATGGAGCATATCGGGGGATTGAAAGTCAGGGCAGTTGATTCTACGGCCGCGGGAGATGCTTTTACGGGAGCCTTTGCGGTTGCCTTTCTTGAAACCGGGAATATCTACAGGGCAGCCGGATATGCCAATTATGTCGGTGCGATGACAGTTACAAAGATTGGCGCTCAAACTTCTATCCCGACGAGAAAACAGGTGGATGATTTCATCAGTACCGGGCATTCAGCCCGTATGGTAAAATGGAGTTATGATAAAAATAGGGACGTCGGGATTCTCCTTCCCTGACTGGAAGGGCACGGTATATCCCGGACGACTGCCTGCGAGAGAGATGCTTTCCTACTACGCGGACGAATTGAAGTTTGACACCGTGGAGATCAATTCGACATATTACAACATACCGAAGCCGGAGAACATGGAGGCGATGGCGAAAAAAACTCCGGACGGGTTTGAATTCGTGGTGAAAGCGTACAGGGGTATGACGCATGACCCGTTTGACGACCGGCTGGAGGAAAAGCCTTCGGAAGAGGCGGTTGAAAGTTACTTCCGGATCTTCAGAGAGTCACTGGAACCGTTCAAGGCCGGCAATAAGCTCGGAGCGGCGCTGATGCAGTTCCCTGTTTTCTTCTATCCCTCGGGACACAGCAGGGAATATATGCTCAAGTCGAAGGAGCTTCTGCGCGGCATACCGCTGGTGATTGAATTCAGAAACAAGGCATGGGCGAAGGACGAGACCTTTGCTTTCCTGAAGGAGAACGGTCTGGCTTACTGCGCGGTTGACGAGCCGAAACTTCCCCGGCTGATGCCCTTCATAAACGAGGTGACGTCTTCCGTCGGGTACATGAGGTTCCACGGCCGCAATCCCGACTGGTTCAATGCGCCTGTTGCGGAGAGATACAACTACCTCTATACTGACGATGAACTGCGGGAGTTTGTCCCGGAGGTGAACAGGATGAACGAACGCGCGGAAAAGTCGTTCATCTTCTTCAACAACTGCCATGCAGGATCGGCCGCAAAGAACGCCGCAACGTTCCGCGAGATGCTGGGGTTGGGGCCCGTGACCCCGGATAAACTCTTCTAAGCTTACGGCAGGTTATTCACCGTTAAACTTGTAGTCGAGATAATATTTTGCTTCTTCGTAAACGTCGCTGTAGGGATAGAAAAGAACGATCTGCAGGAACGCATATCTTGCCTTCTCGGCGTCTCCTGTTTCGAGGAGAATCTTGCCCGTTGAGAGAAGCGCATTGTCCGCAAGTTTGCTGAAGGGATAGTTCAGGATGAAATTCTTGTATGCGTTGAAGGCGGCAGGGAAGTCTTTCCATCCTTCAAGTACATCCGCTATCCTGTACTGCGTTCTTTCGTCCATGGAAACCTCGGGATATTTACGGACAAGTTCAGCGTAGCGGGACGCGGCATCCCTGATATTGTCAAGTTTAAAAGCCTTGAGTATTTCCATCTTGAATTTTTCTATCTCGCCATATTCTTCGATGGTTCGCTGTTTAAACTGTTTTCCGCCGAGGGCCCTGAAGAGCACGTTTTCACCGAGCTGTACGTTTTCCCTGAATTTTACTTCCCTGTAGAGTTTTGTTCCCAGCCCTATCACCAGTCCGTACAGGAAGCCCGCAAAGTGCGCTCCGAATGCGACCGAATCCGCGGCGCGCTCGGTTGCCACCATGAAGGTTGAGAGCCCCTGCTGGACGAACCATACTGCAAGCCAGAAATAGGCATAGAGCTTGAATTCTCCGAACTTTATGAAAAAGATAAATAGCCAGACGAGGTATTTGAAGGTTATCCTGGCTTTCGGAAAGAGTACCGCGTATGCGCCCAGTACCGCGGATATCGCCCCGGACGCTCCTATCGCAGGGATATTGCCCAGCTTCTCGGGTATAAGCGCCGAATAAAGCAGCATTGAAAATATGCCTGCGGAAAGGTAGAAGAGCAAGAATAGAGGGATTCCCCAGCGGTCTTCTATGTTGTTGCCGAAAAGCCACAGGTACCACATGTTGAAGCCCAGGTGCATCAGGCCGCCGTGCAGGAACATGGAAGTGAAAAGGGTGGTTGCGGAAAAATGGTCCGGTATGAACCCGTACTTCATGACGACGCTTTCATAATCGGGTCCGGTGACGTGAAGCAGGAACAGGAAGACGTTTGCCACGATGATGGCGGATATGACAAAAGGAAAACGCTTTACGCCGTATTCATCTCGCAGTGGAAAGAAGAAGAACAT
>CAYQXZ010000097.1:0-6910 GCA_964421645.1 uncultured bacterium
TATATGATCATTGCGCAAAATATGGAGGGCAAACAGGGCGGGGGGGCATGCAATGTGCGGTCGGCCATGGAAAAAGCCCTAATATTTGATTTCTTATGAATTCATAGACAGGAAGCTGCTGTGAGGGGTATAATTGAATAAGATGATACGCTGCGGGGGAACGCCCGGCTGAAAAGACGGATGCGCAGTTTTTTTCAGCGGAGCAGGGCGGCCGCGGCATAATTTTTAAAAATGGATTTAATGAAACACTTTAACAGACGGCACATAAGAGATTGGACAGCATAGGCTTACGTGCCATGAAAAGGGAGGCCGGATGAACAGGCGGGATTTTATTAGGAAGGGCTCTATTGCGGTTGCCGGACTGGGGATTTCAGGTTTGTTTAAGGGAAGGGGGGATGGACTTCTGTTTGCTGATGAGGGATTTTCCGAGATAGTTTCGGCAAAAGGCGATGACATACAGGGTTCAACGGTAAAGGTTATTGATGCTCTTGGCGGAATGGGGAAGTTTGTGAAGCGCGGGGCAAAGGTCGTGATAAAGCCCAACATCGCCTGGGACAGGAGTCCTGAGGATGCAGCAACGACTCATCCGGAAGTTGTCGCCGCTATCGTAACTCTCTGTAAAAAATGTAGTCCTGCCGAGGTTGTCGTGACGGATAATCCCTGCAATAAGTGGAATGTTACAAGCGTGACAACCGGCATAAAGGAGGCGGCAGAAAAGGCGGGAGCGATCGTCAGGGCGCCGCTGCAATTCAGGAAAGTGACGATACCTGATGCACAGGTGCTTACGGAAGCCGAGATTCTTGAAGACGTTCTGAACGCGGATGTCGTCATAAATGTTCCTGTTGTCAAAGTCCATTCAGGGGCAAAAGTCACCGTCGCAATGAAGAATCTCATGGGAGTGGTCAAGGACAGGGGATTTTTCCACAGAACGGACCTGCACAGATGCATAGCGGAGATAAGCAGATATGTAAAACCCGCACTTACGGTTATTGACGCCACCAGGATTCTCCTGACCAGGGGGCCGCAGGGACCCGGCGAGGTGAAGCATCTCGGGATAGTGGCTGGGGGCACGGATTTCGTCGCCCTGGATGCCTATGGTTCCGGATTGCTGGGCGTCAATCCGCAGAGCGTGCCCCACATCACCATCGCTTCATCCATGAACCTCGGCATATCGGATATGTCCAGGATAAAGGTCAGAAACGTATGAGAGAGTTCAGCAAGAAGACGAAGATGCTTGCAAGGCGTTTCTCGCAGGCCTTATTCATCTTTATCTTTTTCTACCTTCTGGACCGGTCGGACGGCTTCCCGCTTCCGGAAAAGCTTCCGCTCGGATTTTTCTTCAGGATGGACGGTCTTCTTGCCTTGTTTTCATCGGTTTCAACCGGACACTTTGCGGTGTATTTCATGCCTTCAGCCGTGCTTATGGCGCTCCTGGTTATGCGCGGGAATTTCTTCTGTTACTGGATATGTCCCGTCGGCGGGCTCATTGATTTCGGCAATATCGTTGTTGTCAGGAGAAAGTGGAGATCCGGCATACGCGTCCCGGCCTTCGTGAGGAAAATCCGTCTGTTTCTTCTTGCCGGTTTCCTGTTGACGGCGCTGGCCGCGCTGTTTGTCGAAGTACCTAACCTGTTCTGGCCGTCAGACCCTTTTGTCATCATAACCAGGGCGTTTGTATTGGGAAAGGGCTGGATGATTTTATTCGCGATAATCCTCGCGGCAAGTATCGCCGTTCCGCGGATATGGTGTAATTGCATATGCCCGCTGGGCTGTCTCTATCATTATCTCGGCCGGGCAGGAAGGGCAGGGCTGTTCAAAAAGAGAAAGAAATGAACCGGAGAGAATTCATTAAGAAAGCGGCGGTTTTTTCACTGTTGATATTCAGCGGCGCCCGGTTGGCGTTCAAAGCCGCCGCGAAGCATATCATAAGACCTCCGGGCTCCCTGACCGAAGATGATTTTAACTATAAATGCGTTAGATGCGGGAAATGCATCCTTGCCTGTCCGGCAAAGTGCCTGAAGCCGGTACCGTTCAAGACGGGCCTTGCAGAGTGGGGCGGTCCGCATATAGTTCCGAGGGAGGCGGGCTGTTTGAGGTGCATGAACTGCTCCAGAATCTGTCCGTCTTCGGCGATAGTGAGGGTTGACCGTGATTCCGTAAAAATGGGCACCGCTGAAATAAACAGGAATACCTGCCTGGTGTGGCAGTACGGGAAGGACTGTCTTGTCTGCATGGAGTACTGTCCCGTCGGGGCCATTTATACTGACCAGAAAGGCAGGCCGGTGGTTGACGAGACGGTGTGTGTCGGCTGCGGCTTGTGCGAGGAGAACTGCCCCGTAACGGGAGAATCTGCAATAAGGGTTTCGAGCAGGGGAGAAAAGAGGTACCATTTAAAGGAAAGAGCTTACAGGTGAAATACAAAGGAGGCAGCAATGTTTAACATAGGGCCTGGAGAACTGATACTAATCCTGCTGATACTGCTTCTGCTTTTCGGGGCAAAAAGACTGCCCGAAATCGGCAGGTCGCTCGGGAAATCCCTGGGCGAATTCAAGAAAGGAATGAAAGATTCTGAAGATACTGGAAAAGACCTTACCGGCAAAGAGTCCGAAAGAGACGATGAGAAATGACAATGAATCTTCTCCGGGGGTAATTGAACACCTGGAGGAACTCCGGAAAAGAATTCTGATTGTTCTTGCGGGGTGGATAGTCCTGTCCGTTGCAGGTTACCTGCTCTCAAAGGATATCCTTCAGCTTCTACTGCAGCCTCTTGCAAGATACCAGGAGAAACCGGTTTTCACGCGCCCGGTTGAGCCCTTCTCATCAATCTTAAGGATAGCATTCTTTACCGGGGGATTTCTCAATCTTCCCAACCTGCTTTACCAGGCATGGGCGTTTCTCCTGCCCGCAATGACGGCAAAGGAAAAGAGGGCGGTCGGTTTCACCCTATGCGCGTTTCCATTGCTTTTCGCCGCAGGAGCAGCCTTTTCTCTGTATGTTATTGTTCCATTTGGACTTAGAGTGCTCTTTTCCTTCGCAGGCGACAGTATGAAACCGCTCATTTCAATAGGAAGCTACTTGAGCTTTCTGCTTGTTTTCATGGGTGCACTGGGCCTGGTTTTCAATCTGCCGGTCATTCTGGGCGGTTTTGCCTCCGCAGGCATCGTCAATTCAGGATTTTTGATAAGCAAGAGAAGGTATGCGATACTTTGCTGCTTCGTAATTGCCGCTTTATTGACGCCTCCGGATGTCTTTACGCAGATTCTCGTCGCAATTCCCTTGATTATTCTTTACGAAATATCAATAATTCTCGCAAAAATATTCAACAAGTAAACGCTTTACTAACATATCTTTAAGTTGCCAATCCTGAGAAATAGTCTTAAGAAAGGACGGAGCCCGGACTCGAGGAGAAAAAAGACGGGCTTTCAGGTGCAAGAGTTAACATAATGTTTCTTATCCGACGTTCCCTTTGTAAGTCACTGTCTGTATTGAAGATGCTTTTTATTATGATGTTTTTGGTTTATTGACTTGTGAAAACTTCTGTTTAGACAGATAATGGACCTGGAAAATTGCAAGAATTGGTAGATTGCTCACTCTGGCACTTCAAGAAGAGAGATTGTAATGGCTTTTCTTGGAAAAAACTTACTCAAAAGGTTCGTTATTACCAGGCCATCGTAAAAGAATATGAAGCCGCTCATCAAAAAACCTGCTAACCAGTTCATAAATAAGAAGATAGCGACTGCGGAGGCCGCAAGTAATGCCACAATAACTACGTATAGAATTGTGTATTCTCTGGGTATCTTAAATATCCTGTCAAGTATCCTGTCAAATCTGAAGGCCATCCTGATGTTATTGTCTTCAAGGTAAAGGCAGAAGGCAAAGGGAAGGAAATACAGGGCGATCAGGAGCATCATTGTGGCTATAAGGTTCAAAATCTGGCCGCGGAAGTAAAATAAAGACAAAATTCGACCTCCGGAAAGGTTCAGCATGAACTGGCCTCCCAAACACATCAATAAAACGGGTATTATGACGTAGCCGAGTAGTATGAGGAAGAGAAAGAAGCCTCGGACGAAGAGATTCTTAATGCTTTCGTCCCATTTTACGGATGTCTTGTCCTGTTCTATGTGTTTTTTAAGTCTTGTGCCGAGATAGCCCAGGGGGACAAGGTTCACAAGCGGTATAAGCGTGAGTACCCCGCCTGTCAGTAGGTTTATTATGTTCTTCTGATTATGGAAGGGTTCTTTGAATGCTTCGGCAATTTTCTTCTTCATTATGCCTCCATTAAATCAAGCATTTGACTGACCGCCCTTTCGAGTCCGACAAAAACCGCCCTGCCTATTATGCTGTAGCCGATGTTCAACTCCTCAATACCTCCTATCCTGCATATGGGCGGGGTGTTCATATAGTCCAGGCCGTGGCCGGCGTTCACTCTGATTTTAAGGGAAAGGGCGTATTCGGTGGCATCGGATATTTTTTTGAGCTCCTTCCTGACCTCGTTTTCTGTCTTTGCCTCGGCATACCTTCCGGTATGTATCTCAATGAACTCTGCCCCGGCATCTCTGCTTGCCGATATCTGCTTTACGTCCGGTTCTATGAACAGACTGACTCTTATGCCGGACTTCACGAATTTCTGGACGCTGCTGCGTATCCGGTCAAGGTTTTTCACCACGTCCAGTCCGCCCTCGGTCGTCAGTTCTTCTCTCTTTTCCGGAACCAGGGTTACCTGGTACGGTTTAACGTCCAGCGCAATGCCCACTATATCTTCGGATAGCGCCATCTCCAGGTTCAGGTGTGTCTTTATGACTTTCTTGAGGGTGTAAACGTCCCTGTCCTGTATGTGCCGGCGGTCTTCCCTCAAATGGCAGACTATGGAATCGCATCCCGCAAGCTCGCACAGGACCGCCGCGTGTACCGGGTCGGGGACCTCTCCCCTTCTCGCCTGTCTCAAGGTCGCAACATGGTCTATGTTTATCCCAAGTTTCATTTTTAAGCGCTTCCTCCCTGGTTATTTCCGGGCAGTGAGGGGTTCTTTCCTCAAAGCAATTCCTTCAGGTTCTTTATCAGAATTCTGTTCTCTTCAGGCGTCCCTATGGTTATTCTTGCATACCCGGGATTTACTCCTGTCATGCTTCTTATGATTATACCTCGCTTTTCCAGTTCTTTTACTATCTCCCCGGCATCCTTTCTGAATCTGCACAAAATAAAATTGGCTTCAGTCGGCGTGTATTCTAAACCCATATAATTCAAGGCTTTATACAGATACGCCTTTCCCTCAGAGTTGTTTTTAAGAGACTTCCTTAAGTGCTCGGTGTCGTCAATCGCTGCAAGGGCGCCTTCCTGCCCGGGCGTCGTGGTGTTGAAAGGGGGCCTGATGCGCTCCATGAAGCCGATTATTTCATTTCTTGCAATCCCGTACCCTATTCTCAATCCGGCGAGCCCGTAGATCTTTGAAAAAGTCCGCGCTATTATTACATTTCTTTCCCGGAAATACGGGTAGGCGGTACCGAAATTTTCGTCCTCAACGTACTCCCTGTAGGCTTCATCCGAGATGATTATTACATCGTCCGGCACGTTCTTCATGAACTTTTTCATCTGCTCCCGGTATATTATCGTCCCTGTCGGATTGTTGGGATTGCACAGGATTATAACCCGCGTCCTGGGAGTTATCCTCTCAAGGAACTTATCCAGGTCATAGGAGAAATCGGGCTTGAGCGGTATCTCCACCGGCGACGCGCCTATCTTCAGTGCAAGAATCCTGTAGATAAGGAAAGACGGAGTGGGATATATAACCTCTTCTCCTTCGCCTGTGAAAGTTTCCATCAGCATGGAGATGATTTCACTGGAACCGCTGCCGAGTATTATGTTGTCCGGACTGCATTTCGTCACCTCGGCAATCCTGTTCTTCAGGTAATATCCGGAACCTTCAGGATACCGTGAGATTTTCCCAACGCATGCCACTATCGCCTTCACGGCTTTCGGGGACGGGCCCAGGGGATTTTCGTTGGAAGCCAGCTTGACGATCTTCTCAATGTCCAGTCCGTAAGCCCTGTTCAGTTCCTCTATGGGTTTGCCAGGGACGTAAGGCAGAATCTTCCTTATCCCTGCCCGCACGAGTTTTTCAATGTTATTGTCCATGTTTCAGTCCCGTTCTGTCCTTTATTTCGTTGATTGTCTCAACAGCCGCCCTTCTTGCCTTTTCCGCTCCTCTATTTCCCCGTTGAGTGTGCACCTCGCTCTGTTCATAAGTTCATAACTTCACAACTTATTAAGTTGCTAACTTTTCACGGGCGTAGAATTTATGTGCGGCGCACTTTCGCCGGCCCTTTTGGCGAAATATTCCCGCACTATTTCCCCGTGGTCAAAGGCAAAGTTTTCCGGCAGGCTGTCCATGGTGAAGACCTTTGCGTCTTCCGCGTCATCATCCGCTTTGAGAACTCCCTGCCCTCTTGCGATAAAAACGGTTGATATCGTGTGCTGCCTGGGGTCCCTGCCCGGAGCCGAATAGGTATGGAACTGTTTCAGTTCCGTGATGTCCAGGCCGGTTTCCTCTTTTGCCTCTCTTACCGCGGCATCTTCAAGGCTTTCCCCGTAATCCACGAATCCCCCGGGGATCGCCCAGCCGGGAGGATAATTCTTCCTCTTGATGAGAACGATGCCTCCGGGCACCTCTATTATTATGTCAACGGTGGGCACCGGGTTCCTGTACCGCTTTTCTTCCATAAAGATTCATTCTACAACGTGCGGCGGCAAAAATCAAACATGAATGGACTTACTGAAATTCCGCCATAGGATCTCATTGCAGGGGCGCATTGCCGAAAGGTTTCTGAAGCGGGCGTCTGTTTGAGGAGCGGGCACGGCTCCTGTTGTTTAGGAGAGCGACGAGAGAAGCCGAACGCAGACCGCCTCGCCGGGG
>CAYQXZ010000098.1:0-6864 GCA_964421645.1 uncultured bacterium
GGTATATCACGGAACATACCGATGTTCAACGTTGTCTACGGCGATTACGTGAGAAGTTACGGAGCCAAAAGCGGCGGCATGCAGGCCGCGCCGCTGGAAGGGATCAACCCGGCGGAGTTGTTTGTGTGGGGAAACATGCTCGGACGGGTATTCCTGGGCGATCCCGCCGTTCTGCCAAAGGACGTGAACGTCAATTACCTCAAGTACCTCGCCCGATACCGCACCGCGGCGCTGCCTTACCTCGGCTACGGCCGGATGCTGCGGCCGCCCAAGATAACCCGGATCACTCCCAAACTCAAGGATCGGACGGTGGAGGACTATTCGGTGGAAACCGCCTCTTACGTGGCACCGGACAGTACGGTTGCTTTCGTATTCGCCAACACCCGGCTCTCTACCGACATAGAGGTCGCGTGTTCAATCAAACCGGCCGAATACGGGATACCGGAAGACGGTTCCTGGAGTCTCTACGCTCTTGATGAAACAGGCGGATTGACCGAACGCGTCGCCGTGAAAGACCGCAGCCTGGAGCTGACGGAAAAACTGGGCAAGTTGAAGACGCTGGTGCTGGTGGCCAAGTCAAACGGCAGGGGGGTCAAATGAAAACCGTCACGTTAGCATTCCTGTTGTGGAGCAGTATAGCCTTCTGCGCCGGGCAGGTCGCCAATTTCCGGCTGGTTATTCCCAGGATCTCCCCGCCGCGGATAGACGGCGACATCACCGACATTACATGGACTGAATGCAGTCTGAAGGACGGGAAGGTAGTCATTGACCTGGGCAACGAGGCCAACTCACGGGTTGACTGTCCAAGGGTGGCCTACATCGGATACTCCAACCAGGCATTGTATCTCTGCGTGATCAACTTTTCGCAGGATCCAGGCAAACTGATCAGTGCAGGTCCCAAGGCGTTCTGGTACGGCGACGATATTGAGCTATACATCCAGCCGGCCGGGTTTGCCCCGGAGGTGTATGTCCAGATCGGCATTACGCCAAACGGAGAGGCCGGTCAGATGTGCATTGACGGAAAGGAACGCAACATCACGGATGTGAAAATCGCCTCAACGAAATCTGGCATACGCTGGTGCTGCGAAATCGCCGTGCCGTTTTCCTATCTCGGCGTGCCGCCGCCCAAGCCGGGCGATACATGGAGATTTGACATAGCCGGGAAACAGACCGAAGGCGGCTGGCTCTCCTGGAATCCGACCTACGGCGGATTCGGCAACCCCAACCGTTTCGGCTTTATTGTATTCGGGAAATAAGTATGGCAGAAAACCTTCGTGAGCTGGTGATCGCCCAGCTTGAATTCCGGGAGACTTCGCCGGTGCCGTATTCCGGGCTGGGATTTGAGGAAGGCATCGGCCACCGGATGGACGAGTATTACGGCTCCGACAAGTGGCGGACGACGATTCGGAACGCGTTTCTTGGAATCGGCGGATTGAGAATAAAGACAAGAGAATCGGATTTTCACACCGATGACTACGGAACCCAATGGCGTTACGGCACCGGCGCCATGCACATCGTGCGTCCCACGCTGACAGAACCGTCCCTGGCCCGGCTGAAACTGCCTGATCCGGAAATCCTCTGCCCTGACGAAATGCTGGGCGAGATAGACCGCACCGCAGCGGCCAACAAGAACCTGTTTACGACCGTGGGCTTCGGGTTCGGCCTGTTTGAAAGAACATGGGCTCTGCGCGGCTTTGAAAATGCCTTGCTGGACGTAGCTCTGGAACCGGCATTCTACGAAAGCCTTGTGGCTGCAGTAGCCGAACACCAACACGCCATAGTCGCCCGGCTGGTCAAGACTTCTGTTGACTCAATCTTCTTCAGCGATGACTGGGGCGATCAGCGCGGGGTAATTATCGGCGCGGAAAGATGGCGCCGGATATTCAAGCCGCATCTGGCCGGAATGTACTCGCTGGCGCATGCGGCCGGCAAGTACGTGGTTTCCCATTGCTGCGGCAACGTGCGGGAAATCATTCCGGATTGCATTGAAATCGGTCTGAATTGTCTCCAGAGTGTCCAGCCGGAGGCGATGAACCCCTATGAGCTGAAGAGAGAATTTCACGGCCGGATGGCCTTCTGCGGCGGACTTGGTTCACAATCCATCATCCCTTTCGGGACGCCGGATGAAATAAGAAAAGAAGTCGGGAAACTGCGCCGTGAGATGGCGAAAGGCGGCGGCTATATCCTCGGTCCGGCCAAAGCCATATTTAATGACACTCCGCTGGAAAACGCCGTGGCTGTCCTGGAAGCGTTCAACGCCGGAACATGATTGTTAAAAACACAGGATACAACACCGTGGAAGTTCGCTGGCGGCAGGATCGCCGGGTGAAAACCCGCCGGCTGTATCGCCGCATTCACGGCGGTCACCGCGTATTGCTCATCGAGACTGCCGCTAACCGCTTCAAAGATACGGTGCCTGTGGCGTTGAGCCGGCAAACGTACACATACGAACTTGACAGGAGAGCCGCCGACAAAACTCTTCCGGCAGAATACGCTGAAACATCCAAAACCGACTGGTGCGAAGACCTTCTTCCCGGTCCTCACATACCCGGACACGCGGATTGGGCAGTCATTTACAGAAAGGCATGGGACCTCACATGGCGCCGCATTGTAACTTCCGACAGACTGCCCCACCCCCACGCCTACTGCGATTATCCCGACGGCAAGACGGTTTACGTCTGGGACAGTTGTTTCTGTTCGCTGTTCCAGCGTTACGCGGCCGTCAGGCAATTGCATCCCTGTCCCTCCAATCTTGACAATTTCTACGCCATCCAGCAGGCGAGTGGATACATCTACCGGCGTTTTCACTATGACACCTTTGAATTCCCCGACGGTCTCGGCAAACTGCGTAAACGGTCGCCCGCACCGGATGGCGTCAATCCACCGCTCTTCAGCTGGGCTGAATGGAATTATTACCTTATAGCCGCCGACAAGGAGCGTTTGAGGCGCGTATTGCCGAAACTCGTCAGGTATCACGAATTCATTGAGACGTTTCTCAGAGAGAAGCCCGGCTGCTATCGCTGGCACGCGCACGGAGCCGGCTGGGATAATATCAATGATAATCAGGACGAAAACGAGATCTGTTACTTTGTTGATCTGGCCGCCCAGCAGGCATTTTCAGCCTACTGGATAGCCTGTATAGCAGGGGAAACCGGCCAGACGGATTGCCGTAACCGCTATCATAGATTCTGGACGGAGCAGAAAAAACTGATCAACAGAATTTACTGGAACAAGGCAGCGAACTGGTATTGCAGCCTGACCCGGAAAGGAACGTTTACCCGCAAGACTCTCAACGGCATGTGGCCTCTCCTGGCAGGAATCGCAGACCGGGACAAGGCGCAGAGAGCGGTGAAAAAGACACTGATGAATCCGGCGTGTTTTCTGACCGAGCCCATGCCGCTGCCGGTATTGGCCAGGGACGAACCCGGCTATAACCCACTGGGTGAATACTGGCTGGGAGGAGTGTGGCTGAACATGTCACTGGTCACCATTCAGGCACTGAAATTATACGGTTTCCGGAACGAGGCATCAACATTGGCCAGTAGGACACTGAACGGTATAGCCCGCGTATATAATGAATATGGCGACTTTCCGCATTCGCTGTGGGAATGTTACGCGCCGGAAACCGTGAGGCCCGCGCTGCTCAAGACACCCGATGGAATGCAAGACGTGGTTAGAGAGGAATTCGGAGGGTGGACGTGTTGCCTCATCAACATCCTGATTGAGGATATACTTGGTTTCCATGTTGATGCCCCACGGAATACGCTGACATGGAAAATCAACCTGCCTTCCGAGCACGGCATTGAACGTCTGTGCTTCGGGGAAACGCAAGTGCATGCCAGGATTCAAACCACACGCACAAAACGGGTCATTGAGGCTGAAAGTAATCGGGCATTCAAACTGCACGTCGTCACAGGCGGAAAGGCCGCCAGAATCTCCGTCAAACCGGGCAGAAATACATACTTCTTACAAAAATGAGAAAATTTATCCCCGATCGCATCGCACCGGAGGGCCGGCCTGTTTTCCGCCTGTCCCTGGCCGGCGCCACAGACTACGAAATCGGACGGCAGCGCGGACTGGAGTTGGCCGAAGACCTGCGCAGAATGTGGGTCTGGATGGACAGCTTGATGCGCGACGAGTACGGTTTCCCGGAAGCCCTCAAAGCGCGCGTAGCCGATAACCTCATTGAAGGACAGGCACGCACCTTCCCGTGGGTCATCGAACAGATATCCGGCATGGCGGAAAGCAGCAGCCTCGCGCTTCGTGACGCGGTGCTTATTAACTGCTACGGCCTGATACTCGCTAACGCCGGGGCATGGTGTACGAGTATCGCCCTGCGGGAAAGCGAGGAAGGCCCGCTGCTGGGTCAAAATCTGGACATATCGACGGAGGACTTCTATTATGCCGAGGAGGTGCGCCCGGTCCGTACCTGCGCGACGCTGGCCAACGCAATGGCCGGCATGTGCTGGTGCGCCTGCGGCCTCAACGAAGCGGGGCTGGCGGTCGCCTCATCCTTTCTGCCGGCTCCCGGACGGCGGGAGATCCCCTGGAACTGGGACGGCACGCCCTTCCATTTCCTGCCGACACTGACGCTGCGGGAATGCGAATCCACGAATGAAGCGGTTCGCTTTCTGCAATCGCTCCCGGCGGTGATCCCGAGCGGCGGCGGATACCAGCTGAACCTGCTTGACGCCGGCGGCGAGACGGTGGTGGTGGACATGGTAGCCGACCGCACGGTTGTACGCCGGTGCGAAAAGAGCCTGAATTTCACCACCAATTCCACACCGGATGAGCAATTTGAGTTATGGAGGCTGGGCAAGCCGGGCGGTTACCCGGACGGCATCGAACGGGCGGCTCGCATCCGGCGCGAATGGGCCGCACTTCGGAACCGCACGCCGGACCGGGGCTGGCTGACCGGTCTTCTCGGCTGCCCAACAGGTCCTGGAGCGCTCTGCCACACAGATAAGCGCGGTTACTCGCGCCTGAGCCTGGTTATCTCTCCTGTCAAACGCACGGTGGATATATCCAACGGTCCCCCGGATCGGACACCCTATGAACAATTGTCCTTGACAGAATGATATAGCCTGATCCTTAAAATAAGAAGCCGCCGTTCGGGTAAGGAGGACGTATTTATCTGAAAAACAACCGAGCGTTCTTCTGCAAAATGTCAGGGAAAAGTTTTACTGGTGCATGGACATGCTAATGAAAAATGAAAAACACCCTTCCTTGAGACACAAGAAAATCCAGGGTACGGAGTCCTATTGGGAATTAAGCCTCACAATGAATTACAGAGTCGTATACCGCAGGGAATCCGGCAAAGCGTTTCTGGTCGGCGCAGGCGAGCATGAAGATATATTTTAGTGAAGTCTACACCGGACAATATGTAAATCGGATTTACAATCTGTCCGGTCTGTATTCAGAGGAAGTCAAAAGGTATTTCCAGGCTGGGATGACAGAAATATCAATTCCTTCAACCCGTTCCGTCTGTTCATCTTCATAGGTGATTATTGTCCCTCTTCTCAATTTAAGGAACTTCGCTGCAGAAACCAGCCCGGCAAGTTCTCTTTCCCTGTTGTTTTCAAGATGCCACGTAACCTGAAGTACGTTCCAGCCGTCCGGTCTGCGAACGACAAAATCACATTCGTCCTTTTCTCTGTAGAAAAACATTTCATTGCTTTTCCGTCTCTCTGCAAGAAATATAAGGTTTTCCAGAATCCTTCCCCTGTCTTCACACTCAACGCTACGGCGCAGAGACACGTCCACAAGGTAAATCTTTGCCGGATTGCGCATGCGCACATAGGACGAGGACGAAAGTTTCCTGACTTCAAACACAAGCATACTCTCCACAAAATACCCGTAGTACGCAAAAAGCATATCCTTTGAAAGGGGTATTTTGTCCCGGTATTGCTTGTAAAATGCCGAAAGAGACCAATCCGTAGCAAAGGAAGAGAACATACGTTCTTTAAGAGCGTCAAGAAGAGGGACGTTCCTGATATTGTATTTTTCCACCAAGTCTTTGAAAAACATCGCATCAATGTATTCCTTTATAACCTTGTTCTTTTCAAATTCAGATTTCAGAGTGGCGGATTCCGGAAACCCTCCGTATCTCATATACTCATGAAATAAACGTTTCACTTCTGTCTTTTTGTGTCCAAAGACGGAATCCACTTTGGCAGCATCAACGTCACGGCTTAAGAGGAACTCCCTGAAAGAAAACGGGAACACTTCCACATTCCACGACCGGCCGCGCAGAGAAGTGTGTATCGCTTTGGGCATGATTTTTGATGAGGATCCTGCACAGAATACTCTTGCACGTTCTCTCTCGACCATTCTTCTGACAAACCGCTCCCACCCGTCCACAATCTGAATTTCATCCAGAAGGAAAAACGCCCCGCCGGTTTTCGCCAGGTGCGGCTTAAGTTCATAAACAGCCTCTTTTAATTTGTCAAAGTCGTGGACAGTGAATCCGGTCAGCCGTTCATCCTCAAAATCAATGTATGCCGCATCCTTAACGTTGTTTCGGAAATGGTGGTACAGAATGAAACTTTTTCCACTCCGCCGTACGCCGTAAAGAATACACGCCTTTTTTGCAGTCCTGGGTACAACTATGTCCTCACGCGGCACCACATTGGATACGGTTTCGAGAATAAACTTCTCGTTTTCCGCAAGTATCTCTTTCAGTTTCTCGACAGTAACCATTTTCCCCCTTCCTTCAAGGACAAATTATTCTTTTTCTATCCTTATTAAAAGGATACATGTATTTCATGCCGGTGTCAAGTGCATGAACTTGAACTTGACAAAATCAAATTTATAAATACCGGAAAAACCGGAGATGAATTTAAAAGTTTGCAGGAAGATTTTAAG
>CAYQXZ010000099.1:0-6692 GCA_964421645.1 uncultured bacterium
TGTCCCACTCCTACATGCGAGGAGTTCCAGAAAGTAATCATGTCCTTTCCCCAAACTGCCGCGCGCCATGCGTTCCGGCGGCAGGCGTTATGGAGTATATTCTCGTCGGTAACGCTTGAATCGAATCCTTCGGGATGGGTGGAATACCATTCCCCGCCGATTAATCGTTTGTTTAAAAGGTGCGCTATGGAATAGGTATACACATCCACGGTGGGCGACATATCGGAGTCGTGCCCTTCCAGGATATCTACTGCGCGGGCAATTTTTACGGTATCAAGGCCGTGGCTGACAGGGCCGTTAAACCCCAGTCCGGGAAAAACGTGCGGGCCTACGGCAACCGGAATTTCCGTGTTTTCCTTTACCAGCCGGCACCAGTCCGCAAGTGTATCCTTTCTGAATTGTTCGAACTCGTACACGAGGCCTGCGTTGGTATCAACGGTACGTTTCTGCATGTCAGGGGGCGGTTGGATTGCATCAAACGAAGTATAGATTGTACCCCAGCGCCTGTTCAAAATATCAATACTTCCATACTTTCGGGTTAAATGCGCTCTCCATTCGCTTATTGCAAGGGGGCTGTAACCGGTTTCTATCCAGTGTCCAGCCTGCTGCATAGTCATTTCAGCGCCCATGAGAATAACTGCAAAATTTTTATCGGCATCGGCATCTGTGAACACTTTCAGTTTTTCAATAACCGCATCCTTTACCGCAGGGTGGCGCAAATTGCACTGAGGCCTCCATCCGCTTGTCTCCATGGGAAGAACCCCTTCGTCCGTCCATTCGCGCATTTCCTCGTTATCCTTGTGTTTATTCACCCACCAGCGGGGAAGAGGCAATAAACATTGATTGCCTAAAATATTGGAATGGTGCAGTGTCTTCAGATTGTTCTTGATTACCCATGGATGCGGCCTGATATTTATGGGGGCCCCTTCTTTTTCAGGCTGTCTTATCATGGAGCCCAAAAAATAGTCGAAAAGAAAACCGGCATTTTTCATATAGTTGTAATGCTCTTCCTGCCGTACCGTACCCCACCACCCGAAAAGAATACGGTTCGGGGCTCCCTTGTCATCAAGTTTCAACTCCCCATCCGGCCGGGGCCAATCGTAGAGGGCATCGGGAGATATACCCGCCAGTTTCGTTTCTATCCGGCCCTGGATGTTGTCCATTGATTCAGGCAGACCTGTTGAGAAATGTTCCCATCCGCAGGGACGAATCTCCTTCTTGTAGACGCGGACGTACTGTTGTTCGAGTAATTCCAGGCGGGAATGCAATTCCTTCAAGTTTTTATCCAATTCATCGGCAAAAACATTGTGTTCCGGCAAATCCGCCGTTCCCTTGTAGAAAATGACACGTTTGTAAATCCGCGCCATATCCTCAATAAACGTGTAGCGGACAAATGACCGGTGAAGCATATCCCGCAAACCTGACAGCGCCTCAGCGGAAGACCATTGATTTTCCGCAAACTCCCAGGCGCCGGAATCATGAGGATTGCGGAAATCCTTATATACCGCATTCCATGAACTGGACTCCCCCACGGGAACTACACGGGCTAAATTTGCCCGTATTGTTTTTCCGGTAAGACTGCCCATTCCAAGGTCTTTCAAGGGAACTGCCATTTCAACCACCCACGACCTGCCGTAATAAAAATGGTCGCCATGCTGCCAGGGCCCCCTGCGCTCATTTTTATGTATCCTGGCGGCAACTTGCAGCGGCAGGGTGTGTTTACCCTCGGTATTCCGTACTGCCCGGACCGTACCGAGCGGGTTTATAGTAATACTCCAGTAAAAACCACCGAGCATGTTTTCCCCGATGTCTGCCGTGTCAGGCAGCACGCCTAGAAATACGGTTACATGGTCGTCATTGTAGATTGCGGGGTCGTTTTGTACCGTGGAGGCCATCTTTATTTTTGCAGGACTGTTTTCGCGGCAGACAAAAAGAATGTAAAGTTTTTCATTATCGTGAAGAAGCCGTACCACGGTATCTGTGCCGTGATAAAGAGCCTCGCCGGCTTTTTCGTGTGTGCCTTTTTTTGAGAAGCCGTCCGCTATGGCGGCCTGGCGCCATATGCTGTCTGCATGGTCGCCGTCTATGACCGGCGGGGCGGCGTCTCCCGCCAGGACAGGAATAACCAGCGTCCGGTGCTCGCTTATCCAATCTTGCGCAGTCAGCAGATGCGGAGTTGCCGAAACTGCGAAAAAACAAGTAAAAATAAAAATCCGGCGGGTTCTGATTCCGGCACGGCAAAAAAACAATCTTCTTATCATTCTTCCATCTCCTTTTGTAATAGTTTATTTGGCAGCGATATCCATACCGCCTATCTGCATACGGCCCCAGATAGAGAGGTTTTTTACCGGGTCTTCATCCATTGAGCGGCCTTTCCAGTGGACCCTGTGGCGCTCTGCAATAAAGATGTCCGGGGGGCGCGGGTCGCGTTCCCACCACGGTTTATGGTCCTGTTTTTCCCAACTGTCCGGGTCCGTATCCCATTTTGTAGGCGTTGCCTGGTTGACAATAATGTTGAACCTGAATACATGGCCTTCCGATATACGGCCGGATTTTGTTTTCAGGAGAACTTTTGAGAGCGCGGCAAAAGGCACCGCGAGAACGACGTTATAGCCGGAATGTGTCCTTCTTGCTCCGTGCCGGAAGATGAGTCCCGGCATTGTTTCTTCTCCGGGCACCAATATGCGGCCGTCAACATCAACCACAATCTGAAAGCAATCCTGTTTGCCGGATGCTATGTCCGCTCCAAAAAAAATCTCTGCCGAATCCCCGCACCAGATATTCCTGCGGGAAATCGGGTGTGAACTTTCCACTTCAACTGCAACATAAAGAACGTTTTCCGCATACATAAGGCGGAAGTTATAGGCGCACCATCCTGCCCGGGATGCCTGCGGATACCGTTGCGCCGCTGCGTCCCAGTGGGTCTTTTGAGTCACCCTGACCGGCTTGATGCGGCCCCATACGGCAGGGTCTGTATCGCCGGTTACCGGGACGGGACGTCCGGGACGGACATAATAATCAACAGGCAAGTCCGCCGAAGGGCCGGGATTTGCTTTCTTCTCTTTTCGGGACTTCTTAACGGCGACAACAGATTTTTTGTTTTGTCTCATCCCCCGTCCGATTTTGCGCAGATTTGCGGCAACCTCTTTTGGAACACTGCCGTCCATCCGCGGCCCTATATTCAAAAGCATGTTGCCGCCTTTGCCGGCGACGTCATCCAGCATCTTTATCAATTCTTCTGAAGAACGGTAGTCCTTATCGTATCTGTCGTAACCCCATGACCGGCCGGTCATCGTATGGCACGCTTCCCATAAGGCGGGTTTCCCGTCTACCGTCATCTGTTCTTCAGGAATCCACTGTTCAGGGGTAAGAAAATCGCCTTTCTTTCTGCCGGCATCAAAACGGTTGTTTATAATTATATCAGGTTGAATCTTCCGGATGGTTCTCTCCAGAGCATCGCCGTCAACGCCCTTATACGGACGGTCGAACCATAAGACGTCAATCTGTCCGTAATTGGTCAGCAGTTCCCGTATCTGCCCGAGCATGTACCTGAAATAAACCGGTTCCCGCGGCTCGCCCTTTCGTTTCTCAACCGGGTACAGGGGATGGCTCTTTTCCATGGGCCAGTCAGGATGGTGCCAGTCCTCAACCGAATAATACAGGCCCACGCGCAACCCTTCGCAACGGCATGCGCCGACGTATTCCTTAACAAAATCACAGCGGGCGGGAGTCTTCATGGAGTTATAGCCGGTGAGTTTGGTGTCGAACAGGCAAAAACCGTCGTGGTGCTTGGTTGTAAATACAACGTATTTCATGCCCGCCGCTTTAGCAAGTTTTACCCAGACCGCAGGGGCCTCTTTCGGAGGTGTGAAAACCGCCGCAAGTTTTTCATATTCGCATACCGGCACTTTTTCATTATACATGACCCATTCCCCGCGCCCGGGAATTGAGTACAGGCCCCAGTGGACAAACATGCCGAAACGCGCTTCGCTCCACCACCGGGTACGCTCAGATGGAAGGCCCCCCTGCATGGCTTGAGAATTCTTCACAGGCAAATTCTCCCGTAACGGCAGATTTTTTTTACGTTTTTTTCTCTCATGGTTTCCCCCCGCGCTCTTTTCCTGAAAGATTCCTTAAACCTGTTTTTCAGTTTTCACTGTCTTCCATGTGCGCATCATGCAGTCGCGGATACAATGTTGTCGCAAAACACCATACCTGTCCGGCAAATCGAGCCGATAATCATTGATTCAAAACATCCTGAAAAGGTGTTGTGATGAATCTGCCAGTTTGCCGTGGGGGGCGCTATGAACAGTCGGTCGCCGGACTTGAATGCAGAGTCCTTCGCCAGTAACGCCGTTCCTGTTGCAGGGTCGTACTCTTTTATCTCAGCCGATATACCTGCAGAAACCCCTTCTTGCCCGTATAAAAACCATCCCGCGTAGGGCGCCGGGTCATCACAGCGCTGAGGAAGACCTTGCAGGCGTATGCTGTCAGGTTTGTCAACACCGGCTACCAGCGCCTCGGTATGGCGGAATTCATATTGCCCCTGTCTGCGGTCCCCGACGAAAACCCTGCGGCCTGTACTCAGACCCACGCCGCAGCGTTCAATAATATTGCCGTGAATATGCACGTTCACGGCGTCTTCCGCGATATTAATGCCGGTTACACGGCCGCATATTTCGCCGCGGCAATATATATGGTTGTCTGCAATCGTCACATTCGAGGCTTCCACGGAAACTCCGCAGCGCTCATTGTCCGGGTTGTCGTCTATACGGGTCAGGTCGATATGGTTTCCGGTAATAATAACCCTTCGCCCGCCTAAAAGGGATACTGCCGATTCCGCGCTGTACCCTATGAACGTGTTGTTGGAGATTATGACCTGGGTCGCGTTGTTGCCAACCTGCAAAGTTCCTATGTATGCGCCGCCTTCAAAAACATTGTCGGCTATTATCGCCTGCGTAGGCCCGACCCTGTGCGGCTCGTTGGCTTTGCCGCCGTGCACGCTGGTTGCATGGCTGTCTTTTACATAATTCCCGATAATACGCGTAAAACGGCTGGCATTTTCGCAGAAGTTGAAGGTCCTTTCTACGTGGCAATGCAGAATGCTCGTATTTTCAGCGTGGTCATTGTTATTGAACGCATTAAACCCGCAGTCGCTCACCCGGCACCGGTGGAAAACACAACTCTTGGTATACTGACGCAACAGTTCAGGCTGTCCCTCATGCGGCGCCTGTATGTATGGCGGCATACCGTAACGGTCGGCCCCGTGGGAATAAAACGCCTCCGACGCCATCCTGCTGACCTTCAAGTCCTCAAACAGCAGGTGTTCGGTACCTACGAAGTTCGCCGCCGCGCATCCTTTAACCTCCATCTGCTGGTTGGCAGTCGGCCAGAAAGGAAATCCCGCGGCAGTGGAAAAATTAGTATTGGAAGGCAGTTCCCTGAACCCGGTATGCCCTGACATTCCAAGATTGCGTATGGATATGTCCCGTCCTCCGGAAATCCAGAATACCGAGGTGTGTTCATCGCTGATGTCAAGAAGCGTATGGTCCCTGTGCGCACCCTCTATCCTCACGGAAGCGTTCCGGATACGGAGTCCTGTGCTCAACCTGTAACGGCCTGCGGGGATAAACAGTCCTTTGTGTTGTTCAACCGCTTTATCCAGGGCGTTTTGCATTGCATCCTGGTCGTGGTGGCGGATAACCGCCGCTTCACTGTCTTGGTTGGCTTTTTCGGTCAACAGCAGCGTCCGCCCGCAGATTTCGGCAATACGGGCAATCAGGCGGTTGCGTGCATGGAACGAAATGCTCTGGCTGGCAAGCCAATCACGTTTTTTAAACCGCATCTCGACACCGTCTGCCAGCGGAATCCACGAGGCAGAGATCGGCAAGCCTTCCCCCTGCCATCTCCATACATTGTGCAGGTAGGGATATTTATAAGAGAGTTTTTGATGCGCAGGGTCGACAACCATCCAGTTGAAAGTGGCCGGTTCGGTACTGTTAAAATGCACGATAAACGTCTGCCATGTTTTACCGACTCCAAGCCCGCGCAGTTCTATCTCGCCGGAAAGAACGCTCTGGTTCCTCGCAAAAAAGGGCTCACGGTCGTTGTACACCATGCCGTAATAATGGGTATTACAGCCGTAAACCGTTACTTCCTGGCCCGCACGGAAATCGCCCGCATCCTGCACGACAATCTCGTTTGAACCTGTTCTTATAATCCCCGTAGTTTGAAAATCGGACCCCGATGCGCCGCAGGAAACAGCGTTAATCCATCCGTCAGGAACAGAAGAAACTGCAAAGTTTGTATCAACGGCGGAATTTATATAAGTTTTCAAAAACCCTCCCTGTTCAAAGTTGAATTTTTGTTTCAGGTTTTCCTAATACATCCAGGGATATATGTCGCCTGCGCGAAGAATCCTGTCACGCCATGCCACATGTCCGTCTGCATACAGGACGTTCATGCCTTTCCCGTGCACTCCCTTGCCATGCGAGGCTTCATCCACCCTCTGTAAATAATTGTGCTTTACATTAATTCTCGCAACGCCGATAGGAGCATTGGGGGCGGTTTTCCAGTAATTGTCCGCCATCAGGGCCGTCCTTGAAGCACGGCGCTCAATCTTGGCTACGGAGGTGGTACATCTATTCTGGTCAAGTGGGTCAGAGAACCACGATGAAGCAAGGGACGGTATC
>CAYQXZ010000100.1:0-6582 GCA_964421645.1 uncultured bacterium
TCCTGCCAAATCAGCACATCTTTCAATGTTTCCATAACTTGCCGGCGAATAGTTTTTGCATCATTGTGAGTGTTCCAGTTACTGGCACAGTTTTCAGGGGAAAGGTCAGTGATGCCCTCTACTCTTAAGAATTGCAGCAGGCATCTTAAGGGAGAAACTATATTACTTACAATGCTTTACCCAGTGAATAACCGTGCTTTTCTTCTTGCCAAACAGCTTCGCGAGTTGCTGGTATGAATACCGCCCAGTAGCGTATAGTTTTTTTGCCTCGTGCCTTTTTTCAGCCAGCGTTATAACGCTTGATTGCCTTTCACCGAGAGTTAAGTTTGAGAATGCATACGCATGGCTCAAATCCTCTGTCCAGTAAGACGCTTTTGGAATCTTCAGTAGCCCCGTAAACCAGGGAGAGTGTATATAAGCCCAATCTTTTTTATTCCCCTCAACCTTATTCAATGCCTCCTTTGCCTTGACCAATACTCCGCGTAATTCAGGGCGTTCAAATTCAACCTGCATTGCCCCAGGGTCTTTGATTATAAGCATATCTGAGGAGCTGACAATATTCTTATCGGTCAACCTTGCCTCTTGCGCGACAAAAACTAGGGTCTGGCGGCGCTGTCTAAACAGCCCGAGGGGTTCAGAGAGTTCGCGGCTTGCTTTTTGTTGGCTATCCCTGGCAGGATAGACTAAGTAGGATTCGTCAAGAAACGCTACTGTGTCTGGACCCACTTTGTTCAGGTCGTCCGTTACGTTCATCCATGTCGGCAGTAGATGTATCTTTTCTTTCGGGAAGCCCACAAGACAGATATTAAATTTTAGATGAATCAGTTCTGCAAGGGCGTGAATAAGATATGTCTTGCCGGAACCGGGTCCACCCAGTACTGTGACTCGGCAGGGATGTCTGATGACGTCAAACCACCTGGTATCGCAAGGGGATTGCACTGGCTTGATAAGGGCGGGCTGTGTCTGCGAAGACTGAGTAGAAGATGTTGAGGCTTCCATCTTTTGAATCCCGTTTGTTGCCCGTAATGCAGATGCCGGTAACTGTACCTGCGTTGGCAATGGTATCTGCTGTTGAACAAGTTCATTTTTCTGGGCAAGTCTATTGGAATAGTTCAAGAGCGCCTGGAGAGCAGATCTATCCCTTTCAGCCTCCCGGCATTTTTGCAATACTTCTCTTGCTTTCTGCGCCCACTCTTTCCCTATAGGAGCTACCACCTTTACTACAAAGAACCCGATTAATCCATAACCTATTATTTCGCCTAATGCAATACCTTTCTTTTCTTCCATAACAACCTCCTTTTTCTCGCATGTGACCGGGTCAAATCGGTCAAAACAGGTCAATTATCTCTATAGTTAACCCTGGTCTGACCGGATTACTTAACCGGGTCAACCTTATTTAAAAATTCTCATTTTCCGCCCTTTTTATTTTTATATGTTTTTTTGGTATCCACTTGGAACTTCTTTTTCTTGAGAAGTTTTTGAAATTTCCTATACTTGTCGCGGTCTGCACAAAATGAAATTTTTGAATCACCCTTGGAATTACGGGAATCTTCTGATGAATTTATTTCCACGTTGTTAATATAAGCCTTATCCTGTGATACCTGATGAGTTTTAAGATCAACAGATTTATTGAATATGGTGAAGTTGAGAGGGGAGGAGTCTTTAAAATAGGTTCGAACTTCCTCTACGATGGCAGGGGACCCTGGCTCTTCCAAGACCGTTGTGGCGCAAAAGTTTTCAGATAAATTCTTGGAGGGGATCCCGGCCTCTTAAAAGCTATAGAGCACACCAGGGAACATTGATATTCGTACCGGTTGATACCAGTGCTGTTGATAATAATTGCCGGGAATTGTGCTATAATTATTGTCAAATCGCAAAAGACGACTCCATCTTTATGATGCTTGATATGGGAGGCGTACGGAGAGGAGAAATGAACAATTCTGAAAATGTTGATTACGGTACTTACGAGGTCAGCCTAGAGAGAAGCAAGAAGCTTGAAGCGGATATAGTCTCTCATCCCAGGAATTACCGTGTTCTTACCGGGGACAGACCGACGGGCCGGCTGCATGTCGGGCATCTTTTCGGGTCGCTTCAAAACAGAGTAAGGTTACATCGCCTTGGGGTTCAATCATATATACTCATTGCCGATTACCAGGTTTTGACCGATCGTGACAGCGTTGAATCTATTTCCGAGAACGTCAGACAGGTGACGATGGATTATCTCGCGGTAGGTATAAACCCGGATGATGGTAAAACCTTCATTTTTCCCCACAGTCACGTTCCCGAGCTGAATCAGCTTGTTGTCCCGTTCTTGACATTGGTGACCAATGCGGAACTTAATCGGAATCCTACGGTTAAGGAAGAGATACAAGCTTCCGGCCATCGCAGAATTAATGCAGGGATGTATATCTACCCGGTTCATCAAGCCGCCGACATTCTGTTCTGCAAGGCGAACGTCGTTCCGGTAGGGAAAGACCAACTTCCTCATCTTGAGTTGACCCGTGTAATTGCACGACGGTTTAATGAGCGTTTTGCGGAGCAACAGCCGGTCTTTCCCGAACCCCAGGCGCTTTTAAGTCAAGCGCCCGTGGTCCTGGGTCTGGATGGATCGCAGAAGATGAGCAAGAGCAGGAACAATGCGATCATGCTTAGCGCCACGGAAGATGAAACTGTTGCCTTGATTAAAAAGGCAAAGACTGATACTGAAAGGCATATCACCTATGACCCGTCAAATAGGCCGGAAGTGTCCAATCTCATCAATCTCATTGCGCTCGCTTCGGGAACTTCCTCTGAAGCGGTTGCACAAGACATCGGGGATGGAGGAGCTGCACAGCTGAAGAAGGTTCTGGCTGAAACAATCAATGAATATCTGCGTCCTTTCCGCGCGCGAAGAAAAGAGATTGAGTCAGACATGGGCTACATCACGGCTGTGTTAAAAGCCGGAATAAAGCAGGCAAGGTCAGTTGGCGAGCAAACTCTACTGGAAGTCAGGCGTGTAATGAATATGGAGCTATAGGGCAGGGGCCTGAAGATTTTCAGGCGTTTGGAAGAAGAGTCTTTCTTCATCTTTTACCCGCGGCTGCGCTGCAACACCGCCGCAATATGCAGGGGGGCTTAACTGTCACTTTTTCCGTATATGTCCAGGAATTCAAGATTTCTTAACGGGGACATTTAAAAAGGAGCCAAGAAAGAAATCAAACGATTCCGGTTGAATTTTGCTCAAACCGCTTAAAGGATAAAAAGTCATCTCACCGAAGTAAACCTTGTTGTTTACCCGGAATAAATCTGTCCGGACAAACGGGAATCCCCTGGACAATTCCGAGACATATTCAAGCATCCTGTTAAACTGCGCGGGTTTTTCTACCGGTCCGCACAGCGGAGGATATTTATATCTGTTTTCCAGGAGTTTCAGATCCAGGTCAAACATATTTATTCGTCTGCAGCCGCCTTTATCTTCCAGGATCTCCACCAGCCGGGGAACACCGTCATAGCAATAGAAATTGTACTCATAGAAAGTTTCTCCGTTTTTTGTCAGGTGCTCTTCACAGAGAATGCGGGGAACAATGTTCTTATACGCCCATTCCCTGCGATAATAATAGCGGTTTTTTTTCAGGTACTTTTTTAATAAATTGAGCGAATGGTTCCAGTCAAGTTCCGACCTGTCTGTACAGAATATATTCTGCTTGCAGCCGTGGTTAACCTTCAACACGAATGCGTCCGGAAGCCGGTTGATGTCAATGTCCTTTACTCTGTCATAAACGCCGTATAGTTTTTTTAATAATTCCGGGCCGACCCGTTCTTCCACGAACTTCCGCACTTCGTATTTGTCTGAACACCGGGTGAGGATATCATAACGCCAATTCAGTTTAAGCCATTGAATCTTCTCGGTAAAGGCCAGGGGATTCTGTAAATTCAAACGTCTCCCCATTTTTTCCTTATATTTCCGCGCAAGGTATCTCTCGTCCGGGATATATCGGTCTAAAAACATTTGTTAATCCGGCGTAAAAATTTTGTGCGTATCATATAAGCGTTGAATTGCATACGATTATATTTTCAGTAAATCTCATGAGGCCCGCTGCCGATGCATTCCCATGTCTTCAGATATTCCAGTTGATCTTTATCGTCTCTCATCTCATCTATGCCTGCCTTTGTTTTCAGATCATAATCCCGGTAAAATTTCCTGAAGACAGTACTGCTGTCCATTTTTTTAATAAATAGCTCCTGATAGCTCCTGACAGGAACGAAATTCCTGATTCTTGTTTGATATGCAGGGCTTTTCCCGGCGAAGAGACTTCTACAGGGATTTAATGCAATTTCTTCACTACTTTCACGGCTTCCTTCACGGACCGCTGTTAACTTTGGTGCAAGGTAGGTTACGAAAAGGCTATGCTTGTGGAAATCTACGTATTTCAAAAGGGAATGATGGATGAACAGTTTCCTGCCGGTTTTCTTGGCAAACCAGAGATTGTCACGGTATCCATTTTCCTGAAATTTGTTCACGAGTTTCCTGATATTTGCCGGGGTATCCTGAACAGCCAGTCTTCTGATAAATCCGGATTCCGTCGTCCCTTCGTAATCTTTTTTAACGAAAGGCCGGAGCCGTTCTCTGTATCCTTTTTTCTGCATCCGGTGTTTATAAATCAGTGAGCAGAAATTTATCGGCAATCCGATTCTATTTTGCAGGGCATATTTAGTAAGCCGCAGCGCGGTAATTTCTGATTCCATGACAGGTATTTCGGGCTGGTGCAGAAAGGTGTAATTGCGATTGATGAAATTTTGATAGCAATATGGAGAAGCGGACAATTGATGCAAATTCAAATGTGCGACACCCGCCGCCTGCATTTTGTGCAAACATCTTTTAACAGTTTCGTAATCTTCCGGAATAGCAGGAATTTCAACCGTAACCGTATCAATGATACCGGCCGCCAGTTTTACGGCTCCTAAGTCGTAATTTCTCGCCGCAATATTAAAGCGTATCTCGTTAAGACCCGATTCTTTCAAGATGTTTAACTTGTCCCTGTCAACCAGATCGCCGTTTGTGTACACCCAGATATAAATTTTCCTGTCCAGGCTTTCCCTGATTTTTCTGATATACGATACCAATTTTCCAAACATCAAAAGAGGTTCCCCTCCGGAAAACCCGACACCCCGGAATCTGAATTTCGCCAGATAGTCAACGTAATCCCGGGGTTTGTCAAACAGGAGTCCTGATTCTACGGGCGGTTGATTCTTTTTCGCTTTCCGATCCTGCGGACAGAAGAAACAATTTGCCGTACACAGGGAACCGATAAACAGGCAGGACCAGGTTCCCTGCCCGCAGGTGGCGCATCCAGGGGACAATTTTCCAGTATGAATTTTGTTCCCCAGGTATTTACTGTGTACACTTCCGGAAATGGAATTGAGCAATTCATTTCTCTTCCGGTTTGCTTTCTCTGCTTCCTTTTCTGTCAGCCATTTCATCTGCCGGTAAGCCCAACCGGTGAGTTTCCGGGTGTACTGTATGTCAAATTCTTTATTTGTCATATTGCATTTCTCGCTGAATCAATGTCCGGAGATTTCAACGAGCATCCCATTTTTGAGGAGTTTTTTCACTATCCCGACAACATCTTTCTCTATCTCGCCGGGCGGGGAATTGAACTTATCGGCCAATTGAGCTGCAACATCTTTCAATCTCCTTTTTCCATCCAGTCGCTGCCAGACTGCTTCTCCGGTCGGATTGAGGGTATAAAGTTCGTTCTGTCCGTCCTTCATAATGGATGCAGGTGGAATTAGGATAGTTTTGCCCTTGACCTTGCGCACCATCGCGTCTCCGGACACCGCGTAAATATCATTCAACGTAACTCGCCTTTTCATGGAATTTCCCTCTATGAAGAACGCGCGGTTTATGATTCGGGTACAAGGCGAAGTCATCACCACGATATATCAAGACCCTTGGAGACATAAAAACTCCAAGGGTCTATTAATGCCTGCAAGTCATTGAAAATTGCCTGGCCGGATACTATCTGCGCCTGGTTTTCTGCAATCCAATGTAATATGGGGCTGGAGCCGGTCCCACGTAAGGCGGTGCGGGAGCAGGGCCCAAATAGGATTGCGGGCCAGCGTTTTCAGTCCGTTTTCTTCGTTCCGGAACGTTAAGTTCCGGTTTCTGCCATTCCTTTTTTCTTTCCATTTTGTGCCTCCCCGCTCTTGTTGAAGTTGAAACTGTGAACTTAACTTACCACAACAATTCTTTTCATGTCAAATTATAAGAGGATGTGAGCAACAACCCTTCTTTCAAGAAACTCCGGAGTTGGCAGTGATGACGGTTCAAACTGACTCCGCCGGCAGATTCAAATCAATGGGAAGATTGCGTTAACCCCATTATGTTATAATGTTATCTGAACAATTTCCGGATGTGCCAGAGAAACAGAAGAATTGAACAAGTGGCGGGAAGGAAGACCCTCTACCTCTGATTACGGTTCAGATGATCATCCTTTCGCACCTGGAAGATGGTCGCGAGTCATTTGTATTTACATGTTCAGAAAGGTCCGATGGAACATCACGAGCATCATCACACTAACTTCAATCGTGCGTTCATGATCG
>CAYQXZ010000101.1:0-6571 GCA_964421645.1 uncultured bacterium
GGCAAGTTCCATTGGTATCTCGGGCTTGTCAAAAGAGACTATACATACACCTCCGGATTTCTTTGCTCTGGCTTTCTTTACAGCCCTCAACACCCCGAACACAAGCGGCTCGTTTGCCGAGAATATACCGTCCGCCTTTCCCCTCGCAAGAAAGGACTCTGTTTCCTTCTCCGCAAAGCTGTCAGGCGGGTGACCCATTTTGCTTTCCCTGACCATCTCTTCCTTGAAGGGAATTTCAGATTCTTCCAGCGCAAGCCTGTAGCCCTGCAGTCTCTCCCTGGTACTGGAAGCCTTCAGAGACGTGCAGATGAAAAGCATCTTCCTGCATCCCTTTCTGACAAGAGACCTGGTCCCCAGATATGCTCCGTTGAAGTTATCCGTCGCCACAAGGTCCGATTCTATCCCGTTCACCTTGACGTCAAGAAAAACAAACGGGATGTTCTTTTCCTGAAGCTTTTTGTAATATGGATTCTGATAGGAATTGTAACTGGCGGATATTATCAATCCGGAGATGCCCCTTTGAACAAGCGTCTCCATGTACTTTTTTTCTTTTTCCGGCATGGCATCATAATTGCCCAGGACAAGATTGAAGTCTGAAGATTCACAGACGTCCTCAACCCCCCGTATTATTCCGGGGTTGGGAGAATTGGTAATGCAGGAAACAAGGATACCTATACTCCTGTTAAGCTTCTTGTGCTGCGCCTCTCTGTTCAGGAGGCCGTTCTGCTCACCGGGGGAGGTTATAAAGGTCCCTTTGCCGGGGGTCTGTGAAAGGTAGCCGTCGGCAACCAGCATGGAAGTGGCTTTCTTCAGGGTCAGACGGCTGACCTTATATTCTTTTACGAGGTCCTTCTCTATGAATCTGTCCCCGACCTTGTAGCAGCCGCTTTCTATCTTATTTCGCAGGTCATTCTCTATCTGCAGATATGCCGGTACTGCACCCTTCAGCATTTCCATAATACGTGCATTATAGCACACAAGGGCAATTTTGTCAAGTCTTATTCATTACATAGACAAATGTAGATAATCCTACTCGTAACGAAGGGCTTCTATGGGGTCAAGGTATGCGGCTTTCCTCGCAGGATAAATACCGAAAGTAATGCCTATTGCGACGGAAATGGAAAAAGCGATAAGGATTGACCAGGAGGTAACTATCGTAATCATTGAGGCGAATTTCGTGACAAGAGAAGGAATGGTTATACCGAGCAGCACACCTATGAATCCGCCGACAGAAGAAAGAATTACGGCTTCCGTGAGGAACTGGTTTATTATGTCCTTTCTCTTTGCCCCGAGCGCCCTTCTTATCCCTATTTCCCGGGTTCTTTCGGTTACCGTGGCCAACATTATATTCATGATGCCTATGCCTCCAACGACAAGGGAGATTGCGGCTATAGCCCCCAGGACTATATTGAAAATTCTCGTGGTGTGTTCCGCCTGTTTAAGAAGCTGCAGTGGAACCAGTATTTCGTAATCCGCCTGTTTGTGAGTCGTCTTGAGTGTATCTTCAACGATTGCGGCAGTTGTGAGAATCTTTTCCGTTTCCGCGACCTTTATTATCATCCGGTGATACTTCACCCAGCTTCTGTCGGTTGACATCATGCCGCCTCTTCGCTCTCCCACCGTATATTCGCCGTAATACGTTCTCTGGGTCGTGAGCGGCATATAGACGTCAAAGTTTATATCTTCTGCCTCAAACCCGACTCCGGAAACGATAGCTCTTTCACTCACAACGCCTATCACGGTAAAGAAGTTTGTGCCGATTCTGACGGTCTTGCCGAGAGGTTCATCCAGCGGGAACAACCGGTTTCTCACGGATGAACCGAGAACCACGTAGGGCTTCCTCATCTCGTAATCGATGGAGTTGAAAAACCTGCCCCTGGTGACCGTCAGATTCATGACTGCAGGATACTCCGGATAAGTTCCCACCAGGCGCGCACTGATGTTCTTTTCAAGATACCAGACGTCCCTCTTATCCTCCCACGTAGGCACCACCCTTTCAACGGAAGGGATAGTATCAATCCTTTTAAGGTCAAGTGGAGTCAACCCGTATGCCGCGAGAAAAACGGTCTGCTGTGTTCCCGGGGCCGTGACCGGCTTTACCGCTCTGACTATTATATTGTGGCTTCCCAGTTCTTTTATCTTCTCCCTCGCTTCAAAACTCGCTCCTTCACCAATGGCAAGCATGGCTATGACCGAGGCAACGCCGAATACTATTCCGAGGATGGTGAGCAGGGAACGCAGTTTGTGCAGGTATATGTTTTTCCAGCCCGCCTTGAATATCCTGATTATGTGTAGTACGTTGAACCTCATTTTTGTCCCTGTACAATTTCTCCGTCAAGTATTCTCACGACCATGTTGCCGTATTCGGCTATCTTGCTGTCATGCGTTATGACGAAAAGAGTCGTACCTTCTTCCTGGTTCAGCTTTTTCAGAAGCTCCATGATTTCTTTTCCGGTCTTTGTGTCAAGATTGCCCGTGGGCTCATCCGCAAGTATGAACGTGGGATTGTTTATCAGCGCCCTCGCTATGGCGACCCTCTGCTGCTGCCCGCCTGAGAGTTCGGAAGGCTTGTGCCTTGCCCTGTCTTTGAGTCCGACCACTTCGGCCATCGCCATCGCTCTCCCGGTTATGATGTGTTCGTCAATACCCTGATAGAACAGGGGCAGGCCAATGTTCTCAATGACTGTAAGATGCTGTATGAGATTGTATGACTGAAAGATGAACCCGATCTTCCTGCTTCTTATCTCCGAGAGCTCCTCGTCGTTCAGGGCGGAAACTTCGTGTTCTTCAATAAAATACTTCCCCGTGGTCGGTCTGTCCAGACATCCGAGGATGTTAAGCATGGTCGTCTTTCCGCTTCCGGAAGGGCCCATCAGGGACAGGTGCGTACCGCTCTCAATTGACAGTGAGATCCCTTTCAGAACGGGGATTTCAAGGTGCCCCAACACGTACGTCTTGGTTACGTTTTCAAGCCGGATAATATCTTTTACCATCTTTTCAGTTACCTTCGGTTCCCTCTGAAGACGCCGGTCTCCTTCTCTGTCTGCCCCCGGAGTTCCCCCCTGCGGACCTGCGCCTCTCCGTGCCGGTCGTTTCAGCGGCAGGTACTTCCGCAGAGCCGCCGGCTTCCATTGCGGATCCGGCGTTCCCTGCACCTGCCCTCTCCGCCCCGTTCCCTGCTCTACCGGAACCTTCCAGCGGAACTGCCGCCGGTGCTGTTTTTCCGGACGTTTGGGCGGGCTCTGCTTTTCCTGGTGTCTCTGCGGGAGGAGCACTGCCGGAGTCCTGTCCCTGTCTGAAGGTCCCCTTTTCCTCAAGTTCGGTCTTCTTGACCGCCGAGCTGATAGTCACCCCGGGCTTAATAACGACCTGTTCTCCTTCCTTGAGTCCATTCTTTATTTCAACCATGGTCTCACTGCTGTCCCCCAGCTCAACTTTTCTATCCGTCAGATTCCCATTCTGGAGGACGGCACAATAGGGTTGTCCGCCCTTGAAAAAAACCGCATTCACGGGCACCGTCAAGACATCCTTCAGTTCTTTTATGAATATCTCAACCTGTGCGGTCATGCCGGGCTTAAGAAAATCCTTGCTGTCGTCCAGGGTTATCTGCGTAACGTAAACATTTATGTCCGGGTTAAGAAATTTTATCGTAGCGTCAGGCATGAGCGATATCTTCTTTACCCTGCCTGTAAGAGCCACGTCAGGGAAAGCGTCAATCCTCACACTGGCAGACAGTCCCTCGGTAACCCTCTTTATTGATGCCTCGTGGATCTTTATTTCAACACCCATGCTCTTGAAATTCGGAAGCTCAAAAAGCTGCTGGTACTGTCTTACGGATGTGCCCGGTTGTATGGGAGACTGGCTCGCCCACGGACGGTTGCTCGTGGCATAGGTGACAAAACCGGGTCTCGTGGCAACAATGGTGCACTGCTTTATCTGTGTCTCCACATCCCGGAGATTGCTTTTGTTGAGTATGTACGTTGATTTTCTGCTGTTAAGCGTCGCCTCGGACTGAATTACTTTTGCCTTTGTTGTTGCCACGGTACGTTCCAGCTGCAACTTTGCTTCTTCATAGTCCGAAAGAAATGACTCTACCTGCTTTGAAAAATCGTACTTGAGAAAGAGTTCATATTCCAGTTCAGCCTGTTCCTGTGAAACCTCCTTCTGCTGTAAAGCAAGTTTATCAGCCTCAAGCTCGCTTTTTGTTACATACCCCTTATCGGAAAGCTTCTGGCTCCACTCCACTTTATCCTTGGCTCTTGCGACCTCTTCCTTCGCAAGATCTATCTGTGTCTCAAAAGATCTCTTCTTGTTAAGAGCCTCTCCGCCGAGATTGTCGCTCTTCAACAATACCGCATAATTGATTTTTTCACTTTTTCCCACTATGCTTTCAGCCAGCTTGTCTCCCAGGTATTTTTTCAGGTCCATATCCGCAAATTTCACCTTCAAATCCGCCTGGGTTATGTCGCTCTCGTTCTGTTTCTTGAGGATCTCCAGATTCTGTTCCCCTTCGGTATAGGACGCCAGGCTGTTTTCCACACTCAATTTCAACTGTTCCAGTCTGTCCTCAAGGTCCTTTGAGTCAAGCTTGATAAGAATTTTATTGTTCTTTACATCTTCTTCGGTTATCTCAATGCCCTCGTCTACCACTTCAAGGATATTCCTGCTTCCCGGCACTTCGTTCACGATTTTTTGAGATTCCAGGGCAACCAGGTTGCCGCCTTCCGTAACGGATATAACCAGGTTCTGCTTCTGGACAGTGTAGAGGACAAGCTCGCCGTTTCTTCTTTTCTCAGTCTGTATCCTGTTCATAGCCACAATTCCGGCAATCAACAGAACAGCAAGATAGAAAACCTTATTTTTGAGTATCTTCCTTAGTAATTTTTTCATATAGATTATCCTCCCACACGCCATTTGCATCCACCTCAAGAGATTCGGTAGAATAGAGAAAATTGAGATATGACACGATGTAGTTTACGACAGCCGATGCAAGATCGTTTTTGGCCGACAGGTAAGCCTCCTGGGCGTCCAGCAGGTCTCTTGTGGTTGCCCGTCCGGCCTGGAGAAGCAGGTCTGTGCTCTCTATTCTTCTCTCGGCAAGCGCCAGGCTGTTCTTCTGTATGAGATAACTCTGATAGTACTCCTCCAGGTTGCGGTACTGCTGAAAAACCTCAAGTATTACCGTGTCCCTCTTGTTCTCAAAATTGCGCTCTGCCCTGTTCAGGTTTATCAGCGCCTTCTTGTATGTATTCCTGTCGGGAAGCTTATCCAGAGGCAGGTCAAACTCTATGCCCACCCCGTAGGAAAAATCCGTGAAATCAAAGGTCGGGTGTGACTCCACATCAGTGCTGCCGCTCACGGATGCTGTAAGATCCACCCTGGGCTTCAGCTTGTCCAGGGCAATGGTGATTCCGCGTTTTGCATCCTCAACCGAGTCATAATCCGTAAGCAGATCCAGACGCCTGCTCAACGCATTTCTGATGGCTTCTTTCACGTTAAATTCAGCCGTGGACAACCCGGATTCTACAAGATGGTCAAGAAGCTCTTCATCCAGCAGGAGTCTGGATTCCGTGGGAAGGCCGAGAAATATCTTGAAGCTGTCCAGTTGAGAATTGTACGAGTTCTCGGCATTCACCCATCTCTGGTATGCCGCATACTCATTCTGCTTGGCCTGGTCAACCTGGAAAGAGGCGATTCTGCCTGCCTGGGCAAGCATCTCTATCCTTTCCCTCGTAGACTTCAGGCTCTCATAGTTATTCTTGTAGTTCTCGGTTCTGTTCCTGATGAGCAGAAGCTGGAGAAATTTTTCTGCCGTGTCAATGGAAAAGCTCTTACGGTACCGGGTGAACGACCTGATTTCATATATTGCATTCCTTTCTGCCTGGACGAGGTCCTCCTGCGCTATTTTGCGGCCCGCTCCCCGCAGCAAAGGTTGAAGAATGTCCGTTGAGATAATGGTCTGTATGTCCGTATTCTTATCACCCGTGAGATACCTGATGAAATCTTTTGTTATGTCAAAGGTTATCTGGGTTCCCGCGGCAAGCCACCTCAACAAACCGAAACTCACGGAACCCGATACACTTTCGCCGTCTCCCTTGTTCCAGTTCAGGTTTCCCCCGAGGCTGTACCTGGTGCCGAAAAGGTAACGCTGGTAGGTCAGGTCAAGAATATTCATGTATACGTCTTCCTGCATTGACTTGTAGGTCCTGTTGCTTTCAACAGCACGGACTATCGCGTCTTTCAACTCCAGGACTATCGTTTCGGAATTGACCCGGTCAGTGATGGATATTGCAACATCAGGCAAAGTCTCCGCTTTTACCGTTTTCTTCTTTTCATCTATGATACGGTATACCTCTTTATCCGCGGATTCCTCAAGATACCTTCTGGAGCAGCCCGTAAAAAAAAGAAAAAAAACAGCAACACACAGGATTATCCTTTTCTCCATTTTAACCTTTTGACTTTTAAAAATTTAGACGGTATCTGCCCTTCAATGGTTTAGCCCGCATCCTCCAAATGAAGATGGAAAAACATATGGACAACAGGCCGTTTCTCCTCTATAATACAGGGAAAA
>CAYQXZ010000102.1:0-6542 GCA_964421645.1 uncultured bacterium
CTCATAAAAAACAGGGAAGACATAAAGAAATGGACTATCATGGGATTTGCGATTCCCTTCGGCACCATTTTCTTTCTCATGTTGCTGAAGACCATTCTGCCTGCAGGAATTTTTGTTTTTCTCGCAGTCTGCATTTCCCTTGCGGTAATATATATTCTGCTCAAGCTTTTTTATACCTGGTGACCTGTTCAACTACTTCAGATTCCATAATTGCAGAGGTTTCTGTTTTTGGGTAGAATAAAGGGAGCTTACGGGGCGTAGCGCAGTCCGGTTCAGCGCGCATGGTTTGGGACCATGAGGTCCTCGGTTCGAATCCGAGCGCCCCGATTTTCTCGGCGAGGGGTCGAACATGGTTCATACCGAGGCACGTTTTTCCCGCAATAATACGCCTGGCGCCGCTGGTGCCGAGCCGTGCGAAGCACAATCCGAGCGCCCCGATTTGAATTTTAATCGGTGAGGGTAGAGGTTACGATACGATGCCGCCTTCCTCGCTCAAGTGCCCTTCAACTTCATCTCCAGGCTGTGAGGGTTCTCCGTGAATTTCATGGCTGTTTCTTCAGAAATGTATTCCCTGTTGACAAGGTCAATCAGCGCGTCGTCAAAATCCTGCATGCCTTCGGATTTGCCTGCTTTTATAGCCTTCACGAGTTTGTCATCCTTGCCTTCGGAAATCAGGCGTGAGATAAGCGGCGATACAAACATGATTTCACATGCCGGAACAATGTGAAGTTCAGGGTTCAGTGCCGGCATCAAAAGCTGCGACACTACCGCCCGCAGGTGCATGCTTATATTTTTCCTTACCTGCGTATGTCTCTCCTGGGGGAAGAAATTGAGAAGGCGTGAAATGGTTACGGAGGCATTAGAACTGTGCAGTGTACCGAAAACAAGATGTCCGGTTTCTGCGGCCTGCAGCGCAAACTCAACTGTCTCCGCGTCCCTGATTTCCCCTGCAAGTATTACATCAGGATCCTGCCTGACCGCATATTTCAAAGCGGCTTTGAATAGAGGGAACATCTATGCCGAGTTCTCTCTGTGTAATCATGGCTCTTTCGTTCTTGTACAGGTATTCTATGGGATCCTCTATGCACAGGATGTGACATGACCGGGTCTTATTTATGTTGTTTATCACGGCTGCCAGCGTAGATGATTTACCGCATCCTGTGGGACCGGTAACAAGCACAAGTCCGTTGAGAAACTGGGAGATTTTTGAGGTAGACGGCGGGAGATTGAGCGACTGGAAATCAGGTATTACGTTTGAGATACGCCTGGCGGCAAGAGATATTGAGCCGCGCTGTTTGAATATGTTTATACGGAATCGGCCTACTTCATGCAGCCCAATTGCAGTATCAATACTGCCATGTTCTTCAAGGAGTTTCATGTCATGCTCCGTTTTCAATACAACGGAGACTATCTCCTTCATGTGATCAAGTTCCATCACGGGAAATTCTTTCAGCCGCACAAGTTCACCCTTTATGCGAAGGGTGGGATGGGAACCCACCTGCAGATGTATGTCCGAAGCATTCCGCTCTTTTGACAGGTGCATCAGACTGAATATGAGTTCTCCGTTGCCTTCCATGAGAAATCCTCCGAAACTCTTGTATTTTGTGCCGTAAGAGTATATCATATTGACATGAGAATTTCCATAGTCTATTTTTCACTGTCGTCAAGGACAAAAACATTGTCGGAATACATAGCGGAATATCTTAAATCCCGGCAGCTTGACGCGGACACATTCCGGCTGGAAACGTCTGAAACCGGCTCGTTCTTCAAAAACTGCAGTGACGCTTTCAGAAAGAGAAAAGTCAAACTTCGGAGCATGCCGGAAATCGGGGATTCCGGGATTATTTTTCTCGGCAGCCCTGTATGGGCTTTTGACATAACTCCCGCCATGCGAACCTTTATTGACAATTCGGACCTGCGGGGTAAGAAGGTATTCCCGTTCATCACGTATGGAAGCGGCAAGGGCAAGGAAAGGGCAATGGGAAATTTTGTCAAGCTGGTTGAAGACAGAGGCGGAATTGTCATAGGTACCGGTGAATCAACAGGCAGAAAAGTGAAAGAGGAATTTCCGCTGTTCAAGGAGAGGATGGAGCAATGTTTAGAAAAATATCAACTGACAAAGCGCCATGGGCAATAGGTCCATATTCGCAGGCGGTTGTCGCGGGAAATCTTGTTTTCCTTTCAGGCCAGATACCTCTTGATCCTCTTACCAACAATGTGGTAAAGGGGGACATCGGTGTCCAGACACAGCGGGTGCTTGATAACATATCCTGCGTACTGAAAGAAGCCGGCTGCGGTCCGGATGACGTTGTCAAGACAACAGTTTTTCTAAAGAATATAAAGGATTTTGACGGGATGAACCTTGTTTACGCATCTTTCTTCAACAACAAGCCTGCAAGGAGCACGGTGGAGGTTTCCGAGCTTCCGAAGGGAGTTCTTATTGAGATAGACTGCATCGCGGTCATCCCGTGAAGCTATTCGCCTATTATCTTGATGAGCACGCGCTTTTTCCTCCTGCCGTCAAATTCTCCGTAAAAAATCTGCTCCCACGGACCAAAATCAAGCCTGCCGCCGGTTACGGCGACAACGACCTCTCTGCCCATAACCTGTCTTTTCATGTGGGCATCCGCGTTGTCTTCACCCACGTTATGGGCATATTGTGAGACGGGCTGATGAGGAGCGAGCTTTTCCAGCCATTTTTCAAAATCACCGTGCAATCCACGTTCGTCATCGTTAATGAAAACGCTTGCGGTTATGTGCATCGCGTTGACAAGGCACAAACCCTCTCTTATGCCGCTGTCATCAATCGCCTTCTGGACCTCCGATGAGATGTTGATGAAAGCAACCCTTGTTGGTGTATTGAATATCAGCTCCTTCCTGTGACTTTTCATTTTTGCCTCCATGACACGATTATAACATTTTTCTGTTTCCGGGGCAGACACAAAATGCTATAATTAGCCTGATAAAGGTTGGAAGTGTCAGGGTTTAAATTGAACGATACAGGGAGGCGGAGAATGAAACGGAAAGTCATCCGGATTGTGGTCGTATTTGTGTTTTTTTCCGTTGTTTCCTCGTTTGCATTGACAAAGAGAGACCTGCTGATCTCCATTGACAGGGCTGAAGATACAATTAATTACATGATGAAATCGCCGGATACGTCCATACCGCAGCATTTCTTGAGGGAGGCATATGCAGTTATTTTTGTGCGGCAGTACAAGGCCGGTCTGGGCTTGGGAATAAGGGGCGGCAGCGGCATAATGCTTGCAAAAAATAAGGAGACCGGAGAATGGAGCCCCCCATCATTTATCTCAACCGCCGAGGGAAGTTTCGGTTTGCAGATCGGCGGCAAGATGGTTGATGCTATACTGCTGATAATGAACGAGGAGGGATTGACGCTCCTTCTGAAATCACATGTAAAGATAGGCGGGGAGATTTCTGCCGCCGCAGGCCCGGTCGGAAGGGAAGCCGGAGCAAAAGCGGGACTGCCCGCGACCGGCATATTGATATACGCAAGGGCAAGGGGAGCGTTCTTAGGGGCTTCTCTTGAGGGCGGATTTGTAATGAATGACAAGGAAGCGAACGAGCTTTTCTACGGTATCAAGGACATAAAAGCAAGAGAGATCCTGCTGGAGGGCAGGGTGGCAATGCCGGAAGAGGCGGAATCTCTCATAAGGACGCTTAATAAGTACGAGATGTCCGGCAGTAACGGTACATGGAAGAAGGTAACCGAAGATGGAAGAAAAGAAAATTAACCGGGTTCTCATTCTTCTGCTGGTGGACATCGTGTACTTTTTTTCATATTTTCAGAGAATAGCGGTGCCCGGTACCATATTTAACGAACTCCAGTCGGAATTCTCGCTGACTGCCACTGCCGTAGCAGGGCTCGGATCCCTGACTTTTATCGTATACGGCGCCATGCAGATCATAGCGGGCATGGTTTCCGACCGTTTCGGCGGCTTCAGAACATTCTTCTTCGGCGGTCTGCTTTTCAGCTTGAGTTCCATCCTTTTTTCCTTTGCATACTCACCGGCAATGCTTTTCGTGATGCGCGCTTTCGTAGGTTTCAGCGCCAGCTTTATATTTATAAGCCTTGTGAAAATACTGACCGTGCTGTATGATTCTGAAGATTTCCCGCTTTTCTTAAGCATAACGCTGATACTTGGATACTCCGGAGGGGTTTTCGCCACCTACCCGCTGGAACGTGCTGTAAGTCATATGGGATGGAGAAGCTCTTTTCTAATAGCCGGACTGCTGTGTGCCATTTTTGCGATTGCCGAAGGGCCCGTGCTGAATAAGGCCAGAGCGGTTTATGCTCAGAAGAAGACGTTTTCACTTAAATCTCTCTTTGTTGTGCTTAAGAATAGACATTCTTTCCCCGTTGCCGTTACAGGTGCGATAAACTACAGCGTATACATGCTTTTCCAGACCACCATCGGCAAGAAATACCTGCAGGATTCATTCAATATCACCTCCGCACAGGCGTCCTTCTACACATTCATCATGATGTTGACAAATACCTGTTTTGCCTTTGTTTCCGGTTACACGTCCAGACTGACGGGCCTGCGTAAGCCATTCCTGCTCGCGGCTAATTCAATTACACTGGTAGCGTCCATCATATTGTTTCTGAATTTTTCATTTGCGGGCAGTTCAAAGCTGGTTCTGCTCTCGTATATTCTTTTTGCCGTCTCCGCTGCGGTCACCCCTGTTTATATAACGGCTATGAAAGAGATTAACGAGGTGGAAGTGGTTTCCACTTCAGTCGGATTCTACAACTCCCTGGCCTATTTTGTCATTTCATCAACGGGATATGCTGCGGGCCGCATACTTGACGCCTTCAGGCATAGTGCGGTTGAAATTGCAGGGATTATAGTTTATCCTGATTTCGCGTACAAGATGATTTGCCTGGCATGTATCATGCTGGCGCTTATTTCCTTTCTTATATGTTTTTCCATAAAGGAAACAGGCAATGGCAAGGCATGATTTTCTGGTATCACTTCCGCGCCTGTAGCTCAACTGGATAGAGTAGTGGGCTTCGAACCCAAAGGTTGCCCGTTCGAGTCGGGCCAGGCGCATTCCCGACGGGCAACCTTTGAAAAGGGTGTGGGAAAAGGTACTTTTTCCATGTATTTCGCAGCGGGGATATCGTCGGGAAAGGGGAAGCACCCCTGTCCCGAGAGCGAAGCGAAAGGTTGCCCTGTTTCGAGTCGGGCCAGGCGCACTGTCAAACGGGCAAGACACGCCGTTTCTCAATATTCTGCATTATCCCTGAACAGCTCAAGTGCATACCTGTATGTTTCCAGATTTACCGAAGGCGGGATTGAATGATCTGAATGGAAAAAATAGGGCATTTGCAGCTTCTTCAGCGCTCTTAGTTTTGGAACAATCTCGTTCTTTATCGTATCCCTGTCATTGGTGTTCAGGGCGACAACGTTTATGTTACCCATGTAGCTTATCTTCCTGCCGTATGTCCTTGCTATCTCCAGTACGTCGCAGCCTGCCTTTGCCTCCATGGGCTGGAGGCAGTCAAATCCCGCATCTATAACCTGGGGAATAACCTTCCTGATGTCTCCGCAGCTGTGCAGAAGTACCTGTATACCGTAATCATGAAGGAAGGAAACCAGTTGTGTAGTGTAAGGGAAAACCATCTCTTTGTACGTCTGGGGGGAACAGAAAAGCCCGTTCCTGTACCCGAAATCCTCGTAGATGAAGAAACCGTCAGGGACGCCTGTCTCGCGGAAAAGGATATCGTAGTGTCTTTTGTACATGTCAAGATAAACACTGCAGAAATCATGAATCCACTCGCGTTCCAGCAGCAGCGCGGGGAGAAAATTCTGGTCTCCCATGGTTGCTCTCATAAGCTCAAAAATGAAGAGATTGCCGAACAGGATGTATTTGCCTTCCTTACGTGCCGTCTCCATGTTGTTCCTTATCAACTGAATGTCGCCGAGGCGCTTCATGTCGGTTTCAAGCAGAGGCTCGCGGTACTTCTTCCATTTCTCCGGGGAAGTGACCTCAAAGTCTATATGTTCAGGTGTTCCTGATTTGTTCTTCCACAGCTTAAGTTTTGCACCGCGTCCGTCTATTGTGACCCGCCATTCTTCGGTCTCTTCAACAATCTCGTTCCTGTCCTGAAATGGAATGGAGTTGAACCAGCCTCCGCAGCCGATAAGGTCATAGTTGAAATACATTTCTGGAAGAGTGCCCTTGGGATAGCCCTGTTTCGGCCAGTATTCGTTAAGGGTTTCGGGCCAGTAATGCTCATAGAGGCCCATCATGTCTGGGATTTCTTTGTTAAGAAGCGTCTTTACACGTTCAGCAGAATTCATGTTCACTCCCGTTTAAGCCTGCGTGTATTTTACAGCAAGGAGGATTTTATCATAACCATCGTAACGGTCAAGGGAAATTTCTTCCGGATGCTTTATGTTTTGCGAGAAATGGGGTAATATATATACCGCTTTATTGACATTGGTGGGTGTAGCTCAGGGGCAGAGCACTAGACTGTGGCTCTAGGAGCCGGGGGTTCGAATCCCCTCACCCACCCA
>CAYQXZ010000103.1:0-6464 GCA_964421645.1 uncultured bacterium
ATGCTGCACCATGTCGAGGACAGGGGAGCATTCGCTTACTGGCCGGACCTTCACATGAAAGGACACGTCACGGACCAGGGTCTTATCCGCATAGACGGCTATAAACCCGCACCGCTGGGAGAGAGCACGGAAGAAGCCGCCGCCAACCTAAAAAGACGGATGCACGAGCTCTCCGATTTTCAAACAAAGCGGGCAGCGAAAGTGGCAAAGGCGCACAAATCAGGCAACGTTGACGATATCAACGCCGCGGTCACGGAATTTGCGGTTGAAACCTGTCGGCTCACCGCGGATACCATACTCACCGCGGCGCACCTCATGGACTATGGAAAACCTGCCAACTACTGGGGATACTGGCTTGAATTTCCCAATTCCGGGAATCCCTTTAAACTGAACCTTGTTGACAACCCGTCTTTTGAACGGGATGACGGAAGCGGATATCCCGACGGATGGGTTATCGGCTGGCATAACCTGAAAGATAAAATGGGCAGGGCTGAATGGGACTGTAGCCGGAAGCATTCCATCTTCTCAAAGGTTGTGCGGGGCGGAGAACGGTCGGTGAAGCTGATGTGGACGCCAAAGGAAGGTATTGAGTGGCGCCAGCGATGGCCTGTGACAGCCTTCGTGAATCCAGGGGAGTCCTACCGGTGCAGCGGATGGATAAAGACCCAGGAGGCAACCGGCAGTACGTACCTTGCCGCGTACACGTACCGAAGGGACAACGAACCCGTAAAAACATTCCGCAGCCATCCATTGTCCGATACGCGCGACTGGGAACGGTTGGAATTCGATATAAAAATCCCCGAAGGAGCGGAGAGACTGCGCATGGCATGCCGGTCCGACGGAAACAATGGAGCGGCGTGGTTTGACGAAGTGGAGATGTACCGGGTATGACACCGGCGGTAAACACGCTCTTTCCGGGCTGTGATTATCACATACACACAGTCTATTCGGGACATTCCACGCCGGATATGACAGTCCGGAACATCATAAAGAGAGCCGAAGTTATCGGATTGGAATCAATCGTTGTGCTGGAGCATGCCTTCTATTCCGATATGGGCAGGGCCGGCCTTGAACAGATAAGAAAGGAAGTATCGGCGGTTGAGACACCGATTAAAGTTCTGATCGGTATGGAGATAGACCCGGATTATTCACGAAAAGGCCGGCTTGCATTTGAGGATTTCGAGAGAGAAGAGATTGATGCGGTGCTTGTCGGAACTCATGCCATACCGGGCACCGGAAAGGGATGGCATGCAAAGCTGGAGCTCACGCGGAAAGAACGGGAGAGGATATACCGCGCCTGGTTTGAAACCGTGGAAAGCCTACTCGAAAACTCCCGGATTGATATAATCGCCCATCCCGGAAGACTGATTTCCCGAAACGGCATCGTTGAAGAATTCAGCGGGCAGGTGATGAAGGATTTTGAGCGCTTATTCGCCAGCGCAAGGAGGAGAAACGCCGCCGTTGAACTGAATGAAAGCCTTCTGAAACTCCTGCATGGAGAAGCCCGCCTGCAATCGTACACCGAAGTTATCCGGCTGGCAATGTCCATGGAGCTGAAGATTTCACCCGGCTCCGATGCTCATTCCCTAGACAGGATAGGAGAAAACCATCTTATCCTCCGCGTTGCGGAACAACTGCGCCTGTCTCCTGAACATCTGTTTCGTCTCCCGCGAGATTGACTTTGTAAAATGTTGGCTATACACTAAAGGTCAAAATCCGCACAATGAACCGGAGAACATCATGAGCAGAAAAATAGGACTGGACTGCATAAACTGCCGGCAGACGCCAAGACCTGCCCACACAGAGTATTCCATGGAATACCACACCGGGCTTATCAGCAAAATTGCAGGTATCACAGAGGAAAAGATAGACCGCGCTGACCCGGACATACGCCGTAGATTATATGACGCTTTTGACTATGATTTCCTGTTCGGCACCCATGACGGCTTTGTTGACTGGACAAAGACCGGAAGAACCACGGATATGGGACACGCGGTTTACGCCGCGGACGGCAGTGACCAGCGAGTACAGCACACATCACCCTTCAAGGATATGGAAGAAGTATGGTCCATCGACCCTGTGGCCGAATACGGCGTGACGCCTTTTGACGAACTTGCAGACCGCTACGAACAGGACTACCGGCAGCGCAGTGATTTGTTTCCCAACCAGGTGTGCACCGGCGGTTACTATAAGACCGTCATTTCCGGAGCCATAGCGTCTTTCGGGTGGGACATGCTGCTTCAGGCGGCGTCGGACAGGCAGAAATTCGCCAGAGTGCTGGAGCGCTTCGGCGCCTACACCATGCATCACGTCCGGGCCTGGGCAAAAACTTCCATTGAGGTTTTTATCCAGCACGACGACATGGTATGGACATCCGGACCGTTTATACGACCCGAAGTTTACAGAGAAACCATCTTTCCCATATTCAAGGAGCTATGGAAACCGCTGAAGGCGGCGGGGAAGAAAGTTCTCTTCTGTTCGGACGGCACGTTTGACATGTTTATTGAAGACCTTGCTGCATGCGGCGCCGACGGCTTCATATTCGAACCCAGCAATAACTTCGATGCAATCGTGAATAAGGTGGGCGGCACCCACTGCATCATAGGAAGCAAGGTTGACTGCCGGACGATGACCTTCGGCACGTGGGAAGACGTGAAAAAGGAGATTGATGCGACCCTTGCCGCCACGCGCTCAATGCCCGGCTTAATGTTCGCGGTGGGCAACCACATCCCCGCAAACATCTCCGATGATATGTGTCAACATTACATAGACTACCTACGCTCCGCCTGGTCCCGCACCTGACACCCATAAAACTTCAATTTTGAAATTGCTCTTAGAATTGCCCTTGACATAAAGATATTTTTATATCATAATATAAATGCGGAGGTGATGCTGTTATGAAGATGACGACCGTAAGACTGCCCGAAGAAAAGATGAAGCTGATGAAGGCCATTGCCGGCTACGAGGGAAAATCCTTGAGCAAAATTTTTGATACAATGGCTGAAGAGTATATTTCAAGGCACATGGAAACGATGGAACTGCTCAAGATCCCGGGCTTTGATACTGAATGCCTGAACGGCTTGAATGAAATAAAGAAAGGGAAAGGACGGTCATTGAATGAACTGGCAGATTAAGCTTTCATCGCAAGCAGAAAAATACTATCTTAAACTCTCCACCGATACCAGACAACGGGTAAAAAAGGCCCTTGCTGACCTCGGGACAACGAAATTTCCTGTTTTTCATCCGAACGTAAAACCTCTCGTGGGAAAACTTGAGGGTTTTTACAGATTTAGGGTCGGCAGTTACAGAATTATCTTCTCAATTCTTGAGGACGTCCGGATAATAGCAGTCGTCAACATCTTCCCCAGGGGCGACGTTTACAAAAAATTCTAATCCGCTCTCATGATGTGGAAAGGATTGCGGATTCGCGGTTGCGGAAGTATTGTGCGGTTTCGCTCACCATGAGGTCAAGCGCTTTCGGATCCTGTATGCCATGCATCGCCGGATAGGGATCGCCGCCAGGGCCCAAGGGCTCCGGGGTGCAGAAGCAGTCCTCGTTGTTGTACCCGGTAATGTATAGCGCCTTCAGTATCGTATCCAGGTCCATCATACCCCTGCCCAGAGCCATCCGGTTTGTATCGGCCATGTGAATATTTGTAAGGTAATCGCCGTAATCCAGGATCGTCTCCGCGATATGCGTCTCGCCCGTGAGCATGTGAAAAATATCCCCGTTGATCTTGTCTATCCAGGGATGGTTGACCGCTTCAATATACTTCTTTGCCTCCTTGAACGTATGGCAGAAGCTGACCTCTTCCGAACGTATGGGCTCCACCGCGCCCCTTACCTTTGCCTGCTGGAAAAACGGTGCCGTCTTTTGCAGGGTCTCCACGGAACGGTGGAATTCAAAACCATCGTAGGGAACAGGTCGTCCCACAGCGCCCGGAACTATCAGCATGTACTTAATCCCCAGAAACGCTCCCAGTTCCAGATTTCTCCTTATATAGTCTATCGCATTCTGTCTCTGTATCCCGCTGACGGAGGAAAGGTCGTTTTCCGCAGAGAACATGCCGCATATGCCGGCAACGCTCACACCCTCACCGTCCGCGATCTTTTTCACCTCTTTTGCGTCATAACCGATGTCATCACCGTACCTGTTGCCGTGAAGTTCAACGTACTCTATGCCGTTGGCAGACAGTCGCCTCAAACTCTTCTCCAGACTCTCCCGCCCGAATCCCCAGTTACTCCAAGATAAATGAAGTCTCTTCTTTCCGTCTATATCCGGAAGAATCGCCCGGAATTTCTTCTCTATTTCGTGGTTAATTTTTTCAAAATTTTGCATTTTCTACTCCAGTTGGCTCAGGTGTTTTTCTGCGGAGGAGGCGGCCGTGGCGCCCTCGCCGCAGGCGGTAACCACCTGGTAAAGCGATTTTCTTATGACGTCTCCGCATGCAAAAACGCCCTTCACGGAGGTCTGCATCCTGTAGTCTGTCATGATATATCCGCCCGGGTTCTGCTCAACCTTGCCGTCAATGAATTCAACGTTGGGCTTCTGCCCCACGGAGATGAAGACGCCGTCCACGTCCAGCGGTTTCAGCTCATCTGTGTCCTTCCGCCTCACGATTACCTTCCTGACGGACTTTCCGTCACCCTCTATCCTGTCTATCACCGAAGAGAGAACCGGTTTAATGGCGGGATATTTCTTTATCTCTTCCTGCAGGTACGCCGATGCGCGGAATTCATCCCGCCGGTGTATCAGGTAACAGATTTGCGCATATCTTGTCAGGTATATTGCCTCTTCCAGTGCCGCATCCCCGCCGCCGACTACCGCTATCTTCTTGTCTTTGAAAAAAGCACCGTCGCACACCGCGCAGAAGGATACCCCTTTCCCGGTATATTCATCTTCCCCGGGAACCCCGAGTTTCCTCCTTGATGAACCGCTGGCTATTATCAGAGCCTTCGTTGTAATCTCTTTCCCGTCTTTCAACCGTATCCTGATGCCATCATCGCCAAAAGAAACGTCTTCAGCTTCCCCTTCCACTATCTCGCCGCCGAACCTGACGTATTGGTTCTTCATTTTTTCGGCCAGTTCCGTACCTGTCACGCCCTCCGGGAAACCCGGATAGTTATCTATTCTCTCGGTAAGCAGGATGCTTCCTCCCGGATAGAATTTCTCAATAATTGTCGTCTTCATTCCCGCCCGCAGAGAATACATGCCTGCGGCCATGCCAGCGGGTCCCGCACCAATCCCGCACCAATGATGATAGCTTCTTTTTTCATTTTTTGTATCGTATCCTTATCTCGTAGTGGACTCTTTTTATCACTCTTTCAGGAACCTTTCTGCGCTTGCTGGCATCGCGTGAAAAACAGACCGTTTTCTCCATGGTATGCAGCAGCGCAGTACATTTCTCGCAGATGCGCAGGTGCTCTTCAAGCATATTTCTCATCAGCGCATCAATGTCGTCGTCCATGTACCCTGAAATTAAGTTTATGAGTTCTTCGCAATCCATAGTTTTTCCCAGTATTTACGCAGGCATCTGTCCCCTGTTGCCTCTCCCGAAGTACTCCGACAGTTTCTCCCGCAGGTACAGCCTGCTCCTGTGCGAGCGGGTCTTCACCGCCGCTTCTGAAATTGACAGGATTTCGGCTACCTCCGCAATGGAAAGCCCCTCAATGTCATGTAGAACAAAAACCGACCTGTATCTTGGAGGCAGGGCATTTATTTCCTTGTCCAGGACTGACTTCAGTTCCTGGTTTTTCAGATGGTCAACCGGCGTGTCGGACCAGTCCGGAAATTCCATTTCCCGCACTGAATCCTCGGTTTCCTTCAGACGGGCGACCGTAATCATTCTTCCCTTTTCCTTCCGCATCTTCATGAGAGCGAAATTCGTCGCAAAGCCACGTTGAAAAGGAAGAGTTCCCCTTGAACCTGGGCAGGTTCTCGTATGCCGCCATATAGGTTTCCTGCATGATGTCGGCGGCATCTTCCTTGTTGCGCAGAAGCCTGTATCCCAGGTTGTATATCCTGCCGCTGGTGGTCTTCATAAGATCTTCAAACGCATGGATATCGCCGTTTTTCGCCTTTTCCACCAGGGCCAGCTCACCGTTTTCAGTCATATATCTCCACGATCTTGTTTCTGTTCTTCAACCCCCCGATAATGCCGAAGCATGACTTCGGCTTATCGTAATAATCTGAAAGAATTTCCACCAGCCTTTTGTTGGCTTTTCCCTCCAGGGCCGGCGCGTCCACCCAGACTTTAAGAGTGTTTTTTCCTTCCTCAAGCACCCTCGGTTTTTTTGAATTTACCGTCACCCGAACGGAGAGTTTCATCACTAAATGATACCACAAATCCGCATGATTTGACATACGTCAGACATAGTTATATTCCCGCATCCTCCAAATGAAGATGATAAAACATATGGACAAAAGGCTGTTTCTCCTCTATAATAAAGGGAAAACCGCACAT
>CAYQXZ010000104.1:0-1610 GCA_964421645.1 uncultured bacterium
GCTCGCAATGACAAACAGGAAAAAGGAGGCGATGAAAAGATGAAGAAAGGGTTTACGCTGATTGAGCTGCTCGTGGTCATGGCAATCATCTCAATGCTTGCGGGGCAGTTGCTGCCGTCCCTCTCTACGGCAAGAGAGAAGGGCAGGCAGGCCAACTGTATCAATAACCTTCACCAGATGAGTATTGCAATTGAAATGTACTACCAGGATTTTAAAGACTATCCTCCATGGCTTTCGGCGCTGTACCGGTCATATTTGAGCACCCCGAAAATCTTTGTCTGCATTACCGATAAGAACAAAGGATTGACAGGGCACGGACACGAATCTTTTCCGGAGACAAACGATATACCGCCGGAAAACATACCGGGAGCGGGATACACGCCGCCATACGAAGGACCCATTGCCGGTTTCAATCAGCGCAATCCGGAAATTACCGCGTGCAGTTACATATACGAATTCTGTCCGAACGAGTGTTCATGGTTCATGATTGACAAGACACTTGCCGAAATAGACCAGGCGGACAAGAACAATGACGATTCCGTCTCGTGGAAAGAGGCAAAACTGTGGCAGTCCTCTTTCGGTGACGCACGTGGAAAGGTGCCCATCGTGAGATGTTTCTGGCACTACAAGATGTACAACCAGAAGGTTCTGAACCTTGCGTTCAAGGATTACAACGTGTTCTTGAGCGGACCGGAGTGGGAAACATCCTCTAAGTGAACAGCGGACTTGAACCAGTCGTAAGTTCTCCGGATGCCCGCCTCTATTCCAACTTTTGCACGCCATCCGGTCAAACGACCGATTTTCTCGGGTGAGATACAGCTTCTCTTTATTTCCCCTTTTCTCGGGTCGGCATGGGTCTTGCTTATGTTGAGCCCGGAGGCCTTCTTCACGTAGTCAAAAATCCGGTTGACGCTTGTCTCCTTTCCGGTGCCCACGTTGAAGATTCCCGTGACGTCGTTTTCCATCATCATGACGTTGGCGTTGAGAACGTCGTCTATGTAGATGAAATCCCTCGTCTGCTCTCCGTCGCCGAATATGACCGGGGTTTTCTTCTCAAGCACGTTGGTGGAGAATATGGCTATGACGCCTGCTTCCGCGTAAGCATTCTGCCTGGGCCCGTAAACGTTTCCGTATCTCAATACCGCAAAGCCCAGCTTGTAAAAGTACGAGAAATACGTCAGGTATTTTTCCACGGCCAGCTTTGAGATGCCGTAAGGACAAAGCGGAAAGGGTTCTACGGTTTCAGGGGTCGGCAGTATGTCCGTATCCCCGTAGATGACTCCGCCGGTTGACGCAAAGATGATTTTTTTTCTTCCCTTCACTTCCAGAAAGTTCTTGATTACATTTATGGAACCGTTGATATTGATATCGGTGTCAAGAAAAGGATCTTCCTCGGATTTTCTTACGTTTATCTGTGCGGCCAGGTGAAAAACAATCTCCGGTTTCTCCTTCTCAAAGACCCCGCGTACCCCTGCCCTGTCGCGTATGTCGGCATTATGAAATCTTGCCCTGCCGTTAAGATTTTCAATCCTTCCGGTGGAAAGGTTGTCAAGGACGGAGACCTCATGTCCCTTCTCTATGAGCCTGTCGGTGAGATGGCTGCCGATGAA
>CAYQXZ010000104.1:1710-6405 GCA_964421645.1 uncultured bacterium
GTGGTTTCGGGATGCCATTTCAGAAGCCGTTCCGCGTTTCCTATGTCCGCCCAGGTTGCGTAGATATCAGTCTTCTGGAACGGTTGAGAATTCCGAACAGCCTTCCTCCCGAGTTCTTTCTCAATGAACGATATCAGATCGTTAAGAGAGTACGGATGGTTGCCGCCGAGGTTTACCGTGTTGAATCCTTCAATATCCAACCCCCTGACCGTTCCCTCCGCAATATCCTCAACGTACGTGAAATCTCTCTTCTGTGTCCCGTCGCCGTAAACGGTTATGGTTTTGCCCTCGTCTATCAGTTTGATGAACTTGAATATGCTCATATCGGGCCTTCCTGCGGGACCATATACGGTGAAATAGCGAAAAACTGTGACGTTTATGTTGTACAGGTAATGGTAGGTGTAACAGACCGCCTCCGCGGATTTCTTTGACGCTGCGTACGGGGATATGGGCCTGTTGACCGCGAGGGATTCGCAAAACGGCATCTCCTCGCCCGCATAGACCGAGGATGTTGACGAAAGAATGAATTTTCTCACACCGAGTTCTTTTGCCGCCTCAAGAAGGTTAAGCGTGCCTGTGAGGTTCGCCCTGAAGTATATGAACGGGTCGGTTATGCTCGCCCGGACGCCCGCCCTTGCCGCAAGATTGATTATCGCATCCGGCAGGAATTTTTTTACGATTCCCGACATTTCCGGGGAAGCGATATCCTGTTTTATGAACGTGAAATTCCTGTTTTTCTTCAACTGCGCAAGACGCCACTCTTTCAGCCGCACGTCGTAATAGTCATTGAGCTCATCAACGCCCAGGACCTCGCAGTTCTTCTCCTTGAGAAGCTTCTCACCGATCCTGCTTGCAATGAACCCGCAGCAGCCGGTCAGCAGTATCTTTTTCATGAACGTTTCCCCGTTACCCCCCTCACCTGTCCTCTCCCCGAGGGGAGAGGGAAATAAGGAGGAAAAAACTTATTCAGTTAAGTTGTGGTCCGCAAAACTGTAGTACCTGTTATCACCTATTATTATATGGTCAAGCACCTTCACGTTCAACAGTTCCCCTGCCTTAACCAGCGTTTTGGTAAACTCCCTGTCCTCCCTGCTGGGTTCAGGGTCGCCGGAAGGATGGTTGTGAACGCATATAACGGCAGCAGCAAAGTTCTCAACCGCCTTTCTGAAAACCTCCTGCACAATGGGATTTGCCTGGTTAACAGTACCCTGCTCGGTCTCCCACTTATCAGTAATTCTGTTTTTTGAATCCAAGAAAAACACGTGGAAAACTTCCCATTTCAAGTCCCGCAGGCGAGGCATTACGTAGCACACCAGGTCTTCGGGTTTTGAAACCTTGGGTTTCTCCTCGCGCATCTCGGCTTCCCTGAACCGCCTGCCTATCTCAATCGCCGCCTTTATCTGGCAGAGCTTGGCTTCTCCAAGCCCCTTGATGTCCTTCCACTTGTTAATGCTGGTATGGCTCATGTTGCGGAATGTGCCGAATTTCTGGATTATCTTTCTTGCAAGGTCAACCGCACTCGTGCCCTTTACCCCGGTTCGCAGGAGAATTGCAAGGAGTTCCGTATCGGTAAGGGTATGCTCGCCGAATCTCAAGAGTCTCTCGCGCGGTTTCTCGTCATCAGGCCAGTTCTTTATTGCGTTTTCATAGTTTTTCATGGTTTCCATGGAGGGCTGCTACCTCTTATGCCAACAATGCCGATATTATTCCGACAAGAAAAATGCCGTCGTAAACGCCTGCGCCGCCTATGCTCATCACTCCGGGATAACTGCCGAGGTTGGGCAGGTTGAGAATGTCAGCCCCAATGAGCACGCCCAGCACCCCCGAGATATACGCAACGGGTATCTTGTTCCCCGGTGAAAAGACAAAAGCCAGTGCAACCGCTATCAGCGGCGGAAGCAGGGAAGGAATTACGATACCCGTACCCGGCACCACCCTTGATATCTTGAAGCAAATAATAACGGTTATGACGGTCGCAAACACAGTCGGAAGCATGGGCGCCCTGGTAATAAGGTACGCACACAGCAGGAGAGGAATTATGCAGCCTCCCAGATTTATTGCGATTATCTGTTTTGTAGGATCTGCGGGTACGCCGAAAGGGTTGAGGCTGAAAAACGGGAAAATCTTCTGCGGCGGTATGATGGTCGCCTCGCGGGTATATATGGGTATGTTGACCAGGCTGCCTGCGAGAGACAGGAAGAATATCAGGAGAGCCATCTGCGGTGAAAGCCCTATCTTGCTCAACGCTATCCGTATTATTTCAATCTGGACGATAAGGAAAAAGAACGGCAGAAGGAGAATCAACAGAAAAAGAATCAGTATTGATATCGGCAGGAATATCATACGCTTGCCCCCGTGTCCTTATAGACCCCCACGGGGAAATACGCAGCCATGTTCGTGCGCACCCATTCCATTGACTGAGCAGGAGTCATTTTCCAGTTCGTCGGGCAGATTGAAAGAACTTCAACGAGTGAAAACCCCCGTTTCTCAATCTGGTATCTGAAGGCCTTCTTTATCGCCTGCTTTGTCTTTATTATGTCCTGCACGGTATCAATTTTGGTCCTTTCAAGGTATGCGGTACCGTCAAGCGTTGCAAGCATTTCACAAACCCTTATGGGGAACCCGTGATACGAGGTGTCCCTTCCTTTCTGCGTCGTGGTGGTTTTCTGCCCGGGAAGCGTCGTCGGTGCCATCTGTCCCTTGGTCATGCCGTATGTTCCGTTGTTGACAAAGATGACCGTGATGTTCTCGCCCCTCGCGGCGGCGTGCACAATCTCCGCGGTTCCTATGGCGGCGAGGTCGCCGTCTCCCTGGTATGTAAAAACAATCCTGTCCGGCAGAGAGCGCTTTATGCCGGTCGCCACAGCAGGGGGCCTTCCGTGCGCCGCCTCCGTGACGTCAAAGTTGAAATAATCGTATGCAAGCACCGCGCAGCCCACAGGAGCAATCCCTATGGTTTTCTCGCGGATACCGAGGCTGTCAATGACCTCCGCCACGAGCCTGTGTATGATTCCGTGCCCGCAACCGGGGCAGTAAATTGTAACCTCGTCCGTCAGGCTCTCCGGCTTCTTATAGACCGCCTTCATATCTTTTTCATCTCCTTCAGAAGCTCTTCCGGCGTCGGAACGCCGCCGCCCGGCCTTCCGTAGAAGAATATCCTGGAACTGTTTTTCACCGCAATCTTCACGTCGTCCAGCATCTGCCCGCGGTTCATCTCCACGACGAAAATCTTCTTGACCTTCTCCGCCATTGTTCTCAACGTATCCATGGGATACGGCCACAGCGTAACCGGACGGAAGAGCCCTGCCCTGATGCCCTGCTCTCTCGCCATCCTGATTGCCTCAAGACTTATTCTCGCGCAGGTCCCGAAACTCACCACCAGCATATCCATGTCCGTGCACATGTGGGTATCGTAAATCTGCTCCTTCTCCGTAATCCTCTGGTATTTCCGGGCGAGTTTCCAGTTATGCGTCTCAAGAACTCCGGGAGTGAGGTAAAGAGATTTTATTGAATGGGGCTTTCTTCCCCTGCAACCGTTGAGCGCCCACTTTTTTTTCGGAGGTTTTTTCTTGCCCTTGAGAAGTTCCACCGGCTCCATCATCTGCGCCAGCATGCCGTCGGCAAGCACCAGAACAGGGTTGCGGTACCTGTCGGCAAGATCAAACGCAAAGAAGGTCATGTCATACAGCTCCTGTACGGTCCACGGAGCAAGTGTTATTGTCCTGTAATCGCCGTGTCCACCCCCCCTTGTTGACTGGAAGTAGTCCGACTGGCTTGGGGTAACGTCACCGAGCCCGGGACCGCCCCTGTTCATATTTATTATCACGGCAGGCAGTTCACAACCTGCAAGATATGAGATACCTTCCTGTTTCAGGGATATACCCGGGGAAGAGGAGGATGTCATTGCGCGCATACCGGCCACCGACGCCCCGAAGACCATGTTGATGGCTGATACCTCGCTCTCCGCCTGGATGAATACTCCCCCGGATTCCGGCATCCGCTCGCTCATATACTCCGGGTACCTGTTCTGGGGAGTTATGGGATAGCCGGCATAGAAGACGCATCCTGCCCTTATTGCGCCTTCCGCGGAAGCTTCACAGCCGCTTAAAAGAACTTTGCGCATTATTTCTTGCTCCACTCTCCGGTTTCAGACTGGATCCACGTGCCTGCCGGGGAATATTTCTGCATGACGTCGGCAAATATTCTCTTGAAGTCCGTCACTTGGCCGGGCGCCACGTTGTTTATCTTGAGCAGCTCATCCATCATTGCCTTTCTTTCCCTGTTTTCGTCGCTGACTATCTTCTTAACATCTCTCGCAGCGGAACTGTCCGTGGGAAGGTTTTTCACCACGACCGCAAAATCATTCGTCTCGCCTATGAACCCGTCTTTCTTGAAGCCGTCCAGGGCAGCCCTCCATCCATTCATGTTCTGTTTTGCGGTTCTTATCGCGGGAGAATCCGTCTGTATATCCTTTTTGACCTGAACAGATTCCTGTGCGTAGGCAGTTCTGGTAAAACTGAACCTCGGCAGGCTGCTTGTGGGTGCAGTTGAAGACGGAGGTGCAAGAAGGTCCTCTGCGGCTTTTTCTATCTTTTCTTCAGGAAACGTCACATAAATATTCACCACCGCACATCCCACCATAAACACTGCCGCCAGTAATGCAATCCCGAGAGCTCTCTTCATTTTCTTTCTCCT
>CAYQXZ010000105.1:0-6390 GCA_964421645.1 uncultured bacterium
AATGACTTACTTAAATCCGCCTCAAAATCGGACATATGTCCGGTATAAACACAGGCGCGGGTTTACTTTGATAGAATTGCTGGTTGTCGTGGCGATAATTGCAATACTGGCGGCGATGCTGCTTCCTGCGCTCTCAAAGGCGAGGGAAAGGGCAAGGCAGGCTGTGTGTATTAGTAATTTGAAGCAGATAGGATTGGCACACCTTCTTTACATCCAGGACTGGAATGAATATTTTATCGATGATTACGATGCAGGACGTGCCCGTCCCGACCGTCCTCCATCCTGGGGGGCAACCGGGCAGGAATGGGTACGATATTTCATGGGCGCTGGATACTTGCCCGACGTAGAGAAATCCTCTTCGGCTTCGGCCATATTGTACTGCCCGTCCAACAATATAAGGCCGACATCGGCAGCGGATAAGTATCAACAGATACATTACGGCTATAACGCTAGGGTCCTCGGCGGTTCCGAAGCTTACGGCGGTTCCGGAACACTGACCGCGAGGCTGGCGCGGATAAGCAACCCTTCCCACACCATCCTTATGGTTGAAACAAGGTACCTGAGGGCCGACCTGCCCAGCTGGCGCGGGCGAGGGTGGCATACCGTGAATCCCGCTGACGGTATTGAAATTACCCTGGGTGGTAGTTACGGCCATCCCGCGGCAAACCATGACGGCGGGATTAATATCTGCTTTGTAGACGGCAGCGTGAGGTATATGAAAGTCCCCGGCTGGGATATAAACAACTCTGCGGCCTGGGGAGCGGGATATTCTGTGCTTGGTGAATTTTATACAACCGTGGATACCCCGGGGAATTACTGGAAGAGGTAATCCGGTTTGGCAGGACTTTTTGAACTGGCTGCATCGTTTTGAAAGATGGCACTTTTCTACTGCCGCGTGCTTTTCTGCCCCTTGAATCTTGAAATATTGGAGATTGAGGAATGAAAAAATTGTGTTTTCTGATCGGCCTGATTCCCGCGATCCTGACAGTTTTGCCAATGCAGGTTTTCGCACAGCTCAAGGAATTATCTTTTTTCAGTATTCCGGTGATGAAGGAGAGTCCTGTAATCGACGGAAGAATTGATGTAAGTAAATGGCCCGATGACGAGTGGAGCAGGGCAGTGCGTCTTGATGGTTTCTGGCAGGTGGCGCTGGATGAGCCTGCGCCGTTTGTTAACTCTGTAATGGCGGGTTATGACGAGAAGAACCTGTACGTTGCCTTCAGCGTCCAGGGATTCAACGCGCTTACGGTCAAGTGCAAGGCGGCGGAACCTGATACGACGGCATGGGCTGACGAATGCTTTGAGTTTCATATCGGTCTTGGAGAAAATCCTTCGGAGACCTACCAGTTTGTCGTAAATGCCGATAATGTCACATATTCGGCTGTAAACCGCCCGGGAAGGCATGATAAGGGACTTGGTGGGAACTGGAAGCACGCCACCAACAAGACCGCCGATGGCTGGACAGCGGAGATGGCGATTCCCTGGAAAACGCTGGGCATTGAGGAAGCAAAGGAGGGGGCCGCGCTCAGAATGAACTTTGCGCATACCGCTACCCAGGTTGAAGGGTTGGCGGACTCTCTGACGTCAAGCTGGGGGGCCCTCAGGTGTCCCGGTATGAGGCAGTTGAAAACTCTTGATTGCATGCCGGCGGCCCGCCTTGCGGGAACATCTCCTGTTGTCTGTTACCGCCTTGTTTACTGGCGCAGCGATGCGCCGACCTTTGAAATCCGCGGCGTGAATCCTTCCGGCAGCGATGGAACCGTTAAGATAAGAACGACGGGTGAGTTCTGGGGCAATTTTGATATTCCCGCCGGCAGTCTAAGGCGCCAGGTGCGCCAGCTTCCGGTTAATCTTGGAGATGAAGGCACAGGATGCTTTCCTTTCAGCGCAAAGGATGATTCGGGAAATTTAATTTTCCACCATACGATACCTCTTCGCTCACTTTACAGTTCAAAGATTGGACTGAAAAAATATTTCCCTGTGGATTACGTGGAGATTGAAGTTGGTATCCCGATGGCTAAGGGCTCGCGGGCGGATGTGCTCCTGTCCGATGCGAAAGGAGCGGAAATAATTTCATTTTCAAAACAGGTGGAGGGTTCTGTGCCGCCGCTGCGGGTGGACGTAAGCCGGATGCCAAGGAAAGAGCCCTGCATGCTGGAGCTGTCGTTGTACGGGGCTGACGGCGGCCAGATGACAAAACGCCGGTTTGAGCTGACGAGGCCGGCGGTGCCTGAATGGCTGGGAACGGATGCGGGCGTGACCGAAAACGTGGTGCCGCCGTATACTCCTATCAGGGTGCGAGGGGACGGGTTTTCCTGCCTGATCAAGGAGTACGCTTTCAAGGGCAGAGCTCTGCCTGCGAGCGCGAAGAGCGAGGAGCATGAGTTGCTTTCTTCCCCGGCGCGTCTTGAGCTTAAGTCCGGCGGAAGAGTGGTCGATATAGCGTCAGTGCCGATACGCGTGACGTCGGTGCGCGAGAACCGCGTTCAATGGGCATCCAGTCCTCTGGCTGTGGCCGGAATAACTGTAGAGCATAGGGGATGGATGGAGGAAGACGGGTTTATGTGGTGCGAAGCGACACTAACCGCGTCGCGCCCGGTAGAAGTAGACGGGCTGGAACTGCTTGTGCCGGTCATGCGGGAGTTCGCTACGTTTTTCAACGGCTCCATACCCAACCGCCCGATGGAATCGAGCGAGGAAATTGGGCGGCTTGAAGGAGAGGGGCATGCTTTCCAGAGTTTTATGGCGGCGGTAAGCGTGCGCAATTACGAGAGGGGCCTGTCGGTGGTTACTGACGACCCGAGGTCCTGGTGCCCGAGGAATTTGCAGCGCTCCCAGAGAATCGACCTGGTGGGAGACGCTGCTGTGATGCGCTTCGGCCTGATAGAAAATCCGACGGTATTGGAAGGAGAGAAAACGTTTTCCTTCGGGTTCATGGCAATGCCGGCAAAGCCGGTAGACAGAAACCATTCAGAGCGCCGCGCGGTGGCAAATGTTGACCTTCACGAAGCGGTCATGTCGAGCGGGGCCTGGGGCGTTTCGCGGGTTGAGTACCCGGTTAAGGGGAATCTCGACCTTGCGGAAGGGACCCTTGAGCTTTACCTTTTGCCGGATTTTGACGCGGCCCGCGTGCACAGGTATACGGACAACAGGTGGTACACGTATGTAAACCAGAGGATTTTCAGCGTCAGGACAAAGGACGAGATATGCTATCTTTTCTGGGACGCCCGAACCCGGGGTTGGATGTTTACCCGTACGAAGCAGACGCCAACAGGCATGACGGCGGCGCTTGACTGGCAGGGGCCGGAATGGCGCCACTTAGCCCTGACATGGGGGGATGTCCTGCGGATTTACGCGGACGGAAAGCTTGTTGCCGAAAAGAAAGTTAAGGGGCTCCTTTCTTCCGTAGATGACATGAGCGGCGCCATAATACAGCTGGGTAAAACAGCATCGCAGGACAGGTCCGAGTTCCGTGTGGCGGGCATACGAATTTCCGGCCGGGCGCTCGGGCCGGAGGAAATGGCGCTTGACGGGAAATTTTCTTCAGGTGACGGTACCATGCTCCTGCATGATTTCTCGGGAGCGGCGGAAGGGACTGAACTTCCTGAACCTGGTACAGGAAACGGGGCGCGGCTGTATGATTCGGCAAGGATAGAACGGGCGCACGGAAGGAGCGCGCTTGCTTTCGGGCCGATTCCGGACCTTTCACGGCTCGAGTATTATGCTTCCATAGGCGTCAGGGTATTGAGCTATATCCATATGGATACTTATCCAAACTGGGGTTTATGGGATTACGGAACGTTTCGCTGGCCCGAGGAGAGGCGCCAGCCGCTTGAGCTTTTCCTGGAATCTTGCGAGAAACTTGGGCTGAAAGCTCTTCCTTATTTCGGGTACGGCCTTGGTTACCAGATGCCGGAAAGCCAGATGTACCAGGACTACTGGGCGGTTCAGCCTCTTAACGAATGGAAAGGTCCAGGAAGAAGCTATTTTATTGGGGCAAACCCCGCGGTAAATTACTTCACAGATTTCATGCTTGACGGCATCAGTCGGTTGTTGAAGGACTTTCCGCGGCTCGGGGGCCTTTACTATGACCATGTAACGACCCCGTATGCCGATGCGAACCTGCATAACGGTTCAGGCTGGATAGACGGATATGGAAATGTTCAGGCGCGCGCGCAGGTGCGTCCCGCCAGGGAGTACATAAAGCGTCTGCGCATGATTGCCGGTAATGATAGATACATAGACAGCCATGGATCTTCTTATGTCACCCCGATGCGCGCGGCATGGGTTGACAATATGTGGATAGGGGAGTTATTCTCAGTCAGGGGAGGAGGAGAGCGGGTAGAGTTCGATTATGACACGTTTGCCATAAAGTGCGACGGAACCGCGTACGGCATGTCGAGCGATTTTCTATATTTTCATAAAGGCACCCTGAAGTTCAGCTTCGAAGAAAGCCTGGCCTATACCATGCTGCACGATATGGAGCCCCGTCCCGTCGCATGGAGCCTGCCGGAGCTTAAGGTAATGGAGAAGCTGTGGCGGATAAAGGACGATTTCGACACCGACGGCGCGGAATGGCACCCGTTCTGGAGGAATGATGAATACGCGCGGGTTGACGCGAAGGGTTGTCTGGTCAGCTTGTATCTTCATAAAGGCAGACGAGCGCTGGTAATTGTCTCAAACGTCAGCGGAAAAGGCCCCGCTGGGGTTAATCTGGAACTGGACCTTAAAAAGATGGGGCTCAAAGGCGCCGCGAGGAATGTATGGGCAGACGAAGAAATAAAACTGACCGGAGGCCGGGCGCACTTCAGTCTCAATGCTAATGATATGCGCCTAATCTGGATAGAGTGACATCTGTTGATAATTTCCGGATAGGTTTACCGGTAACCGTAAATATGGTTTTTTGAAATTGCGTTTCCAAAAGGAGATAAACTTTGCCTGATAGGATTATGTTTGACGAGAAAGAGAAAAAGGCCGCATTGAGAGTAATAGAAAAGACAATGACGGGGCCCCAGGCGCTGGACAGGTACGGGGGCGTTGAGGTTGATGCGTACGAGAAGGAATTCGCGAAACATTTCGGGACGAAATTTGCGACCGCGGTCAGTTCCGGAACGGCGGCAATCCATGCCGCGATAGGAGCGCTTCGCCTGGAACCGGGAAGCGAGATAATCACGACACCGATAACCGACCCGGGGACGGTATCCCCCATTATTTTCCAGCAGTGCATACCCGTCTTTGCGGACGTGGAGTATGACACGCTGAACCTGTCGCCAGCTTCCGTGGAGAAGAATATTACGAAAAGAACCAGGGCGGTGATAGTGGTACATCTTGCAGGGAATCCGGCAAGGATAAAGGAGATACTCCGTATTGCGCGCAAGCATAAGCTCTGTGTAATAGAGGATTGTGCGCAGGCGCACGGCGCACGGTTGAACGGCCGGTGCGTTGGATCTTTCGGGGATTTGAGCTGTTTCAGCATGATGAGCGGCAAGCATACGACAAGCGGGGGGCAGGGGGGGATGGTACTGACGAATAATGAAGAGTTATACTGGAATGCCAAGCGGTTTGCCGACAGGGGAAAGCCGTTCAATTCCGAAGAGGCAACAAACCTGTTTGCCGGACTCAACTACCGGATGACCGAGCTGGAGGCGGCGATAGGCAGGGAGCAGTTGAAGAAACTGGACAGGATAAAGAGGAAAAGAGGATGGGTTTACCGGGAATTGAAAAGAGGATTTGAGGAAAGACTGTCCTGTTTTCGCATGTGGACGTCTCTGCCGTCTTCGGAGCCCAATCCCTGGTTCTGCTTCATACGAGTGCACGGAGAAAGACTGAAAGCGGACAAGGATACTCTGTCAAAAGCACTTCAGGCGGAAGGTATTCCCGCCGGAGCGCACTATGTTGTGCCTATGTACAAACAGAAATGGATTGCTGAACGCAATACCTTCGGGAACTCTCACCTGCCGTGGAGTCTGCCGGGGGCAAGGAAGATAGACTATGAAGGTTGCTGTCCGGATGCGGAAAAAGCGCTGGATGACCACATGACGCTCTATGTGAACGAGGAATTCGGAAAGAAAGAGGTTTCCGATATAGTAAAGGCGTTTGTAAAAGTTGAACGACACTGCCGGAGGTAATAAAACAAGGATTTCCGGCCTGGAATAAACGGTAACAGCGGCTGCTGGACGGCGACAGTCCTGGCATCTTTGAGTAAAATGCCTGATCGCGCTTAACAGCAGCCGGTGTTACGGTGATAATTATCCGGCGCTATTTCTTTCCGGCGGGCGCCTGCATGTTGGGCATTTCCTGCCTGTTCCCGTCTTTCTGGAATAACTCAACTTCTTTCACCAGGTTCAGATTCTTATCAAACTTCAGAAGCCGGTTCCCGGAGAGTATTAT
>CAYQXZ010000106.1:0-6362 GCA_964421645.1 uncultured bacterium
AGAGGGGGAGAGATGAGAAACGCAAGACGGATTATTTCAACGGTTTTTTTCCTGTTCTGTACAGCAGGGATTATACAGCCGGGTCTTGCTGCTTCGTCCGGGGATAAACCGGGCATCGGTATTTTCCCGGGCAATGTCCGCCTGGTCCTGCCACGCTTTATCTACGGGGTCGTCGGTATGGAAATGAACATTTATTTCGATAATGTTGTGCAGGTGATTAATCCAAACAATTACGCCTTTATAGTGACCTGCGGGAACGGCCGGAAAGGAATTCAGCAGGCTGAGCGATGGACATTTGTCCCAAAGAACGAGGATGTCGGCAACATACCATTTCAGATAGAAGTCCGGGACCAGGACAACACAGTTGTCGCCCGGGCAGGGTCGACGATAAGAATTCTTCCGGCGGATGCCGGTGCAGACAGGGATGTGACCATGCTCTGCGTTGGCGACAGTCTGACCTACCAGGCCGTCTATGTCCAGCATATGCTGGAGTTATGCCAGGGTTCCGGTGGCAATCCCCGTCTCACACTTATCGGTTCGATTCAGGGCGAGGGCGCACCGGAATCCGTCCGCCTGGAGGGCAACCCCGGACGGAACACTGAATGGTTCGCCACAAAATATGATTCGTGGGCGCGCAAGGGCACCTGGCAGGAGAGGGCAGGCAGCCCGTTTATCTATCTTGACTCCGACAATAAGCCCGGACTCGATTTTGCGAGGTACTGCCGGGAGACAAACCAGGGGAAATATCCTGATGTTGTGACGTTCTTCCTCGGAATCTGTGATATCCACCCCTCCACCGACGATAACATTGAAGCCCAGGTTGAGACAACCCTGAAGAGTTATGACATCCTCATAGAGATGGTCCGTTCTGCCAGGAAGGATACAATAATAGGTGTCGTGCTCATCCCCCCTCCCGCGGCTTCACAGGACGCATTCGGAGCAAACTACGGTTGTGTGTACAACTTCTGGCAGTACAAGCGCAACCAGCATCAGCTTGTCGAGCGCCTGATTGAACACTTTGACGGCCGTGAAAAGGAAGGGATTTTCCTGATACCCGTTTATGTCAACCTTGACTGCCAGCACAACTACCCGAGGAATAATGCGCCCTGGAATTCCCGTACTGCCCAGCAGGCCATACGGTTGGTCAATGCCGTTCACCCATCGCCGGAAGGGTACCGTCAGATTGGCGATTCTTTCTATTTCTGGCTCAAGGCGGTTATGTCGGGACCGGAGGCAAAGGAATAATTTATGACATCTCACGAACGTATTAAACGGATGTTTGAACACAGGGAAGCGGACCGTGTTCCCGTGCTTGATTCGCCGTGGGCTTCCACCCTGGAGAGATGGCGACGGGAGGGACTGCCGGCGAATGTTGACTACCTGGACTATTTTGACCTTGACAGGGCGGGCGGACTGGGTCTTGACGTCTCCCCGCGCTACGATTCAAAAGTGCTGGAGGAAACCGATTCATGGACGATTGCCACCACGAGCTGGGGCGCCACGATAAAGAGTTTCAAACTTGAATCAGCTGGACATGAACAACTGGCTTTCACGGTAATGGACCCTGATTCGTGGCGCAGAACCAGGGAGAGGATTACCCCTGACCGGAACAGGATAGACTGGGTAAAACTGAAGGCCGATTACAAACGCCAGCGCGAAGCCGGGACATGGATGTCACTGGGATTCACCTTCGGGTTTGATATAACACATAATTTCATTGTCGGGACAGAGAGACTCCTGATAGCCATGGCAGAACAGCCTGAGTGGGTTGCCGAGATGTTTGGTTATATGCTGGATGTGAACATTGCGCTTTCTGAGATGGTTCTTGCCGAGGGGTACAGGTTTGACGAGGTATGCTGGTGCGATGACATGGGGTACAAAGGCAAACCGTTCTTCTCTCTCGGAATGTACAGGAATCTGCTCAAGCCGGCGCAGAAACGCGCTGTGGAATGGGCGCACTCAAAGGGCATGAGAGCGCGGCTGCACTCCTGCGGGGATATAAGGACTTTTGTTCCAGAACTGGTTGAAATCGGAATGGATATGCTCAATCCCCTTGAGGTAAAGGCAGGGATGGACCCGGTCGCCCTGAAACGGCAGTACGGGGACAGGATGGGATTTCACGGCGGGCTCAATGCGGCGTTGTACAGCCATCCCGAGGAGTTATGGACGGAGATGCGCAGGGTTGTGCCCGTGATGAAGGAAAGGGGAGGATACTGGTTGAGTTCCGACCATTCTGTGCCTTCATTGGTAAGCCTGGAGAATTTCAGGGAATTTGTCCGGCTTGCGAAAGAACTCGGTTCATACGGTTAACCGTAATATATTGATGTATGGAGGATAAGAAATCATGAAGAAGAAAAGAAAGACAGCAGGGGATGAAAGGACCGCCTGGTTCAGGCAGGCGGCATTCGGGATGTTCATTCACTGGGGGATATACTCAATACCGGGCCGCGGTGAGTGGGTGATGCTGAATGAAAATATCCCGCCGGAAGAGTACAGGCGGTTTGCCCGGCAGTTTGACCCGAAGCGTTACAACCCTGAGGAGTGGGCGGCCCTGGCAAAGGAAGCGGGCATGAAGTACATGGTTCTTACCAGCAAGCACCACGACGGCTTTGCGCTCTTTGACAGTAAGGTGTCAGATTTCACGTCCGTCAGGACTGCCGCTCGGCGGGACCTGGTTGCAGAATACGTTAAAGCATGCAGGAGAGCAGGATTGAAGGTGGGCTTCTACTTTTCACTGCCGGACTGGCAGTGGCCTGCTTTTTTCAACGGACGCGAAAAAGACCCTGCAGGATGGAAGAAATATATTGCCTATGTCCACGAACAGGTGAGAGAGTTATGCACCAATTACGGCAGGATTGATATACTGTGGTATGACTGCATGATTGCCCCGGGGAGGCGTCTGGATACGGCGGATGATTGGCAGTCAAAGAAATTGAACGCCATGGTACGCAGACTTCAGCCGCACATCCTCATAGATAACCGTTCGGGTCTGGCCGAGGATTTTGATACGGCGGAGCAGGGTTTGCGGGCCTCGGAGCCGGGACGTCTATGGGAGTTGTGCCTGACGATGAACAATCACTGGGGATGGTTTGCCGTGGACCCTCTCTGGAAGCCGACAAAGCAACTGGTGCATACGCTGACCGCATGCGCCACCGGCGGAGGAAATTTTCTTTTGAATGTGGGACCCAAACCGGACGGGACTATTCCTGTGCAGTCGGTAAGAATCCTGAAGGAAATGGGACAATGGCTGAAGGTGAACGGCGAAGCCATCTATGGAGTCGAGCGGTCAAGTTTCAGTACCGGCACGGCAGGGTGCGCTTCGGAACGGGGCAGGAATATCTATATCTTCGTTCACTGGTGGCCCGGAAGCGTGCTCACGCTCCCGAAGGTTGACTTTAAGGTCAGGTCAGCGCGTATCCTCGGAAGTTCGCGGAAAGTTGTTCTGGAGCGCAGAGGGCAGAGACTTATCCTGAAGAACCTTCCTGGGAAGGCACCTGACGATCTGACAACGGTGATAGTACTTGAGAGGCGCAAATAGCCGGAGGAGATCCTGATATGAAAGATGCAAGGTCGGTTCTTATTGCAGCGCTCTTTTTCCTTCTGTGCCCTGTGCTTCTGCGGGCGGCTGATATCCAGATCAAAAACAGAGTACCGGATTCAGCCGTGACTGTTGATACCTCCACCGTGCGTTTTGAACTGACCGGTGCCTCGCAGGGTTTGCTGCTGCGTTCGGTGGTGGATATTGCCATGGGCACGGAATTCATTCCGCAGGCCGGGGAGGGGATGTCGCTGTGGGAACTGGAGATGCTCAGGAATCCTGAGCGGAAACTTGTCAGGTTGCAGGCGCAGCCCGGAGCGAAGTTTGAGGTTGCCCGGGATGACGGAGGCGCTACAGTTTACCGGCTTGACTGGTCGAACCTGGACCTGCCTGATGAGCCGGATGTTATTGATGTGAATGTTACAGTAATCGTTCCATCCGAGAAACAATCTTTCAGTTACTGGTATATCAATGTGACAAACCGCAGCAAAATTTTCGGTGTCTGGCACGTGAAGTTCCCGCGCCTGGAGCGTCTGGGTCCCGTTGGAAAGCCGGAAGAGGATCTTTTCCTTGACCCCCAGACACAGGGACGGCTGACCCCGAATCCCTATGTTAACCTGCCTGCCGGACAGAGCGTGCACTACCCTGGCTACGCTTCCTTCCAGATGTGCGCATTTTACAACCCTGAAAGCGCCGGTCTCTATTATGCGGCCTATGACGGCAACGGTTATTACAAGCGCTTCAACTTCGAACCCGGTGAAGAAGGGAAATCGCTGGATTTCTACCTGGAACATTCACCGGAAAACCAGGGACTGCCCGGGACCGGTTATATCTCGCCTTTTCCCGTGGTGATAGGAACCTTTCGGGGAGACTGGTTCACGGCTGCGAAGATTTACCGGCAGTGGGCCGAGAAACAGGTATGGTGCTCCGGTGGAAAATTTGAGAAACGCGGCGATATCCCGGACTGGTATAAGAAACTTGCCGTGTGGGAATTCATAACTGCCAACAGTTACGGACAGATGCATGCCTACCGTCAGATGCTCGGTGTTCCATGGGCAGATCACTGGAACTACATATGGAAAGACCCCAGCCAGGGAGACCACAATTCTCCCGACCTTTTCCCTCCCCGCGGCGGAGAGGAGCAGATGCGTACGGAAACCGCGAAACTGACGGAAGCGGGTATCTACACGGTGCCGTACTTCCTGGCAAGCGCACTGGATGTCAAGTCACCCCAGTATACCGAATGGAATATGGAGAAATACCTTGTCCGGGGAGGCGAGGCACGATATGCGCTCGGGAATCCCGATACACCGTACATATGGATTTACCCGACGGCGCAATTCGCATGGCCCTGTCCCTACCTTGATGCCTGGCCTGACAGGGCGGTGGAAATCATAAGGCATATCATGGAACTGGGAGTGACAGGAATCTATCTTGACACAACAACAGGCAATGCATACCAGTGTTTCAGCAGGGAGCACGGTCACCCTTCGGGAGGCGGTAACTACTGGACGCAGGGAAGCCGCCGTTACCTGAAACGCATCAGGGAGACCGTCAAGTCGGTCAATCCCCTGGGGATTATGACGGGCGAGAATCCGTGCGAAATCTATGTTGACCTCATGGACGGTTTTTTGCTGTACGTGTCGCATTTCCCGACCCACGTGCCTGCATTCCAGGCGATATACGGAGACTATATCGGTACTTACGGCCAGTTCCTGAGTTCACCGGCAAAGATCGGCGAGGATTATCCGTTTATGTTACCCATGGGTATCTGTTTCATCAACGGTGACCAGTTCGGCTGCACGGCACGGACAGACTACACCATGCAGCAACAGGGTGCCAAGGACATGGCATGGCTGCGCCGGCTGGCGTACTTCCGCGTCAAGGTGGTTAATCGTTATGTAGGACTGGGCGAGATGCTGCGTGCACCGAAGATTGAAAATACCCTGCCGCAGGTTTCGGGATGGTGGTGGGCATGGCCGGAGAAGCCGCCGTGGATTACACGAACAGTGACACGGCCCGCGGTGATACACAGCGCGTGGAGAGCCTCTGACGGCAGCGTCGGCATCGTCTTTCTCAACATCAGTGAAGAGCCCCAGCAGATTACTTTCAGCATAGAGGGATATCAGTACGGCTTTCCGCCGGGAGAAGACCTGACGACCCGCGGATTGAGCCTTGACAAAGACGAAAATCCGGTCGGCGAGGCATACCGTACCATAAAGGGCGGTACGGGCAGGATTGAACACACCTTGGAGTCCCGCGGGATGTGGGCCCTTGAGATTACGGCTGACGAAATGCGCAAAGAGTTAAAATGATGTATTTGCACGAACTGTGAGGAAGAGAAATACGGGCAGCGGTTAGAATTTTCAGGCAGGTATTTTCCCTGTCCGCTAACTCCGTAACAAACACATTCTAAACTTCGGGAGACGGGGAACACTGTCCCCTTCCACCCTCTGTGATACGGGGTGGCTTTCCCCTGCCTCCCTCAGTAAGAATCTGTAATATTACTCCGTAATGCGTTCAGGAAAAACACCTGCCCGCTACGGAGAAAGTGTTATTCTGATACCCGGGTTGTACGAAGTATTGACATTTAAAAAGAATAAGGTATAATACAAGATAAGTTTCTGCAAAGGTGCACAGGCAGTATAAAATCAAAGAGGAATTAGAGGGCGATGTCGCCCGGAACAGCATTGACGCTGGTCCGGGCTTTTTTATTTCATGCCGCCGTTCAAGGTTGAGCGGAAGGAAATAAAAGAATTTCTTAGTGAGTGGAATAACGATTCAATAAGGTTGAGATTGCCGCGCCAAACTGCGGCTCGCAATG
>CAYQXZ010000107.1:0-6355 GCA_964421645.1 uncultured bacterium
GGAGTAACAAGCGCGCCCGTGAGTTTGTCGTACGGCTGCCAGCCGGGAAATTCCACCTCAGCGCAATGACAGACAGAAGATAACAACAGCACCGCAAGAAGTGATTTAATGAAGAGTTTCATCGGAATCTCCTCCTATTTTTTTATCCTGTTGAGAGATTTTATTACCCTTATTTCGTCATCAATATCCTGGCATAGAACGTTTATTGTCTGCACCTGTTTATATACAGGCAGTATCCTGCCTATGCTTGTCTTATCCGATATTTTTGTCCTCTCCACCCTGTTCATCAGACTTCCACTCCTGCGCAGTTTCGCCTCAAGTTTTTCCTCCACAGGCTGCTGGTTCTGCAGGAAAGAAAGGGTTTTTTCTCTGAAGGCACGATAATCCTGGACCTCTTTTTTCATCCAGTCCCCGGCGCTCCCGAAAACCAGGGTGTTGAACTTGCCCGGGTTGTGGAAATCGCCGCCGACCGGCGCCCAGCTGCTTGAATACTGGAGTCCTCCCTCCCTGTTGCGGCAGAGATTCAATCCCCACCTGCTTCCTGTTGCGGGCGACTCCATACCGAAGTCGGAAAAAGGAACCGCAACCTCTATCGTCCACCTGTCCTTGAGAATTTTTGAGGCAACCTTCCAGTTGCCATTCCACTTCGTATCCGTGTTATACGAGTCAAAAACGGAACCTCCAAGGTTGGTGGCAAACTGGTAATATGTCGCCCTGTCGCTGTTTGTGTCGAGGAAAACCTCAATGGACGTGCCCCTTGGCCAGGCATCCCGGGGGAATGCCTCCCGGACAACCTCTTTCATGTTCGGCTCATCCCCGGCTATCCCGAAATAGAGCGTTGACTCATCGTAAACCACCTGGAAATAAGTCTGGGGCGATGCCGGCCTTGAGTTGTCGTAGATATCCAGGAACCGCGTGATTTTAACCGCCTTGCCCCAGCACGGTTCGTCAAGCATGCCGTCCACTACCACCGGGACGCCGGTTTTCTGCGCAAATACAACGGGGCTGTTCACTTCCGCGAGAATGTTTACCGAGGGGAAAATAACGGGCAGGATAAAAAATAAAAAACATTTGTTCATCATACCTCCCTTCGTAAAAGGTTGCCTTTCAGGCATCATGGAAAAACTGCTATCTTGCTTCCTTCACGAGAGAAACATCATCAATGTAAACCTCGCCTGCTGTCTCCAGCCTTGCCCATATCTTTGCCAGGTCCGGCTTTTCTTTCGTCTCAAGGCGCTGTTCAATCAAAATCCACTCTTCCGAATCAACGGGGGCAGGATTGGGCACCGCCTGGTTGAAATACTTCCCTTCTTTGTTTGTCAGGTGAAGTATAACCCTCGCTTTTCCCTTGCCTTTCGCATAAAACTTCGCTATGAAAACATCGCCTGTCTCGGCTTCGCAGTCAGCCCGCAGGTAGAAAGTCCCGTCGGCAAGCAGAATGGCCCTCTTGCCCGTATGAACCTCTTTTCCGGCTTCACCTTCTATCACCTTGAGTTTTTTAGTGCTGCCGCCGAACTGTGAGAAATTTGAGGGGATGATGACAAACGGACCGTCTTTTGTCAGTTCTATCCCGCTCTCAAGGGCATTGAAAAAATACTTGTCTGAACTGATTATTACCTCCCTTACCTCTTCAAATCCCCCGTCAGGCACAAGATTTTTCGCTTCCTCGGCAATACCATACAGAACCGGAAGAATGAAAAATGCACAGACAACCGCCAACCCCGCAAATCTATTGTACCCTCTCATAATCATCTCCTCCTTTGTTGCCGGTACGCTAAAGGTATTCCCCACCCTGATTTTTCATGCAATTCTGTTATACTCCGCAGGCAGGGTTTTGTCAATTATCCGTTATGAAGTTCCGTGTCCACTCAACCGTCTCCAGTTCTAAATCACATATGCAGGTTGAAAGAAAAATCATTCCTTCAATATCGCCCTGTTCAAGCAATTTAACCCCGAATAACGACTGTTTCTCCATCAGTCCGACAGGCATCGGTTTGGAATTGCCGTAGTCCCACATGTAACATCCGAGCATCTTTCTTGAATCAGGCGCAATACGCTGCAGTTTTCTGAAACTCCCTTCAATGTCCTTAAGCCCTTCGGACTTCCATGTCCAGAATGTTACCCCGTCGCACTCGGACAGATACGGAGCAACCTGCCAGTCCAACTGGTGCTGATACAACACCACCCACAGTTCCAGGTCATGGGAATGCAGGGTTTCCCTTATGCGGGAAATATGCGAGGGTGAAAAGACACCCTTTTCCCCTTCTTCCCGGATGAAAAAATCATCCATAATCACACCCGTAACATTACTGCAACTCTTTTTCAACCTCACTATCCTTTCCAGTTCGCCTTCTTCAAATGTGCCGCCCGACCCCACGAGCGACCACAGAATCTTCTTGAGCGGCTTCAGTAATCCGGCATAGGGCTCGTAGGGATGCTCCGGCTTGTTGAATTCCCTCACCATGAGAAGATTCTCTATGCCCATGTACCTGCAGGCATCGGCAGGACCCATGGAAGAATTGCCCGGCAGGCCCCATCTTCCGTTCTGAATCCCAGCCACATGCCCCCACATCCACAGTTTTTCTCTCATGCCATACCATTCTATTTTACGCTGAACCTAAGTTCCTGGGTGTAGCCGGAAATCATTTCCGCAACCTTCACGGTATAATCGCCCTTCTGCTGGTTGAGCGCCAATGGGATGGGATATGTGAAACTTCCGTTGAACGCAAGGTTCTTCGTGAACGCCTCCTGGATTTTTCCGTCCAGATAGACCTCAATGCGGACAACCAGCCGGCTGTCTTTAAGAGAAACCGGCAGCAGTGAACCCTTGAGTTCTATGATATCCCCGGGATTTCCCGACGGTCTTGAAAGCGAAAGGTTCATGCCCTGTATGCGCTCCGGCAGGAAAGCCAGAAGTTTTGCCTCGGCGGGCAGGATGCCGCTTCGCACGGTGTCGGTCTCTCCCAGGTATTGATGTAGTCTCACGTCGTAGGCATGCATCCTTCTGCCAAGTTTCACCGTCAGAGATTCCGCAGGAGGATTGCTTATCGCCCTGTCCGGAAGAATGCCAAGGAACATCGCTCGCCCGCTGTCAAAAACGTACGGTCGGATATCGGTACGCAGGTTGCCGAGAGGGTCGTCAACCTCAATATCTCCGCGAATGCCGGCGTTTTCCACAAGAACCTTCCGTATCGCTCCCCACTCCTCCCGTCGTCCGGGCGAACCCTTGAGATACATCCCGTACCCCTTGCCGTATTTCTTCACGCCCTGCGTGCTGAAATCAAAAAGGTCTTCCAGCATGCTGTAACTCGGGACTTCGCCGCCCTTCATAACCTGCCCGGTCCCTCCGCACAGGGGACATGTCTGCAGAACGTTTCCGGCACCTCCCATGTATACCTTCTTTTCCCCCTTGCATTTGGGACAGGTTTCAAACTCAATCCTGGCATCCGCGCCTGCCTGTTTTTTCCCGTAGGGACGCAGATATTCATCCAGAACAGCAGGTGGGAAGTCCGCAATCACAAGCCCGCCTGCCTCGGCGAAGGCTTTTATCTTCTCAATTCCACGCAGAGAAATGGACTGGCATGCCGGCAGTACCAGGACGCGTTGTTTGTCGCCGTAGGTGAGCGACTTCTCTATGAAGTCCTCGCCCACCGCCTGGTAGTCAAGACCGGTTCGGCGCAGCATGTTCTCAAAAGAGCTGCGCGCATTTTCCCATCTCACCTCCATCGGATAGAGGGTGCTGGCATAGTAGGACCTGTTTGACCAGAGCAACAGTATGGGGTCAATCCTCTTCTTGTTGGAAATCAGCAGTTTCCCCGTGCCGCTTTCCAGTTCGCGGCATTCCTCGGCCGCCTGCTTGAAACACAACATCGGTTCGCTCTTATCCGCGGTAAGGGCATATCCGCCCGGCCACCAGTGGATATGCGTTCCGCCCTGCAGAAGATACTGCCAGGGAGTGATACGCATTGTCCATTCATCCATCGTGCCAAAGTAGTAGCCAATCCATGTCCCCACAAGATTGCCCTGGTCTTTGCTGAAAGCCTCAAGAGGACACTGGGTGTACGCGCGGGAGATTTTCGCCATACGCGGCCAGTCGTAATCCATGCCGCCGATGCAGTCAAGAGACATTCTGGCACCGGGGTCGTCCTTCTGTATCTCCTCGTAGACCAGTTCATACGCCTTATTAAAGCGTTCCACCCTGTGCAGTTCCTGCTCCAGCCAGCGCGTGGGCTGGGATGTTGTCTTGGCTTCCATGAAGGTAATGAACTGTATATCGCTGAAATCAGCAAAATTTGAACTCCATATTTCATTCAGTTTTGCCAGGTTCCCGTAACGTTCTTTGAGGTAGGACTGGTAATCCTTCAATCCTTCCGGGTTTTCCCATGCCCCTTCTTTCCTGTCTATCCCGCATTCCTCGCAGGTGCAGTATGCCATGGTTCCGTAGCGTCGGTAGGCCTCCACGCGCTTCTTCACCCAGCCAGTCAGCATATCCACAGTCTTCTGGAACGGCTCCTGGGGGGTTATGCGCAGTATCGCATGCAGGGAGTATGGATTGACAAGGAGGTTGTTCTGCGCGAGATTATCCGATGTCTCTATAAGCTGTTCACGCTGGGGGTAATAAAGGCAGCCGTCGTAGTAGCCTGTGGTTGCGTACTGCTTGAACTGGTACATCCTGGTACGGTTAGCACGCGTCTTGATGCCGTCCGCCCACATGAAAAAATTGTAGTCATCCACAACGTTTGAGGGTAATCCCACCCATGTTTCCGCCCTGTCAACAACGGAATCTTTTTCCTTCAGTTGAGCAACTATCCTGTAGGTACGGGAGAGAGGATTGGCTACCGGAGGAAAATCAAACCCGCCTCCCTTGCTCATCTCGTCCACCTGTGTCACAGCCACCAGCCTGCCGTACGTATCCCACAACTCCGCCGACGTTGACATGCCGCTTGCCGTCGCATTTGCAAACCTGACGGTCCCCCGGATATGGTCCTTGGCAGCGAAAAATTCCTTCTCCGGCTGGACCGCTTCTATGTACTTTGTATCTGTAACAATCAATGCCGAAGATGCCCAGTCCAGGACAGCACCGTGCTGCAGCGCCCAGACATCCACCACGTAGGTCCCCTGCGGAAGACGCGACAGGGGAGGTGAAAAAACGGCCTTGCCGCCGGACAAAACAGCGTCTTTAATAGAACCCCTGTCAAGCACATTGTTATCCCTGTCCCTTGTTTCATAGACCAGTGACCAGTCACTGAGTTCGGGATTGGAGAGGTTTATTTCAAACGATGCCGGTGCGGAGGGCAGTTTCTGCCGCTCAACCGTCACCACCTGCTGAATGGCGTGCAACTGCGCCCCCGTGGTCTTACCCGCCGCATAGTAGAGCGTTTTGCCAATTATGGAATAGTAATAGTCATAATGCAGATCGTCTTCCGGCAGGAACGGAGTCAGCGCGTTGTCATACGAATAATACAACCACGGTGTCACACCATGAACGGTGAGCGTCTCATGCTTTACGGCACGGTCGCGGTAATCCAGCCACACCACGTTGCCGCCGCCCAGTTTGCCCGTGCTGATATCCGGCGGACCGATACGCCGCGGAAAGTATCCCTTGGGCCCGGTCTGTTCAAAATCCACGTCAAGGGGCAGTATGCCAACCGGCACTGTGGACTGAACGATTCCGGAGAGCGCGTTATCGCCGCTCAAAGCCATCTGTTTCTGCAGATTATCGTCAACGCCCCATGGCGAAATCAATACCAGGGACGTACCGGCCCTCACCTTTGCTAGAATCTTTTCCTGGATGGCCTGGGGAATCACACTCCATTTGACCTTGCCGACGACTATGGCGTCGTAGCGGTAGCCGGCGCTCAGCAGCCGGTTCGCAGTATCGTTCAGGACAACCCCGTCAACCGGTACCGGCTCGTACGCCGGCTCCCCTGCCTGGGGATTTACCCATTTGTCAAAGCCGGCCGTGGTTATCAGGTTGATGTCTGCAGGTATGCGCGAGCGCAGTTCGGACGCTTCATGAGCGGCGCCCCAGGGCAGGATAATCAGGAGTTTCAATCTGCCAATGGCGAAAGGTGCTGCCCATTCTATCCGCGGTCCGGAAAGAGTGCCGGGATAATTGTTGAACCGTTCGTTGCTGTGCCTGTAGTCGGCCGGCAGAAGCCGCGAATATTCCCTGACAGTGCCTGACGCAAAGGCAAAAACCGGTATCAGAAAGAACAGAGAAACAAGAATACTTATATTCCTTTTCATACCCTTTATCTTTTCCATGGCTCTCCTTTACCTCTCAACCGACCTTTTTGTCATTGCGAGAGCCGGTTCTATCGGCTCGTGGCAATCTGACGCCTTTTGTCATCCC
>CAYQXZ010000108.1:0-3927 GCA_964421645.1 uncultured bacterium
TTGTATACCGGGATTATCACCGAAAGTTTCATGAGAAATTAAAGGGCATTCCACCCTTCAGGGTCTATAGTCTTATTGATAATATGTTCTATTTCGGAAAGCATAAATTTCAGTTGAGGAACAGAATATTCTTTGTTGGAGGGAATTGCTAACCTGTGATTTTCATAAGTCATAAATTGATGTTTCGTGCCCGAATATGGACCGTCAAATCCTAATTTCTTGAGCTTTTGAATAAAGAGTTTTCTTTTAATAGACCGCCACTTTTGCATAATCCGGTTCCTTATTCAAATTGATATTCCCAATTACCGGCAAAGGATGTTTCATTTGAAAACCGAGTAATATCCATTCTTCAAGAACCGACTGCAATTCCTCCTCGCATTTCTTCAAGGTGGGAGCGAACGCAACAACACCTTTGCACCTGGCAATTCTTCCGGCATACGTTCCATCCTCAAGTTTTTCATATACCGCCTGTTCCATCGCCTTTTCCAGATATTCTGTAATGACATATTTCATTTTTGTTATTCCTCCTGGTGTTCTCTTGTCTTGATTATACCAGAAATCGCCTGTTTCAGCCAGAAAAACCGCCTATCGTTTACCATGTTTCCCCGTCAAGGAAAATCCTCGACCAGAGTTCGAATACCAGCAAATTCCATAACCGCGAAGTGTGCACGGTCTTGCCGGCAATGTGGTCTTCCGTCATCTTCCTTACCGCATCCGGCCTGAAGAATCCCCTCTTTGCAAAGCCGGACGACAGCAGGTGTGAACGCAGGTAGTCCTTCATCTCTCTTCTGAACCACTCCCCGACCGGCATTCCGAAACCCATTTTTTTCCTGTTTAGTATCTCGTCGGGCAAAAACCCTTTCAATTTCCTCTTCAGGATATACTTCGAAGTGAACCTTCCGAATTTCATTCCCGGGGGAAAACCGGCAACCGCCTCCACAAATTCATGGTCGAGAAACGGGCTTCTGGTTTCCAGGGCGTTTGACATGGCCGCTATGTCCATCTTCACGTTCAGCACGTCCGCAAGGTACATGTTGAAATCCGAATACTGCATCTTCTCAAGCAGATGAACCCGGCCCGCGTCTTCCCAGAAGTCCCCGATAAGCCGCATTGAATCTTCACCGGCGATTTCCGACCTGAAAGAATCCGAGTATATCTCATCCTTGTGCTCCGATGAAAAAGAGACGAGTCTCCTCGCGTAGGCATAGGCGTCTCCGTACTTTCCGGCTTCCTCCATCCATTTCCATATCCTGAAAAATGTGCTGGAAGGGTGCTTTTCATATCCCTCGAGCATCGCTGACATCATGCCCCTCATTACAGGAGGCGGCATCACGCCTGCCATGTTCCTCATGCCGTCCAGCAAAAGCATCTGCCAGTACCGGGTATACCCGGCAAGATTCTCGTCGCCCCCGTCCCCGTTAAGAGCGACGGTCACGTGTTTTTTCGTTTCCCTGGCAACATAATACGTGGGCACCATGGAGGTATCTCCGAATGGTTCGTTATAATGCCAGACCAGACTTGGGAGTATCTCCATTACTTCCGGTTTCACCCTGAACTCATAGTGCTCGGTGCCGAACCTGCGGGCGGCAATCCGCGCGTATTTCAATTCACTGAAGCTCTCCTCGTCGAATCCCACCGAAAATGTCTTGACTGGCACCCTCGAGAGTCCGCTCATTATTCCCACTACGGTTGAGGAATCGATCCCGCCCGAAAGAAAAGCTCCGAGGGGAACGTCGGAGACCATGCGCAGTCTCGTGGCTTCGGTCAGCTTATCCCACAGCAGTTCCCTGTACTCGTACTCGCTCTTGAGTCTTATCTTCCTGGTGAAATCCACGTTCCAGTACCTGCTGATGGATGCCTTCCCGTTCTTAAGCACGAGAAAGTGCGCAGCGGGAAGTTTTCTTATACCTTTGAAAATCGTGCGCGGAGACGGGACTGCCTGGTATGTGAGGAAAAGGTCAAGGGCGACAGGGTCTATCTCTTTTCTCACCGCCGGATGAAGAAGCAGCGCCTTCAACTCCGAGGCAAACATAAAACCTTCCGCCGTCTCGCAGTATACAACCGGTTTCTTGCCTATCCTGTCTCTTGCGAGAAACAGCTCTTCCTTATCCGTATCCCATATTGCGAATGCAAACATGCCGCGCAGGCGTTTCAGGCATCCCGTGCCTTCCTCCTCGTAAAGGTGAAGTATTGTCTCGCTGTCGGAACGGCTTGAAAACCTGTGCCCTCTTCTTTCAAGCTCCGCCCGCAGTTCCCTGAAATTGTATATCTCCCCGTTGCATATAAGAAAGACAGTGCTGTCTTCATTCGCAAGCGGCTGCTGCCCGGTATGAAGGTCTATTATTTTCAGGCGCCTGTGTCCCAGGCCGATATTGTCCCTGGTCAGGAATCCCTCTTCATCAGGGCCCCTGTAGTCCATGATGCCGGTCATCTTCCGCAACAGTTCCCCGTCGACCCGCCTGCCGTTATTGTTTACTATTCCGCATATCGCACACATTCTTTCTTATGTCCTCCTGTTGTCATTGCGAGGAGTGCAATGTGCGACGTGGCAATCTATCCTTCTCTCCAAACGCCGCCATGTAAATATCCTCATACCCCCTGACCATTGACTCCATGGAAAACCTCTCATTCACGACACTGTAGCCGTTCTCCCCCATTTTTCTCCGCAGTTCAGTATTTTGAAGAAGAACGATTATCTTCTCCGCAATCTGCCCTTCGTTATTCTTCACCGGTACAAGAAAACCGTTCTCCCCGTCCTTCACCAGTTCTGCAATTTCCGGGATATCCGTTCCGACCACCGGTTTCTTCAATGCCATCGCCTCGAGCACCATGTTGGGCATGCCCTCAAACAGCGAAGGAACCGCTATGACATCGCAAAAGGAAAATATCCGGAGTATATCCTTCCTGTAGCCAGTGAAAACCACGTTTTTCTCAAGGCCGTTTGCAGCAACAAAATCCTCAAACGACCGCCGCAGAGGACCGTCCCCCACGAGAACAAACCGGCTTTCAGGATACGCTTTCATAACTGAAGGCACCGCCTTGAGCAGGTTTATGAAACCCTTCTGCTCCGTGAACCGCCCTCCGGCGCCTATGATGAAACCGGACTGTTCCACGCCTACCTGTTTTTTTAAAGCCGGCGGCGCCTCAACGTTCTTGAATTCATCCAGGTCAACTCCGTTATAGACCACGGCCATCTTCTCTTCCGGTATCCTCTCCGTCTGCTGATAGAAACGCCCCACCGCATCCGAATTGCCCACAACCCTGAATGTGAACGGCAGCAGGGCTCGGTCTATTAACCGGTGATACCACCTCTTCCACACGTCCACGCACCTCTCGGAGGCAATCATGACAGGCACGTCCGCCATAACCCCGGCAATCCTGCCCCACGTATTTGATGTGAACATGAAAGTATGCAGAATATCCGGACGTTCCCTTTTCAATGTTCTTGCAAGCACTGCAAGGAAAAAGGGGTCTATCTTCCACCTTTTCCCGATGATTGTCACGCTGCAGACTCTTTCAAATTCCTCCCTGAGTACCCCGCCTCTCAACGCAACCAGAACCGGAGAGAATTTGTTCCTGTCTATCCGCTCTATGAGTTTCAGCAACTGTTTCTCCGCCCCGCCTATCTCCAGCGTCCCTATCACATAACATATCTTAATCATTTATTTCCCTTGCATCTGGGACATTTATTATAACACGCACGGCAAAACCTTCTGCCACAGACAGGGCAATTGCCAAAACACTCATGGCACACAATATGCAGTTTTTCATCACACACATAGTAGGGAGGCTCAGGGGCAAAACAACTTTCGCAGGGTAAAGTATCAATCTTTCTCAAAATCGGGTTATAAGAGACAGGAAATAAACGGGAAGAAAGCCTTCGTTTTACGTTTATCTGGAATACAAGGGTTTTTGTTACGATATGAA
>CAYQXZ010000108.1:3937-6349 GCA_964421645.1 uncultured bacterium
GAGTATTTCATTGCCATATCCTGAAGTTTCCACCTTTTTTCATTTTCTATTACGTCAAGTTTGCCGGATAGCTTTTCTATCTCCTGTCCTTCTGCTTCCTTCTTTTTCATTATTTCCCTGACCTCGTCTTTCAAAGTTTCATAATACTGGCATATCCTGTCCGCATCTCTGTTCAACCGCCTCTCCATGCTCTTTACCAGTTCGTCAAGTTCTTCCCTCGCTTTTTTGGACGTAAATCTATATGCCGGTTCAATCACGCCGCTCCAGTCATGTTCCGTAAACCCTCCGTGGTTTGAAATCTCTTCCATGTTATCGGGAAAATAATCATCCATGCGACTTGTACTTCCGGTCAATCCGTTAACGAGAACAGAAATAATGCCTTCCCTTTTTTCATCCGAGACCGCAATGTACTTGAAGAAAAACAAAAAATACGAAACATCTTTCATTTCGTTTTTTTCCAGCCGGAAAATGGCATTATTGAAAATGATTTTTTCCGGCAGCAATCTGGAAAGTTTCTCCCTGTTGAAAGTGGAATCAGGATATCCGGCAACCGAAAACCTGCCTTTTTTGAAAACGAAGGTGCCCATTTTCTCAAAAAAATCCGTTTCATAGGAAACATATATGCCTTTTTCTTCACCGGACGGCGCGGAAAAATACAAATTGGCATATTCAGACGCACCCAAAACCTTTGCCGTCTCTTCGGGCAGGACAACGTTCAGGCATCCATTTTTCTGCCATTCAACCAGAGCATCGTTTGCGGTCAGAATATCGCTTATCACCTCTTTGAACGTTTTTTCATACCTCATAGTCTTCCCCAAATATCTCTCTGTCAAGAACCTTCGTTTTCAGATACTTTTCCTTAGCATTTAAAAGTTCATCACCTAATCTTTCAAAGTTTTCTTTTAAACCCAACTCATCTTTACTCTTCAACCAGAGTTCAATAATCAGTTCTTCAAACTCCTTTTCTTCCTCCATGTGCCCCAGTATCGGTTCAATCTCACCGATTACCATTTCAAACATGTTTATCTTGCTGTCCAGAATTTCAATAATGTAATCTTCAATCGTTCCCCTTGTGGACAGGTTGAATATAAAAACGTCTTTTTTCTGTCCTATCCTGTGTAGCCTTCCTATTCTCTGTTCTATGCTCATAGGGTTCCACGGAAGGTCAAAATTGATAATCGTGTTGCAGAACTGAATATTTCTGCCCTCCCCGCCTATTTCCGTTGAAACAAGAACAGGAACTGCCTCTTTAAACTGCTTAATGGCATAGTCTTTTCCCGATGGCGTCATGCCCCCCTTGAAGGTAACGCAGGGTATCCGGCAGCGGTCCAAAAATTCATGGATGTAATCAACGCTTTTAAGAAACTGGGTAAAAATTATTTTCTTTTCTTCAGGGTTTTTCAACAGGAGATTTAAGAGGTTTTGGGTTTTTGAGGTTTCGGCAATGCCGTCTAAATCATCAATAATAAATTTCAGGTTTTCCATCTTTGCGTTCAGAAGGCTGCCTTTTAATGCATACGGGCTGCTTCCCGCCTCGCGCAGGAGCAGACTGAGGAGCATTTTATTAACATTCATGGATTTAAGGGCGCCGCCGAGTTCCTTATAAACCTTCCTCTCCGTCTCACAGGGCTCCGCCCTGATGGTTGTGGCAAACCGCTTGGGCAGTTTTAAATCAATTACGCTTCTGGTATTTCTTATCATCACATCCCTGAGCAATTCTCTTAATTTTTCTTTCTCCGAATGCTTCAGATTTCCTTTCCGGATAAATTCCTTTTTAAAAATCTTCTCTGTTTTAAACTGCCCTGGCTTCAAAATTGTGATAAGATTGAAAAGTTCCACAAGATTATTCTGCACCGGTGTGGCCGTCAGAAGAAAAACGAATTTTTTTCTTATATGGTTGACCAGTTTCCAGTTTAAGGTATTCCTGTTTCGCAGATGATGCGCCTCATCCACAATCACCAAATCGTAATATTGCTGCGTCACCAGGGGGAAGTTTTTATTGCTCTTTGCAACATTGATGGAAGACACGATAAAATCGCTCTTCCAGAAGCCTTCCGGAGACTCGTCAAACTCCGGGTCGTTCGTTGTCTTGAAATCTATCCCGAATTTTGACAGGATTTCTTCTTGCCACTGGGAAACCAGCGACGTTGGTGTAAGGACTAAAACTTTTTTCAGCATATTCCTTGCAAGATATTCCTTCAGCAAAATCCCTGCTTCCACCGTTTTGCCCAGTCCAACTTCGTCGCATAAAAGAACTCTTCCGTGGAAATATTTTAGAACTTTTTTCACCGTCTCTATCTGATACCAGTACTTTTCCACCCCATGGAGCATGGAAAGGCACAAAAGTTCGTCATAATCCTTCTGCAGGGAAAGACAGACATAGTCAATCAACAGCCGGGTTTCCGATAATCC
>CAYQXZ010000109.1:0-6322 GCA_964421645.1 uncultured bacterium
GGGTTGCCCCACTGGATCCTAAGTCCAAAAGTGCTATTTTTTAACCTGAGGTTTTTCCCTGCCCTAACCCTGCGCAAGTTCTTGATAGACAAAGAGATAATCTATATAACAAGGACGCTATTTTTTCAGCTCAAGAATGCCTTTTTTTCAAGTTACTGCCACCCTACTGCCACCCAATTTTATTCTCTTTTCTCCGCTGAAATCCTTGCCAATCAAAGACTTTCATCCCTGTCAAACATCCCTCCGCAACAAAAATCATGCGAACTCCTTGACGGAAGAAACCTTAACTGGTAAGATATTATTAATAAATCATCCCCAGCGGGGTAACTCACTGGCCACCCCCAGGTCACGATCTGGGGGGATTTTTATGAAGATTATCTATTTAGTCGGCGGCAACCTCCTGTTGATGAATAACCCCGACATACAAAATGATATGGACTCTTGAAAAATGCACAGAACTCCTGCGAGACCAAAATCCTCATGCGAGAGAATGGGCGGTTGAAAGGCTGGGGGAGATCTACTGGGACAGGTCGTATGATTTGTTGCAGTCTGCGGCGGGAGACAAAAACGAAGACGTGAGATCTGCCGCAAAATATGCCATAGAAGAGATAGAGGATAAAAGAAAACTTCTTCATGAACCACTCACTGTAGATATTCAGGCGGCCAATTTAAAACAGATAAAGAAACGTCTTTCAAGCAAAACGAACCGGGACAGAGAAGCCATAATTGAATATATAGCGCGGAGAAAGACTGAAATAATCCCCCTGTTGATAGACGGTATGGAGACAAACAACGATACCCTCTATGACGCCACTATAAAAATCCTTTCAAGAGCCGGCAGGCACGTTCTGCCGTTGTTGTGTAAATTGCTTGAAGAAAAACGAGACAACAAAACACTTGCCGCATTGTACGCTCTGCAATTCCAGCCATATTCTGAATCCGTGGAGATGCTCAAAGACAATTTTGAGTACCTGTGGAAATCTCATTATGAAGTAACAGCCGATACACTTGCCTGCATAGGAAGCACGGAATTTATCCCATTGCTGGAAAAAGAATCCTATCCCGGCGAGTATAAAACCAGGGAATCGCTTTATACGATATGCGTTATCAACCATATTGCGCATCCTTCACTTACAGATATACGCATAGACGTGGAAAAACAGAGCAGGAAACTTAAAATATTCACGGAACTCATCCAGGGAAAACGCAAGATTGAGGATACGATTGAACACTGCATAGGTATGCGGCTGGAGTGCAAGACCTGCGGGAAAACCTATAGCTACGATGTAGATGATGTCATCATAGATGTGGTTGACAGACAGGTTTACGTCGGAAACCAGATAAGATGCAAGAACTGCAAAGCACTTGACAACTACAATCTTACCGGCCAGGCCCATTTGGCGATAAGGTCATACCAGGACATCCATGAAGATGCAAGAGCCAATAATCCATCCTTCAATACCGGCGTCATAAAATACTCTTCAGGTATGGGCGGTAAAAAAAAGATGAGCATTTCCCAGATGCTCTCACACTATGAAAAAGAGCTATCAAAAGAGCCGAAAAATGCGGAATACAGAGTTGGGGCAGGCAATATCCTCCTGCGAATGAAGAGATATAACGAGGCGGAAAAGCACTTCCTCGCCGCAGTAGAGGCAAACAAAAACGCAGTTGAAGCATACTATGCTCTGGGCAAGATTAATAAAATAAAAGACAATCCGGAAAAAGGTAGGGAATTTCTTGAAAAGGCGGCGAATATACTTGATACGGGGGATTACTACAGGACCCTTGACAAGACTGATTTCAGAAACATGCTGTTAGCAGCCATGGATTCAGAGCAGGTAACAAACGCCGCCATTCCCGGTGCTGAAAACCGGGCGCAAAAAGTGGGAAGAAACGCTCCCTGTCCCTGCGGCAGCGGGAGAAAATACAAGAAGTGCTGTCTTAACAAGGATATGAACCATGAAAAAGAGACCGACCTTTCAGAAAAGATATTTCTGAAGGAAGTAACCAGAGAAGACCTGTCACTGCAGGAGAAACTTTCAAAATATATCGTTGAAGCCATCCAGACCGACGAAGGACAAAATGCTCTTAAGGTTTTTGCAGAAGCACGCGGTGAAAAAGTGGAGAAATTGCCGGATAGTGAAAAGATAGTCTTTGCGGACTGGTTTACCCATGACTATAAACTGAAAGACGGGAGCACCGTGATAAAAGACTTTTATAAACATCATCAGAATCTTCTCACCCCAAAAGAGATAGAAATACTGGCGCAACAGAAGGATGCCGCAATATCCTTCTATGAAACTACCGCTATAAATGAAGGAACGAGCGTTACGTTGAGAAACCTTTTCAGCGGGGAAGAATACGAAGTCTTTGACATAACCTCCTCAAGGAACCTTGTGCGCTGGGACATATTCTGCGGCAGAATCGGACAGGCCGGGGACAGACACTATTTCATGGGTCATGGACATATCTATTCATACATGACGAAAGAAGAAATAAAGCGGTTCGTTTTTTCAAGTTACGAGGCTTACCGGCAAACGACAGGCATCAGTGATTGGAAAGAATTTTTTCATGACAATTTCTTATCCCTCTTCTATTACAATGCGGCAAGAAAAATCAGGATGATTACGGAAGAAGGCGATGACGTTAAGCTCTGCGAAACAGTCTTCAGCGTATGCAACTTTGAAGAAACCGCCGCCCAGCTCTCCGGCGCCGAAGATTTCATGGAGACAGACAGGACATATCAACAAAACGAACTGACGGAAATGGATTTCGTCTGGCTGGCGCAACTTGAGAAAAAGCAGAAAGACACTCTCAATAAAAATCTTGATGAAAGGCTCATGATTCTACAGAGCCATTGTGTTCAGAACCCGTCAGATAGCGCGTCCACCAAAAAATCGTATACGGCAAGCATAACGCTCAACAAAAAAGAGATGATAACAAGCGCAACATCAGAGCGCAGGATGATAAAATTGCGGAAACGGCTTGCTTCACTCCTCGGCGAAAATATAAAACTTAAGAGCAGTTCAACAAAAGAGATGGAAGAGATTACCTCTCCCGAAGCCACGCTAAAGAAAATCAAAAATGCGGAAGACAGAAAAACGGAGCTTCTCAACAAGCAAACCTACAGACCTTACATGGGCAGTTACATGAAAGAATGGATAAACACGCCCCTTCCCGCTCTCGGCGGTAAAAGTCCTCTTCAAGCAGTTAAGATAGATTCGGAAAGGGGGAAGGTAGAAACCATGCTTAGAGAGATAGAAAACACGGAAGCGCGCCGCAAAAAAGACGGCCAACCACATTGCGACATCGCCGAAATCCGTAAATTATTAGGCCTCTAACTGCTCCCTGTTTCTATCTTCTGTCAAAAGAGCTCTCCAGCGCCTTTCTCGCTTCATCAAGCAACTTCAATTTTTCCCGTTGATTCAGTCTAATACCCAAGATTGCTGCCATGGGCTTGAGCAGTTCCATAGTATCCTTCTGCCTTACCCGGATTTCCGACGGAATGGAATTACCTTCAATAATTATCTTGAGAGTATAATCCAACATCTTTTCCTTATACTTTTTGATATCCTCCTGTTCCTCATATCTGGACAGAAGAAAACTCAAAACACAGCCTGAATTGCTTTCAACCCACAAAGTTACATACGGATACCATGGTCTACTGTCAGGGCTCTCCTGAATTACCGCATGTAAATAGGAATAGTCCATCTCCCATATTTCACTGGAAACTCGTACCCTCTGCTTTATCCATTCAATTTTTTCACCGTCAAATTCTATTCCGGAATCTCCCTTATCCTGTTCATCCTGCGTGAAATCCGGTTTAGCCCAGGTATTTTTCCATGTCAACTCATCTCCGTTTTTTTCAATAGCCCTCGTAAAATAAAGTCCGTCATCCGTGACAAAAACAAAATCAGGATTGTCTTTTGCCATCAGAGCAACACCTACAGCCTGACGCAAACACAGAGTTAGAAATCTCGCTTCCCCTGCAGTTATATGCCACGGATTTTTCCCCGGTTGATAACTTCTGAATAGAGGCCAGTTATTTGCACCCTCAAATTTAAGGTTGAGTTTTTTTATTATCTTGAAATCCTCTGGCACCAAAGATTTCTTATCATCAAAAGATGCCATCAGGCATTTCTGGTTGTGCAATATGGCGATGTTTTTGGTTTCTTCCAAATCGCTTATTCTATCCATGTCTTTTATATCAAGATACCCTTTCAGTCCTTCGTTCCCTACGTATACCCCCAATGCAAACAACTCACCCAGAGCTCCCATGACACAACAGTATCCTATCTCGCCGCTTTCAGGATTTTCCACTCCGAAAACGTCGCTGTCCCACATCCATTCCCATGCTTTCAATTCCTCAAATTCAGCCGCTGCTTCGTACAGTTCTTTCCATTCATTTAATGAAGGTTTTACAATAGTAGACATTCTTTCTTCTCTCTCCTCAAATCCCTATCCCCCTCCTGCGAAAGGAGGGACCGAGGGGATTTCTCATTTCTCTTCTTTGCCGAATCAACATCCCAATTGTCTGAATGCAGATAATAGTGTATATCATAACATGGAACTGCAAGAACAAAAACTTGAACCGATTCATGCTCTTGACGGTTGCATATTCTTGCAGGTAATACATGCCTGCGGAGTGGATGAACGCGGGTTCAAGTACCGGGAATGAATTTGAGAAATCCCGGGGCGTCAGAACATCCTTCGGGATACCAATCCAGTCTTCTGGAGCGCCTAATTCATTGCGTCAACGCCACTCCGCTTCCATTTTCTGCAATCCCTGAAGCAATTCCGCAATACGCCCATCCTCTCCCCCTCTGAATTCATCCAATCTCGCAAACCTTGACGCAAATTTTTTGATGTATACTCATTGTAGATACATAAACAGGAGGTTCAATCAATGGCAATCATACGCTTACTAATACGCTCACTTAGAGGTACTACCCTTACCATCATGGTAATGCCAGCGCGCTGCGGGTCCTCTGCCCTGGCAAGTAAGCTCCCCGGACGCTTTAAGGTTTGACAGCAAAGAACGAATCCAGTCGCGTCCCACAGACGGGCAAGCCCGTTCAATGTCAGACAAACGGAAATCTCCTGTTTGCTTGCGGATGGTATTCAGAACCAGTTCGGCTTTGGCCCCTTTCGGCTCTTTTGTCTGGCTAAGACGTTCTTCAAATTCCTGACAGGCAGTCTTCAAGATAAACAGGTAGTAATTGATAAATGGCCAGGGGTCATGTTTCCCTTCATGCCAGAATTGAGAACTTTGCTCCAGTGTTTCGTAATATCGTTCCTTGTACTGCTCAATCAGACGCTCCAAACTGATGTACCTGCCAACCTCATAGCCGAAGTGGTAGCACATCAGAAGAAACAACAATCGTGAAACTCTGCCGTTTCCGTCTCTGAAAGGATGGACGCACAAAAAATCAAGGTTAAATGCGGCCAATGCAACCAGCGGGTGTATCCATCGTTCGCGAAGAGCCAAATCCCACAAATCCAAGAGTTCCTTCATCGCGGCAGGCGTCTCAACTGCGGAGACTGTTTTGAACCGAATCCTGGAGGTCCCATCAGGATACTTCTGAATTATGTCGGCATCCTTTTCTTTGTACTTGCCTGCATACCCAATCTCCCAAAGTGCCAACCGATGCAGGGTCAGAATCGTTTTCTCCGATACTGATAGGGCTATGCCCTGCTCGTGAATGAGTTTGAGCGCTTCCCGGTAACCAGCCACCTCTTCTTCATTTCGATTCCGCAACAGGGGCCGGCCAAAAATGATAGTGGCTACCCGGGTTTTATCCACTTCCACGCCCTCTATACGGTTGGAAGAAACAGCACTTTCAATAAGGGCATGTTCACGCAAAACCTTTAATCGTTGAGATGCCTGCCGTATGAATAGAGCCTGCTTACCTCGGGCTTCGCCCAGATCGGCAAGGTACCAGGAGGTCGCCACAGGCAGGAATTCATGCCTTGCCGCAATCTGCCGGAATGTCATCATTCTTTCGGCCCTCCATAGTGTATATCGTCAGACCTTTTGGCACAAGATTGCCCCAAAACCAACTTTCACTTTTACTCTGTTCCGAGTCGTGTTTAGTTGAATTTCCTGCTGTTAAGATTGTACTGCTTGCGTCTTTCCAAAGTCAAACGCTTCTTCTCCCTTCGTTTTTCCAGTATTGCCTCCTTTTCAAGAGGTTGGTATACCAGAATGTGTAAACCATGTGCCCGGAATGTACACACTTTGTTTATCAGCCTATAGGTTCGAATCATGCATCAATCCCATGAGGTAATTCCGAGCGTATCCAGAAGTTCGGTAATTTTCTCA